>NZ_JMKT01000009.1:0-300000 GCF_000686525.1 Desulfonatronovibrio hydrogenovorans DSM 9292
CCGCTGCTCCCGCCACCTCTTGATGTTTGAGTGATAAAGACCTTCTCTGCGCAGCAGGGCTCCGAATTGGCCTTGGCTGGTACACTCATCAGCCTCCTGGAGGATGCGAAGCTTGTAGTTGGCGGTGTAATAACGTCTTTTTTTCTTGGGAACCACCTCAGGATCGTTTTGGTTCCCGTTTCCCACCCCCTTCCGGAAGGGGGTGGGACTGCCCTGGCAGCTGCCAGAGGTTAACTTGAAAACATCATGTTCATTCTTCTTGTGCATCATGTGAGCCACCTTAACCGCCCTTGCTTAAATTCTCAAATGGTCGGTGTCTCACTCTCATTGGCACAGAGGGGGCAGGGAATCAGCATGATCAACGTGCAACCCGGAAGACAACAGTGATACCCCCTGTGTTTGTGACTTTAAATTGCAAACACAGGGGGTTGACGGGTAGTTAAAGAATAATATTTACTTGAATTTGTTTTGAATAAGTTCCATGGCCGGAGTTCCTGCAGGGGTTGTGATTCCGGCAAACCAGCTGGAAACAATGTCCATATTGTCTTTTATCCAGGTAGTGGCCACTTCTTTGGCAAGCAGGTTTTTCTGACCATACTCATTGATCCAATAGCTCTGGATCTCAGAGGTGACCTGCATTCGTTGTAAGAACTGATATGCATCCGGGTACTGGGCAGCAAAACCGTCACGAACAACCGTGTGGATAAGTGACTCGCTGGCAAAACTTTCTGTTCCGTCCACCGGTTCAAGATACTTCATGTCAATTCTGATGTTCATCCAATGCGGCCTCCAGCAGGCAAATGCAACCCACTGATCATTGTTGATCAGATTCATGACCTCGGTGAGCATAATGGGAGTGGTGGTTCCTGTCTGATCCCAGTCGCCCAGTCCTGCCACATCATTGGCGATGATATCCTCCATGGCAGTGTGCATAGGCGATCCCACCTCAATATTGTAAATATGGCGTCTGAACTTGTCAGCATGAGGGTTGAGATCGGCAAAGCTTTGTACTCCTGCTTCGGCCACGAAATCAGGTACGCACAAACCGATAAGGGCGTCGTCCAAATTGGTCTGAACTATTTCCACAGCTCCCGTGTCAAGCAAGGGCTCCAGAAGAGGGTTCTGCTGCGGAGTCCAGACCCCGAGAAAAACATCCACCTCACCGTCTTCCATGCCTTTGTACACTACTGGAGGACCGATCTGCAGCTGGTCTGAATCATACCCCAGTGCATCCAAAAGCTGTGCAGTGATCTCGGTTTTGACCTCTACACCCGGCCAGGGCGGCACACCAAAGCGAATCGGGTCTTTAGCCATCGAAACTGAACCCAGCCCCAGGAAAAGGATAACTGCCAAGCATAAGGTGATAGTCGATTTTTTCATTCTGCCTCCTTGTTAAAATTCATGAGAATGATCCTGTCTGGACCATCACCCGGATATGTTGCGGGTGATATGCATAAAGCGAGGAAGTGATTTGTCGTAAAAATACTTCCACCCCCCGCACAGAACGCTTTTTTGATTGTTTTGTTTTAAACGGAATCCAGGGCAGTCTCCCTGGCATAGTTCAAGATAGGGGCACTGGCTGCACTCTGGGTTCCGGTCTGATTTGAGACTGGAAAACTCTAAACTCTTGGCTGAATGAAAAATCTGTGCAAAAGAATCCTTGTATATATTTCCCAGCCTGTACCCAGGCTGAACAAAAAAATCACACGGATAGACATCCCCATTGTATTCCACAACCAGGTATTGACCACAGAGGTCTGCCATGCGGCACTCGGCTGCCTGGCCCATGATCAGTTTAGCCAGGATCGACTCAAAATTGCGGATGCTGACCTTAAAGACATCGTCTGCAAACCATTGGTCAAAAACCCGGATCAGGAATTGTCCCCACTCTTTCCCGGTTATGCCCGGGTCAGGCCCATTGCTCCTGGTTTCTTGCTGCAGGCAGGGTATAAACTGGATGTGTCTGAAGCCAAGATTTTTCAGGTGGGCATAGACTTTCCCGGGATGATCCACGTTGGCCGATGAAACCAGGCAGACCGCATTTACAGCTACCCCATGCTCGATAAAGGTCCTGATCCCCTGGACAACCTTTGCGTGAGTGGCCTTGCCTGCCAGGGTTTTGCGAAAGGAGTCATGCACTGCAGCCGGGCCGTCAATGCTGCATCCGGCAAGAAACCTGTACCTGGCCATGTGTGCGGCCATTTCCGGGGTGACCCGGGTGGCATTGGTCTGAATACAGTTGACAATTCTTGAGCCTTTAGGCGCAATTTGTTTTTGCAGCTCAGTGACCCGCCTGAAAAAATCAGCTCCCATCAGGCAGGGCTCCCCTCCCTGCCAGGTCAGCGAGTAGACCTCTTGATCCCAGGCAAAATAACTCTGCAGCAGACGTTCAAGGGTATTTTCAGACATGCGGTGCTCCTGCTCTTCTGGATAGAGTTTTTTCTTGTCCAGATAAAAGCAGTAGTTGCACTTGAGATTGCAGTCAGCAGAAGCCGGTTTGACCAGCAGGGAGAACTCACGCATTACTTGCTAAGGCCAGGCAGTCTGGCAGATTAATTATGTTTTTGATGTGATCCTGGCGCAACGCTCAACATCGTTGAGATTCAGGTGGTTGCGCATGTATTTCTGGGACGCATCCTGAACAGGTTGAAAATCCCATGAAGTATGCTTTCCAGACATGTGCGCCCGGAAGACGAGCCTTCTTTTTTTCTGGCTGTCTAAGATGTCTTTGTTCAGTTCGTCCAGATCCTGATGTTCTGAGATGATTTTTTCAAACTCCAGACACAAATCATGGTGTCCTGATTCCAGGGCAAGATTTTCCAGCTCGTCAGGATCAGCCTCAAGGTCAAAAAGAAGTGGTGGATCAGCAGGACTGTGAATATACTTGTATCTGCCCTGTCTGACCATGATCATGGGCGCAACTGCTCCTTCGCCCAGGTATTCAGAAATGACCGGCCTTTTAAATTCTTTTGCTTCACCCCTAAGCAGAGTCAGCAGACTGTTGCCGTCCAGCCTGTCCGCTGGATCTTGCATATGAGGGTCAGCAGTCAAATCAAGCAGGGTGGGCAAAAGATCAACCAGAGAAACAGGGGTGGTGATCCTGCCCGGTTGAAAGAATTGTGGACTGGATACAATAAAGGGCACCCTGGCTGACCATTCATGGAAAGACATCTTATACCACAGCCCACGCTCGCCAAGCATGTCACCATGGTCAGCCGTAAAGATGACTACTGTGTTTTCCTTGAGTCCGCTATGCTCAAGGGCTTTAAGGATGCGCCCGATCTTGTCGTCGATGTAACTGATCTGGCCGTAGTAGGCATGTCTGGCATTGCGGATGTAGTGTTCATCTATTTTCTGCCTGTCCATTTTACAGGCGTGGCGCAGTCTCTGACTGTGCGGGTCACATTGTTCATAGTCAATATGCTCCACCTTAGGCAGATCAATGTCTTCGTGGTTATAGCGGTCCCAGTATTCTTTTGGACAGGCATAGGGGTCATGCGGATCAGTGAATGATACTGCCATACAGAATGGACGCTTATCATTGTCCCTGGCCAGATCGTAAATGTGTCGCTCGGCCAGAAAGCCGACTTCATCGTCAAAATCAATCTGGTTGGTCCGCTCACACGGTCCGGCCTGATAGACACTGTCCATATTGTGATACCACCAGTCAAAACGATGCGTTGGCCTTGTCCAGTCCGGGGTCCAGCCATGGTCAGCCGGGTAGACGTCTGTGGTCAGGCGTTCTTCAAAGCCGTGCAGCTGGTCGGCTCCGACAAAATGCATCTTTCCGCACAGGGTTGTCCTGTATCCGTTGGCCCTGAGATAATGGGCAAAAGTCGGAATGTCAGCCGGGAACTCAGCTCCGTTGTCATAAGCCCCTATTTTTGATGAATGCTGTCCGGACAACATGGAGAACCTTGAAGGAGCGCACAATGGGTTGTTGCAGTAGGCGCTGTCAAAAATTACTCCACCTTCGGCCAGGGAGTCTATGTTGGGGGTTTTGGTCACCTTGTGCCCATAGCATGACAGGGCAGGCGCTGCCAGCTGGTCAGCCTGGATAATCAGAATATT
Source organism: Desulfonatronovibrio hydrogenovorans DSM 9292 (assembly GCF_000686525.1). Taxonomy (NCBI): domain Bacteria; kingdom Pseudomonadati; phylum Thermodesulfobacteriota; class Desulfovibrionia; order Desulfovibrionales; family Desulfonatronovibrionaceae; genus Desulfonatronovibrio; species Desulfonatronovibrio hydrogenovorans. The sequence continues at coordinate 4,072 of NZ_JMKT01000009.1, forward strand.
CGGTTTTGGTTCAGCCATGATTAATCCTTATTTGAATAGTCGTTGAACACTTCCTCCAGGCTGGACCTTGTTTGTTCCAGTCTGGAGGCTATTTTTCCGCACAGGTCGTTTTTAAGCATGCGCGCTTCAAGCACCCCAAGCCCCAGGACCATTACGGTCTGGTCCTGTTCCCTGATGGGAATGGCAAATCGCCTCATTCCCGGATAGAACAAAGCCCTGTCATCCTGCATTTGTGTATTCCCGGCCTTCCGGATCATTACCTGCACATCATCTAAGGAGATTGGTTCATGATGTGCTGCAAGCTCTTGCTTTAAAAAAGTTTCATCAGTGAGCGTTGCAGGATCATAGAAAAAAATCGAGCCCACCACAGGCAGGCTTAAGGCCAGGCTCTGCCCGGCAGGCCACATGGCAGGCGATTCAGGGGCTACAAAGCTCTCTAAACAGAACAGTCTGCCCTGAGACAAGGTAAACAGATTCACAGATGCCTGGAATTCATCATGAAGCCAGCGCATATGTGCTCTGACGACCTGCATGGGCTGGTTTCTTTTAGCTGCTGCCTTGCCCCAGAAATAGGTTTTGGTTCCCAGAACGTATGTTCTCCTGGATGTTTTGTGCAGAACATCCACAGCTACCAGCTCCTTGAGTATCTTGTTCACCGTGGTCGGACTGGGGTTGCCCAGAAATATTCGGATTGCTGAAAATCCCAGTCCATTCTGATGTTTGCTTATTTCGTCAATTACCCGGAGTGCTCTGGCCAGGGTTGTTTCACTCATAAATTATACTCATTTATGTAGTTTGGTATCTAAATATGTATTGCGTAGCACTTGCAAACTGAGCTGTCAAATCCTTAAACAAAACTTCCTCCCTTATTATGGAAAGGGCTGACAGTATGTCGGACTCAGATTGACATCTTCAGGGGTTTTATTAATGAGAATATTATGAACCCCTTACAAGGAAGCACCTATGAAAGTGCAACCTACTAGAAGGCTTGTTTTTATTATCACTGGCATTAAGTAATGTCATGGATGCTGAAGCACAAAGAGGGTGGTAGGTGCCGGGATATCAACAGAATCAGGATGTCGAAGGCACGTGGGGCTCTAGGAAAAATCCAATAGATTCGGAATGATGGGGACGGGTATGATGACTGGATCAGGCATGATCCGGTGAAAACACCAATTTTTTCGGAAGCATGCGGCTTGTGGCTCAGGCCCGGCACTCCAAGTCCCGGGGCCAATACCTGGCCGACCGGGCCGCTCATATCCTTGCCAGGGCAGCGCTTGGTGCTGGAGTTTGCCCCTTATCACTTGGCAACTCTTGGGCGTTCCCCTTTTTGTTTGCCCCGCTTTAGGCTGGAAGTTTGCTAATATTCGCCAGAGGGGGGGAACTGCCCCCTTCGGACACTTAACAATTTGGTTGCAAACGCGGGGCATCAAAAAGATATTTATTGCTGAAGCCCATGCCCGGCAGTACTGGATTAGAACTGCCGGCAACTGTTCAACACATGGAGACAAGATCAGATATCAGTCACAACCGTCTTTACAAAAATAATGCTCTGATCAGGGTGGATACGGATTGTAATTCAGGTTCAGGAAACATTGTCAATAAGTTCCATGAATCTTCTGAAAAAGTATCTGCTGTCATGAGGGCCTGAACTGGCCTCAGGATGATGCTGGACAGCAATTATTGGCTTGGTTTTGTGCCGGAAGCCTTCCAGGGTCTGGTCATTCAGGTTGACATGGGTCTGTTCCAGAAAATCGAGCTGGCTTATATCAACGCAGAATCCGTGGTTTTGGGATGAAATCTCAATTTTTTCTGTAACCAGGTCCTTGACTGGATGGTTGGCCCCGTGATGGCCGAATTTCAGTTTAAAGCTCTTGCCGCCCAGGGCCAGTCCCAGAAGCTGGTGTCCCAGACAGATGCCGGCTATTGGAAATCTGTCCGCCAGTTTGGCTATGGTTTCTATGCTGCTGGTCATGGCAGCCGGATCACCTGGTCCATTGGTCAGGAAAATCCCGTCAGGATCAACTGCGCAGGCCTCATCAAAAGTAAAGGAAGCCGGGACCACCAGCAGGTCAACCCCCTGGGCCTTGAGCAGCCTTAGGATATTCCATTTTGTTCCATAGTCGTAGACAAGGACTTTAGGTCCGTGGCCAGGCCAGTTGTATTTGCCCTTGTCCAGCCTGGCCGGGATGGGTCCATCATCGGTCCAGGCATAGGGAGCTTTGCAGCCGGCCTGTTCTCCAAGGTTCAGGCCTTCCATATGAGGGAGTTCTTTTGCCCTTTGGCTCAGTTTTTCTGGATCAAGTTCTGTTGTGGACATGATGCCCCGCATGGCCCCGTGAATTCTCAGATGGGTGGTCAGAGCCCTGGTGTCAATCCCCTCAATGCCCATGACATTGTTCCGGGAAAGGTAATCCGGCAGGTTTTCTGTTGACCGCCAGTTGGATGGTTCTTTGCAGCATTCCTTGACAATAAGGGCGGCAGCCTGAACTTTATCCGATTCTACATCTTCTGGATTGACCCCGTAATTACCGATCAAAGGATAGGTCATGCAAACCATCTGCCCTACATAGGAAGGGTCTGTAATGATTTCCTGATATCCGGTCATGCCAGTATTGAATATCACTTCTCCGCCGGACTCTCCAGGTCCGGTAAAAGACTGTCCTTCAAACCAGGTACCATCCTCAAGTGCCAGAATAGCTTTCATTATGTTTCTCCTGAATCAGTTTAGTTACGTTTATGATATCATTGGGAGTATCTACTCCATGACATTTTAATTCGGTCACCACCACATGAATGGGAATATCAGCCTCAAGCAGTCTTAATTGTTCAAGTTTTTCCGTAAGTTCCAGCCTGCCCTGGCTCAGGCTGCTGAAAAGCTCCAGGTGGCTCATCCTGAAAGCATAGAGTCCGATGTGGGCAAACTGGACAGCTTTATTGCCCCGGGAAAAGGGAATGGGACTCCTGGAAAAATATAATGCCCTGTTGCTTTGGGAAAAGACCACCTTGACAACATTTGGGTTTTCCACCTCGTTTTGGGCGGCCTTTCTGGCCAGGGTACAGATGTTGACATGGGGATCTGATACAAAGGGAGACAGAAGCTGTTCCAGCATCCGGGGATCAAGGGCCGGTTCATCTCCCTGGATGTTGACAACTATTGCCTTGGAGGAAATATCGAGCATTCTTGAAGCCTCAAGGACTCTATCGGTCCCGCTGCGGTGGGAGACAGCAGTCATGACTGCAGGTACCCCCAGCTCTCTGGCTGCATTTAAGATCTTTGGATGGTCAGTAGCCAGGACAATATGGTCCAGAAGGGTGCACTCAGCAGCCCTCTGATAGACATGCCAGAACATTGGCTTGCCAAGGATGCTGGCCAGGGGTTTTCCAGGAAATCTTGAAGACTCGTACCTTGCAGGAATGATTCCTATCATATCGGGTTTGCTGCTCATGTCAGAACCAGGTCCTTGCTATCTTTCCAGGGAATTAATGAGATCCAGGCTACCACCTTGGCGTTCCTCAACATATTTGCTGAACCCGGCAAAGACCTTGTCCCGGGAAGAGGAAGCATACCTGGTCAGCTTGTGATACAGGTCCTTTTCGTCTTTGACCATCCAGACCAGGCCCGATGATACCAGTTCTTGACCGACCCAGTGGAAATTTTCCCAGAATGGGCCTATGCAGGGAGAAACTCCCTGAGAAAGCGGTTCCAGAAAGTTCTGCCCTCCGCAAGGAACAAGGCTTCCTCCGACATAAACAGATTTGGCCAGGGCATAGGCAGACAAGAGTTCTCCAAATTTATCCCAAAGTACAACCTGGGGCAGGGTTGTGTCAGCAGAAAGTGAGCTTCGCAATGACCAGCTGATGGTGCATTGTTCAAAAAAGGTCTTCCAGGCCGGAAGACGCTGCATATGCCTGGGAAAAAGGGCAATGGTTGTTTTGGGACGGTTCTGGATGATCTTTTCAATCACCCACTGAATTTTTGATTCCTCCTGTTCCCGGATTGAGGCCAGTACAATCAGAGGGTGACCTGGCTTGAAAAAGGATGAAAGAGGGTTTTGCACATAGGGTATGGGTTTAGTACTGGCAGTGATATCAAACTTAATATTGTGCATGGATTCAACGCGGGCTCCAGGGAATATCCAGGAGAATCTCTTTTGGTCCCGATCCGAAACTGCCAGAATCCTGCCGGGCGCCATGGTATTGAGGATGCCGGAAATGGAGTAGTATCTGCAGAAACTTTTGAGACTGACCCGGGCATTGCCAATGGTCACCGGGATTTTTTGCTTTTGGCAGGCCTGGAGAAGAGCAGGCCATATCTCGGTTTCCATGAGTATCAACCGGGCAGGTTTGATTTTTCTGAGGGCCGCTGCCCAGACCAGGGGAATGTCAAAAGGAAAGAAAGACAGTTCAGCCCTTCCCTGGACCTGATCCTGGAGGGTTTCCATTCCCTGCCTGGTATTGGTGGTGATGAGCACTCTGGGATATTTGTCTGGAGGCAGCTTAAGGAGCATGTGCAGGGCCAGCCTGGCTTCACCAACAGAGGCTGCCTGGATCCAGAGATCAAAAGGACCCTGAGGCAGCTGAATGCCGAATCGTTGGGCAGCTATGGGCCTGAGCCTCTTTATGAACACCAGGATCGGAAGGGCAATTATCCAGATAATGGCGTAGGCAAAGTTGAACAGGCCGATGGTAAGGCAATTTGACTTATTCATATCGTCCTTGGGGTCTTTTGTCCCGGTCCCTGGCCATGGAGATGAGGCGCTGGATCAAGGCATTGAAATCCAGACCGGCTGCCTGGGCGGACTTTGGGACAAGGCTGGTTTGGGTCATCCCGGGCAGGGTATTAACCTCGAGAATATATGGTACTCCCTGTGGATCCACAAGAAAGTCTGTTCGACTGTAATCCCTGAGTCCCAGAATATGGTGAACCTTAAGAGATAAACTGGTGATCTGCTCAGTCAATTCTGGTGATACCGGGGCAGGGCAGATTTCCTTGGCTCCATCAATGTCATATTTGCTGGCATAGTTAAAGAATGACCCTTTTACTGGTTGAATTAAAATAGGAGGCAGGGGCCTGTCATCCAGCACAGCGCAGGTCAGTTCTGTTCCAGTGATATATTTTTCCAGAATCACTTCAAATTTCTGGGCCGGGATATCTTTCAAGTAAAAGTCAAGATCCTGCTGGTTTTCCAGGACAGCCATGCCCAGACTGGATCCTCCGGTATTGGGCTTGGCCACCAGAGGAAACTCCAGACCTTCCGGGACCGGCTGGTTGGGGCCGGTGATCAGGGTCCAGTCCGGTGTGGGCAGGTGGTGGTTGCGAAAAATCTGTTTGGAAAGAGCCTTGTTCAGGGCAAGATATGACCCCATGGGGCCAGTGCCTTGATATGGGAGGCCAATATCATCCAAAAGGGCCTGGATGGTTCCATCCTCGCCAGGCAGGCCGTGAAGATTGATAAAAGCAAGGTCAAAGTCCCTGGCCATGGCCGCAAGCTTACCCAGGTCCGGAGACAGGTCCAGGAAAAAAACCTGGTGGCCCAGGTTGTTCAAGGCTTTTTCGATCTGGGCGGCTCCCTTCAGGGAGACCTCTCTTTCCTCAGACCATCCGCCGGCTATTAAAAGTACACGCATTAAGATCTATTCCGGTTTTTTGATTGAGTTGGTCCTGAATAGTCAGGGCCTGATCAAGGGACCTTTGAATTAATCCCTTCATTCTATGGTTTGTGCCGTATCTTGCAAACAGGTCTTCAAATCTGGCCTCAAGGGAGACTATCCGGTCATGCATGACTCTTTTGTCGCTGTAAATAAGCACCAGGGGCAGAAAAAATTTCTCAACATCAACCTCTCCGGGCCAGTAGACATGGTGCATCACTCCCTGGGCAATGGCCGGGTTGCCGGAAATCTCCATGACCAGACTGGCCCCAAGCTGATGGTGGTAGCCTCCATGTTCTATGCAGTATAGTTTCCCCAAATCGTGCAGAAGGGCAGAAGCTACAACAGCCTCAATGGGAACATTGAGCCAGGATTTTGAAAGCAGGCAGATCTCCTGAGCAATAATGGCCACCAAGCGGCTGTGCTCTCTTATGTGCTCGGGAAGATTGAATTCCTGCCAGTATCTGAAGCACTGGTCTTTGTCAGGGATTTTCCAGCTTGAGTCGTAAGGGTAATATGAAGGCTTAAAGCTCATAGTTTGATACAGACGGTTGAAACCTTACCGATAACAATCAAATTTACCATCATGATGGTTAAAAGGCAAAATAAAAGTTTCAGCCTTTTTGACTGCTCATGTTGACCTTTGGGCATTGCCTGACTATGTAAATTGACTGCCAAAAAAAACCGGGAGGTTCTTATGTGTCTTGCCGTGCCCATGGAAATAATGTCCATCGAAGATAACGTGGCCCACGTGGAAGTAGGGGGGGTGAAAAACCAGGTTCGTCTGGACATCATTGATGAACCTCCTCAGGTGGGCGATTTTGTCATTGTCCATGCAGGCTTTGCCTTGCGCCGGATTGACCGGGAGGAAGGACTTGAAACCCTGAAATTATTTCAGGAGGGGCTGGGCCTTGAACTTATTAAATAAATTCAAGGATCCTGAGCTCTGTCTGAATATTCTGGACCAGATAAAATCAGAGATTCAGGGCGAGTTCAGGTTTATGGAAGTTTGCGGGACCCATACGGTGGCCATTTTTCAAAGCGGAATAAGGACTCTTCTGCCTGAGTCCATTATCCATGTATCAGGGCCGGGTTGTCCGGTCTGCGTTACCCATGATCGGGAAATTGCCTCTTATCTTGCTCTGGCTGAAAAGGATCTGATTCTGGCCACGTTTGGCGACCTGATCAAAGTCCCTGGTCCCGGGGGGAAGAATCTGAAAGCAGCCCAGGCCGAGGGGGCCCGGATAAAGATAGTTTATTCAGCCTTTGACGCCTTAAAGCTGGCCCTGGATCATCCCCAAGACAAAGTGGTCTTCCTGGGAGTCGGCTTTGAAACCACTGCCCCTACGGTTGCAGCAACCATCAAGATGGCGGCTGAACAAGGGGTCAGGAATTTTTCAGTCCTGTCCTTTCACAAGCTTGTTCCGCCGGCCCTGAAGGCCCTGGCAGCTGACAGGGACATCCAGGTGGACGGTCTGCTTCTGCCCGGGCACGTTTCAACCATTATCGGGCTTGAGCCGTACAGATTTCTGGCAGAGGAGTATCAGGTTCCTTCAGTCATCGGAGGATTCGAGCCTCTGGACATTCTCCAGGCAATTCTGATCATGATCAAGCAGAAAAACAAGGGCAGGCCCGAGGTTGTCAACAACTATAAGCGGGTGGTTCCGGATCAGGGCAATGCCAAAGCCATTGAGACCATGTATGAAGTATTCAGGCCTGCAGATGCCCTGTGGCGCGGACTTGGAATCATTCCAGGCAGTGGGCTGGCTGTTGCTCAAAGGTATGAACAGTTTGACGCAGCCCTGGTCTTTGACCAGGAACTGCCCCAGGTGGATGAAATACCTGGATGTAAATGCGGTGAAGTCCTGAAGGGACTGATATCTCCGGACCAGTGCCCCCTCTTTAGTACCAGGTGTACACCGGCCAACCCAGTGGGACCCTGCATGGTATCCACTGAGGGGTCATGTGCAGCCTACCATAAATACAGATTGTAGCCTGCTTCTGACCGGCAGATCTTCTGCAGAACTTCCAAGACTTAAAAAAAATGGAATACTAAATGCCTGAAAGAATAATCCTTGATTACGGCAGTGGTGGAAAAGCTTCACAAAGACTGATCAAGAATCTGTTCATGAAGCACTTTGCCAACCCGGGTTTGAACAGGATGGATGATGCAGCATTGATTTTGGATCTGCAGGGCCCTCTGTCCATGAGCACGGACACCTTTACAGTGGATCCTGTCTTTTTCCCAGGCGGGGACATCGGGTCCCTGGCTGTGCATGGCACTGTCAATGATGTAGCCATGCTGGGAGCTGTGCCAAAATATATCAGCTGTGCTTTTATTCTGGAGGAAGGGCTGGTCATGGATGACCTTGAGAGGATTGTCCAGTCCATGGCCCGGGCTTCTTCACATGCAGGAGTGCAGATAATTACTGGAGACACCAAGGTCGTGCCCAGGGGGGCTGTGGACAAGATCTTCATAAACACCACCGGCATAGGTCTGGTGGTTGCTGACCCTGCACCTTCAGGTCACCGGGCAGAGCCAGGAGATGCCATCCTGATCAGTGGAAGCATGGGTGATCATGGTCTGGCCATCTTGTCTCACCGCCAGGGTATTGCTTTTGAAACTGATGTGCTGAGCGATTCCCAGGCCTTGAACCATCTTATCCTGAGGCTGATCCGGGAAGTCGGAGACATTCATGTCCTCCGGGATCCTACCAGGGGAGGGCTGGCCACTACTTTGAATGAAATAGCTCAGCAGTCAGATCTTGAATTCATCATTGATCAGGAGTTGATTCCCATCAAGGAGGCTGTTGAAGGCGGCTGTTCTTTTCTGGGTCTGGACCCACTTTATCTGGCCAATGAAGGCAAGTTCATCTGCATCTTGCCCGAATCTCTGGCTACCAAGGCCCTGGACATCATGCGCAATGATCCGGCTGGGCAGGATGCAGCCTTTATCGGGCGGGTGGCAGAAGGCAGAAATGGAAAGGTGGTGCTGAAGACTGCACTGGGTGGACACAGACTGCTGGATATGCTGGAGGGGGAGCAGCTGCCAAGGATTTGTTGAGGATCAAGCTATGAACGACTGGTCCGCAATAGGCAAGGCCATCATTTTGGCCGGAGTGGTGCTGGTAATCATTGGGCTGGCAGTCCTGTTCAAAGACAAGCTGCCCCTGGGCATGGGACGGCTGCCAGGGGACATTACCATTGAAAGGGATAACTTCAGGTTTTATTTTCCACTGGGCACAAGCATTGTCATCAGCATCATCCTGACCCTTATTTTTTCCATATGGAAAAAATAAGGGTCAGGATGTGCCCGGGATATGGCCGGTCATTTTTTCAACATTTGACCTTAATTCACACCGCTTCTCTAAAATAATCAGCCGGAAGCCCGCTTTAAACGGTTCAGTACTTTTTCTCTGCCAAGGACCTCCATGGTTTCAAAAAGGCCTGGACTGGCGGTTTTTCCGCTGATGGCAACCCGTAAAGGCTGGGCAATGGCCTTGAATTTGATCTTTTTCTCCTGGATATAGGCACTGAATTCCTGTTCAAGACTGTTCTGGTCGAATTCATTCAGATTATTATCCAGTCTGAAAGCAATTTCCTTTAGATATTCTTTGGCTTCAGGGGTCAGGAATTTGGCCACGGCCTTGTTATCAAAGGCCAGGTTTGTGTCTTCAACCAGAAAAAACTCTGCCATCTCAGCCATTTCCTGCATGGTTCCGGCTCTGGTCTGAAGCAGGGGGATGATTTGCTCCAGGTAGCTGCGATCATTCGGGATCAGCTCCGGAGCAAGATGCTCTGTCAGGATATCAGCCAGCCTGGAGATGGCTGTTTCCTTGATGTAGTGGGAATTGAGCCAGGTCAGTTTGTTCACATCAAAGACACAGGCTGAAGATCCCAGATTGTCCAGTGAGAATTTTTCAATCAGGTCCTGTCTGGAAAAAATTTCCTCATCCTGGTACGACCAGCCAAGACGGACCAGGTAATTAAGCATGGCCTCAGGCAAATAGCCCATTTCCTTGTAGGCCATGACTGAAAGAGCTCCGTGTCTCTTGGACAGTTTTTTCTTATCCGGTCCCAGGATCATGGGGACATGACCGAACAGGGGGAGGTCTGCTCCCAGGGCCTGGTAGATCAGTATCTGTTTGGGTGTATTGTTGATGTGATCGTCCCCGCGCAGGATATGGGTCATTTTCATCTCAATGTCATCTACTACCACAGCCAGGTTATAAGTGGGAGAGCCGTCCTTTCTCTGGAGCACAAAGTCATCAAGCTCCTGGTTGTCAAAAGAGATGGGCCCCTTGACCAGGTCCCGGAACATGGTCCGGCCGGTCAGGGGGGCCTTGAGCCTGACAACAGTGTCCGGCCCGGGTTTGATCCCAGCGTCTCTGCATTGCCCATTGTATTTGGGTTTTTGTCCCTTTTGTCTGGCCTGTTCGCGCATCCTCTCCACCTCTTCCGGGGTGCAGGTGCAGTGGTAGGCGTTACCGCTTTCAACAAGTTTCTGGATATATTCTAAATATAAGCTGGTCCGTTCACTCTGGAAAAATGGTCCTTCATCGCAATCCAGCCCCAGCCAGTTCATGGCGTCAAGGATGGCTCCGGTCATTTCCGGGGTGGACCTTTGCTGGTCTGTGTCCTCTACTCTCAGGATGAAGCGTCCTTTGTTTTTTCTGGCAAAGAGCCAGCAGAAAATTGCGGTTCTGGCTCCTCCGATGTGCAGGTAACCGGTTGGACTGGGGGCAAACCTGGTTGCAATGGTCGTCATAAAAATGTGCCTCAATCTACAGGATTATGAAAAAAATGGCGGACCATAAAGGCCCGCCCGTGACTTTTAATAAAAAGATTCTATTAGGATACCGGCTCTACACCCTTGATCTCGGGCAGCTCCTTTAAAATCAAGCGTTCAATTCCATTTTTCAGGGTCATCTGGGACATGGGGCAACCCTTGCAGGCCCCAGTCAGGCGGACCTTGACAATATTCTGGTCAGTTACTTCCACCAGTTCCACATCTCCACCATCGGCCTGCAGGGAAGGCCTTATCTTGTCGAGTACAGCCTGAACTTTTTCCTTCATTTTCATCCTCCGTATAAAGTTAATTAATAATTCTGATGCTCAGGTTTGTCAAAACAGCCGGATCAAGTAGCCAGGAAGCGCTGTTGAAGATACTATGTTCTGGATATGGCCTGAACAACCTCGTCGGCTGTGTCCACCAGCTGAAACATGGCAAAATCTTTTTCGCTGATGTAGCCATTGGTCAGGAGTTGATCCTTGAACCAGTCAACTATTCCAGACCAGAAATCCTTGCCCACAAGAATTATGGGAAAGGGCTTGATGCGTTTGGTCTGGGTCAGGACCAGGGCTTCACTCAATTCGTCCAGGGTGCCGAACCCTCCGGGCATGACAACGTAGGCCTTGGCATACTTGATGAACATGACTTTTCTGACAAAAAAATACCGGAACTCACACCGAATATCGATAAAGTCGTTGGACTTCTGCTCAAAGGGCAGGTGGATGTGAAGACCTACTGAGCTGCCGTCACCTTCCATGGCTCCTCTGTTTCCGGCCTCCATCAGGCCTGGCCCCCCGCCGGTAATGACATTGAACCCGGATTCAGTAAGTTTTTTAGCGATATCAAAAGTCAGTCTGTAAACCGGATCGTTTTCCTTGACTCTGGCTGAGCCGAAAATGGAAACAGCCGGTCCCAGGTCGTTGAGCTTTTCAAAGGCATCCACGAATTCGGCCATGATTTTGAAAAGCCGCCAGGAATTAGCCTGGGACAGATCGTCAATAAGGTATTGTCTGGAATTTGCCATTATCTCTCCTGAAAGGATTTATTCTCAGCAGCTTGCTCTGCAGAATCAAGGCCTGTCCCGGGAACAGCCGGTGCTGGACAGGCGCTGTCCTGCAAACCGGTCCTATTACCGGCAATTTCCTGATAATTCAAGTCCTGGACAGTGGCGGGCCCGGTGGTGGCTGTTTCACCATCTCCGGGACAGGACAGACGGCCATGGGTCCTCCAGGTACGGTCTGAAATCACAGCCGATATCAGGCAGCGAATAAAGCCTGCCTTTCAGTTCTATGGCTCTGGGGTACATGAGATGCAAAGGTTTTCCAGGGATCTGGTGAAAATGGTTATCCTGGTTAAGAATAACCGCGTTTTTTCCAGAAATTTCTGCAGCAATGACCCGGGCCGGGAAGAAAAAGGCCTTGGCCAGCAGGTGGGAAAAGTTGGCAAAAAGAACTCGGTTGATTTTGATGAAGTCCTCTTTCCAGAGCCTGGCTGATGCTCCGGGCAGGGTTTCATTGGTCACACAGGTCACAGGCCTGTTTTTCAGACAATCATAAGAAGACACTTTTCTGGCATCTGCCATGGACACTTTGCCCAGCCGCAGTGTCCGGGCAATAAGGGAGGTCCGCTCACAGGTGGGCTGATCTCTTTCCAGGCCAATGATTTCCATCCGGCTGAACCTGTTCCGGCGGGCTGCGATCTGCTGGGCAAGCATGAGGATCCCGGTACCGGCACCGATGTCCAGACCGAGAAATGTATCTTTGTATTCATCCGGGTTCAGGGTCTGGCCTGCGATTTCCCGGAAAATGGCGGCGGACTTGGGAATATCCGCCAGCATGGCCAGGGCGAAGCCGTACTTTAAGAGGGTGGCCCGAAGTTCCTTTTGATCCCAGAGCAGCTCGCTTCCCAGTCTTCGATGCACAAAAGCATCAAAGCCGGCAGAAATTTCTTTGAGGCTGATTACTGTTTCAATGCTGCCGGGATGGATATAAGCATGGAAATACTTGACCAGGATGTTCATGATGTCCTGGTCTGTAACCAGGTGGTCCGGACATGACGCTTTTTCTATGTCCTGGACCAGGGAAGTGGGCGAGTATATACCGGGTTTGAGTATGTTCCGGTCAAGAGGTGGACGGAGCAAGAGCCTGAGGCTGGCGGACTGAATACTGTTCAAGCCTGGTCCTTCTGTTTATTCCTTGTTTTTCCTGGTCTTGTTCATGGTGAAGTTGAGCATCTTCCTGGCCTGGTCAAAGTCCGGATTGATCTTCAGGGCTTTCTCAGCACAAAGTCTGGCCTCTGTTAATTTCCCGGCATCAATGTAAAGCCTGCCCAGGTTGAAGTGCAGGTATTCGTCCTTGGAATGAATCTGGATGGCCTGCTGATAGGCCTTTTCCGAATCTTCAAAACGTCCGAGCTTTCTAAGGGCCATTCCCAGGCGGTTATAAATATGAACTGAACCTGGATTGTCCTTGTAGGCCAGTTTAAGATACTCAATGGCCTTCTGGTATTCCTGGGCATTGATGAGCAGGTCGGTGATGTCGATTTTCAGTTCAAAGTCTTTGTCAAAATCCCGGACCAGTTTTTTGAAGATGGCCTGGGCATTATCAATATCTTTTTCATCCAGGCGCTGCCTGGCCTGGGCAAGGGATTCTCTTTTTCTTTTTTCCAGCTCGGCCAGGGTGTCCTTGGCATTGTCCGCCAGGGAATTCTGCATGGCATTCAGGAGTTCCCGCAGATTTTCAACCAACTCTTTTTCTTTGCCTGACTCAAAGGTCAAAAGGATAGGATAAATTTCCCTGACTTTGGGATGGCTGTTCACCAGGTAGACGGTTTTGTCCAGAAGATCGGCAAATTCTTTTTTTTCATTTTGCAGCAGATTGCCTTTGAGATAGGTCAGCAGACCATCATAAAATGCGTTTACAGCCGGCAGGATCTTGTTCTGCTTGAGAAGGGAAGATACACTGTTCAGATTTTTACGGGCTTTGGTTATTTCGTTGGACATTACGGGTGGCTCCGGATCCGGCTGGTTGAGATTACCTGGGTGCCTATGGCCGGAAATTTTGCTTATGGCTCAGATTAGGTGTTACCGATGTCTTTGTCAAAAGGTGGATTAATCCCTAACACGTCCTTCATCATGGTGCCAGGATTAAATATGATCTTCCCGGACCAGTCTGCACAGGATTTTTTTGAGGTCCAGGCCGGCAGCTTTAAATCCCTGGGTGCCGAACTTCATATTGGCTTCCAGAACATAAAACTTTCCTTCTGATTCGCAGATATCCATGCCTGTATAATTGAATCCGCATAAATGGCAGGCGGTCAGGGCCAGGTTCTCGGCCTGTTCAGGTATGTCCTCAAAGCAAAGGGTGGCTCCCAGGGAAACATTGGCCCTGAAGTCATCCTCCTGGGGAATACGCTGATAGGAGTGAATAATTTTTTCCCCGGCAACAACGATCCGGAAGTCTCTTATCCGGGGAAGAAATTCCTGGATATAGGCCGGTTGGTTGCTCTCCAGGTAGGAGCTGAGTTCTTCTCTGTTTTTGACGAGCCAGACCCCGTTGCCCCTGGATGAGTACCTGGGGGTTTTGGCGATGAAGGGAAAAGAAAAATCCCTGCTGATATTCTGCTGCTGGACTGGTCCGTAATAAAATCTTGTTCTGGGCACTGGAAGGCCCACAAGCTGGAACATGATCGTCTGCTTTATCTTGTCTCCAACAAAGCGGTACGATTCTATGGATGGAAAGATTTCCTTGCCCATGGCCGAGAACATCTCCGCATAAAGGGAAGTGGGAAAGAATATTTTTTTGGAATCCAGGATCAGCTGGAGTTTCCACTGGGGATAGTGGCTCAGGTTGGGACAGACTCCCAGGGTGGTGATCTGGGGACAGTGTTTAAGCTGTGATCCAATTGCCACCTTGGGCAGGCCGCAAGGTTCGGTCATTGTGGTTATCCCCGGCTGTCTGCCGGGCCGGACCCGGGGGAGAGGCCGGATGAATTTTCCAGGAGCTTGATGTCCATGGGCTTGCTGGCAGATCCGAAGTAGACTGATCTGTGGGGAAAGGGGATTTCGATCCGGTTTTCATCAAAGGTCTTTTTGATCCTGCGTAGAAATTCCCTGCCTACTTCCCATTGTTTAATGGGTCTGGTCTTGATGCGTCCCCTGATCATGACTGCAGAGTCTGCAAACTTGTCCACTCCAAAGACTTCCAGGTTGTCCACCATCAAGGGACCAAAATACTCGTCTGTTTTAAGGGACTCACCAACTTTTTTGATGAGTTCCACCACCTTGTCGGTGTCTTCCTTGTAGGCCACGCCAAGGTCAAAGATATAGGCCGACCAGGTGTTGGTCATGTTGGAAAGGGTGTTGATGGTGCCATTGGGGAAAACATGGACTGTCCCGGTCAAATCGCGAAGAACAATGGTCCTGAAATTCACTTTTTCCACCAGTCCTCCGGTGCCGTTGATTACAGCCACATCTCCCACCCGGATCTGGTCTTCCAGGATAATGAAAAAACCGGAAATAACGTCCCGGACCAGGTTCTGGGCTCCAAACCCCACTGCCAGCCCGATAATGCCTGCTCCGGCCAGGATGGGAGCTATTTCAAAGCCCAGTTGGCGCAGCAGGACCAGCAGAGCCAGGACCCATATGGCAGCATAGATACCCTGGCGTAAAAGTTTGATCAGGGTCTCAGACCTCTTCTGGACTTCAGACGGAGGCTCGCCGGTTGTTTTCCCGCGCTGGACCAGTCTGCCTTCCAGACGTTCCAGGGCTGAGCGGACAACTTTTTTGATCAGATATACAATGAATAAAATGACCAGCACCCTGAGGGTGGTTGGGATTATGGATTCCCATCCGATCTCCTGGATGATCTGCTGAAGCATATCCATGCATACCTCCTGTGGTTCAGTTCCAGGTCTGTCAGGTAAAATCCCATTTAGGACCTTCAGGAGTATCCATTACTTCAATGCCCAGTTCTGTCAACTTGCCCCGCAAGTTATCAGCCAGCTCAAAGTCTCTGGATTTTCTGGCAGCCTGTCTCTGCTCGACCAGGGCCTGGATTTCAGCCGGGTCAATGTTCCTTCGTTTGCAGATGATCTCCTTGATGCGGTCCAGAAAAGTCAGGGAGTGCAGGCTGAGCAGTCCCAGGACTTGTCCCCATTTTTGATAGAGTCCCAGAATGTCTTTCATAAGCTTGCGTCCGGCCTCTGATTTGCGAAAGGACTTGGTCTCAAGCATTCTGTTGGCCAGCCTGGTCAGACTGAAGACATGGCCCAGGGCTTCAGCCGTGTTCAGGTCATCGTTCATGGCCTGATCCCATTTGGCCGAGATTTCGCTTATTTCCTGCTCAGTTTCTGGAAATTCGGGTCCCCTGGTCCATTTGGTCTTAGCCAGTTCCCCTTCCAAAAGAGAAATGGTCTGGTATATCCTTTTAATGGCCTTTTCAGCTTCCTCCAGATAGGAAGTGGAGTAGTCAAGAGGACTTCTGTAATGCTTGGTCAGAAGAAAAAAGCGGAGAACTTCTTCATGGCAACTGGAAAGGATATCCTTAATGGTGATGAAATTTCCCAATGACTTGGACATCTTTTCAGAGTTGACCCGGACGAATCCATTATGGACCCAGTAGTTGACAAATTTGGTCCCAAAGGCGGCTTCGCTCTGGGCCATTTCGTTTTCATGGTGAGGAAAGGCCAGGTCCTGCCCGCCACCGTGAATGTCAAAAGGAATTCCCAGGTATTTTTCACTCATGGCAGAGCATTCAAGATGCCATCCGGGCCTGCCCGGACCCCAGGGACTGTCCCATTGGGGCTCACCAGGTCTGGACGACTTCCACAGGGCAAAGTCCAGAGGGTCTTCTTTTTCTTCGCCTGGAGCCACCCTGGCCCCGGAATTCAATTCTTCAATGTTGCGGCCGGAAAGCTTGCCGTAGTGTTCCATCTTTCTTACCCGGAAATAGACATCTCCGGATTTTGTGGAATAGGCAAAGCCTTTATCTTCCAGGAGCCGGATAAGACTGATCATTTCAGGAATGTGTTCAGTAGCCTTGGGTTCAATGTCTGCCCGTAAGATATTCAGCCGGTCCATGTCCTGATAGAAGGCCTGGATGTATTTTTCAGCCACCTGGTCAGAAGTCAGACCTTCCTGACGGGCTCTGTTGATTATCTTGTCGTCTATGTCAGTGAAATTGCGGACAAAGGTAACTTTGTACCCAATGTGGCGCAGGTATCTGACCAGGACGTCAAAGACCACGGTGGACCGGGCATGTCCGATATGACAATAATCATAGGCAGTTATGCCGCAGACATACATTTTGACATGGTTGTCTTCAATGGGAGTGAGTTCCTGTTTTTTTCTCAAAACCGTGTTGTAGATGAGCATGGTCAGCTCCGTGGTTGTTTTTTGGTTTTAATGGCCGTTACTGCGGCCATGGCCTTGATTCCCTGCTTGGCCCCTGTAAAGCCGAGCTTTTCCTCTGTGGTGGCCTTGATGTTCACCTGATGAGGGGCAAGCCCGGTCAGACCCAGCAAATTGGACTTGATCTGTTCTTTATACGGGGCGAGTCGGGGCACCTGGGCTATGACGGTGATGTCCATGTGCTGGATCAAAAGGCCTTCTTTCTGGGCAAGATGAAGGACTTCAGCAAGAAAAACCGTGCTGCTCATGCCTGCAAACCGGTTGTCGCTGTCTGGAAAGAGATCTCCGATGTCCCCTTTGCCCAGACATCCCAGGATGGCGTCCACCAGGGCATGTAACAGGACATCACCATCAGAATGGGCAGATACTGAAGGAGCTCCGGGAATGGGGATTCCCCCCAGTACCATGGGTCGCTCACCGCCGTAACGGTGTACATCATAGCCAAGGCCGGTGCAGGTCAGAGGAGGCTCAGGATTTTTAACAAGCATGTTCAGATCTTCACAGGTAGTGATTTTAATATTGTTTTCCAGGCCGGAAACAGTCCTGACTTTGTGTCCAGCCAACTCAACCATGGATGCGTCATCCGTGACCTGCAGGCTGGAAGATTTAGCCCTGGCATGGGCCTGGACCAGGATTTTTCTGGGAAAGAACTGGGGGGTCTGGACGAGAAAGAGTTTGTCCCTGTTCAGGGTCTCAACCACCTCTTGAGACTCAACTTTTTTGACCGTATCTTTGCAGGGGATGACCGGGATGGTACCGCCTAGGCCGGGGCCGAATGCCTGCACCAGTTCCCGGACAAGGCCGGCTGTAAAAAAAGGCCTTGCTGCATCATGGACCATGATGTGGTCGCATTCATCCGGCAGAACAGATAGGGCGCTTTGGACCGAGTCCTGGCGGAGGATTCCGCCCTGGACGCAGTGAACCGGAATTCCCGGATGCCTGCTGTTCAGCAGATCTTCTACCTGTTGCCTGCACCAGGACATTTCATCAGCAGGAAAAGCTATTACTGTTCCGGAAATAATGCCTGAACGGGCAAAGGTGAGGACGCTGTGCCAAAACAGGGGCAGACCTTGATGGTCCAGGAACTGTTTTTTTTTCCCAAGTCCGCTTCGGCCAAGTCTTGTGCTTTGGCCGGCGGCCAGGATTACGGCCCATATATTCATAAGCAGATATTTGATGGAGTCGGACTGTAAGCCGGGTTCTGTAGGCGGCTGGCTCCAAAGGAAATCAGCCGCTGATTGTCATTCATCTGGGATCTGGATTACTCCAGACCTCAAGCAGCCTACCCGAAGACATTGGCCGGGCCGGCCTCGTACGTCTTCCTATTTGGCCTTGCTCCGGACGGGGTTTACCTAGCTTGCTGCGTCACCGCAGCAACTGGTGGGCTCTTACCCCACCGTTTCACCCTTACCCTGCACTTACTTCAGCAATGGATTTTTGGTCTGCTGTTTGGTCACCACCAATTGTGGATCCGACTGATCAAGTAAGTGCAGGGCGGTCTGTTTTCTGTGGCACTGTCCCAGGGTTGCCCCTGCTGGACGTTATCCAGCGTCCTGCCCTGCGGAGCCCGGACTTTCCTCCCTCCGGCACCCGCTTTAATCGTGGAAAAACAATAAAGACCGGCTCCTGAATTCTGCAGGATTTAATCAGGGGCCATATTCCGCTATTAAAGCAGGTGCCGGACAGCGACAATCCGTCCGACTCCAAAATTAATTATAAGTTATTCTGCAGACATTGCAAGGCAATACCTGAATCCGGGTTCTAGTTTTCGCAGAAGTGCTCTTCCCAGAAAATCAGCCTCTGGCAGTTGGGGCAGCTCAGAATCTGTTCCCCTTTCTGGATTTCAATGAAAGACTGGGGGGGGATACTTATGTAGCATCCTGTGCATACACCTCTTTTGACAGATACGATGACCGGGTTGTTCAGCCTGTCTTTGATGAAATTATATCTGGAAAGGATGGGTACCGGGACATTGGCGCAGGCTTTTTTTCTGCTTTTTTCCAGCTCATTTATCCTTTTATTGATTTTGTCCATTTCAGAATCAAGGGTGGACTGGCTGATGGTCAACTCCTCCCTCAGAGACTCGATACGGGTGGTCAAATCTTCTTTTTTGTCCTGATGAATATTAATATCCTCGATGAGGTTGGTCATCTCTTCTTCCCGGAACCGGTTCAGTTTTTCCAGGTTGTCCATCTCGCGCATCATGGCGTGGTATTCTTTGGTATTGTTGACCATCATCAACTTGTTCTTGCTTTTCTTGACCTTGTTGGAGTCCTCCCCGATATCATGCTCCAGCTTGCTCTTCTGCTGGTTCAAGAGGTCCAGACGTTCCTGGACCTGGCTTTTCTGGTCTTCCAGGGCCTCCAGAGTGGACTGCAGCTCTTCAAGATGCTTAGGGGCCTCAATCAGTCTGGTTTTGAGCTGAATCATTTCAGAATCAACTTGCTGAAGTTCCACCAGTTTTTTAATTTGGTCAATATACTTGCTCAACTTAATCCTCCCCTGAAAAAGATTTCAGTATGTCTTTATCAAAAATTCTGTAAGGGTTTTTCCCTCTTATAAAATGGATCTCAACCTGGCTCAGCCTTTTGAACAGGGCTTCATGCCAGGAGAGCATCATTTTTTCCTCCAAAATAAAATGCCCAGGATCCAGGGTGCACCCCTGGTCAAAGACTTCCTGGGCCTGGTGATACTTGAGATCACCGGTAATAAATATGTCTGCACCCAGGGAAAAAGCCCTGGCAGCCAGATCGCCTCCTGATCCAGGGCAGTAGGCCACCCTGGTTACGGTTTCAGGAATTTGGCCCGCGCAGATGATTCTTTCCATGCCCAGGATTTTTTGCAAACCGGCCATGAAGTCAGCAAAGAGAGCCGGGCCTGGCAGATCCCCGATAAGGCCCAGTCCGTATTCCTTGCCTGGGGAACTGCTTTCCAGAATCTGAAAGGAAAAAGGTCCGATTTTTTCCTCCAGGCTGCTGATGAAAGGTTCAACCTGGTCACAGGGCAGGGTCAGCCCCTTCAGCAGACCCTGGGGGGTATGCTGGAGGTGGCGGATATATCGGCCATGGGGGATATCCTCCAAAGGAAGCTCCACAGGGGAATCCAGGACCAAGCAGGTATTTTTCTGGGTAAAAGTTGGAAAGAGGACCGCAGTGTTCTGCATGCCCAGGTCCCTGGCCAGCCACGATACCGGTCCGGCCGGGTTGACATCCAGGCTGGTGTGGGCGCTGTAAAGAATGGTGTTGGTGGACAGCAGTCGGGACAGGATACGGTGGAAGGAATCCACCTTGTCAGGAAGCTTTGGCTTGAGAGTAAGAGGGTGGTGAGTCAGCAGGAAATCCACCTTGAGCCTGACAGCCTGGTCAATTGTTTCTTCATCAGGGTCAAGGGCCACAGCCATGCTTTTTATCTGCTGTTTTGTCCCGGCAACCTGGACTCCGCATCTGTCCCAGTCCAGGGCAAGCTGGGAAGGAGCAAAGGATTCAATTGTTTCAATCAGTCTTTTTAATTCCATTGAGGTCCAGGGGCATAAAAAAAAGGTGCTTCCCTGTCCTGTTCGTGGGAAGCACCTTTTTTCGGTTTTGACTTAAGCCGGTCAAAGGGCATTGTTTTATTATTTTGTTTTAAAGCCAGCAATTTCACTCCCTGAAATGGTGGGCCAACCAGGATTTGAACCTGGGACCTTCCGGTTATGAGCCGGTGGCTCTGCCAACTGAGCTATTGGCCCAAAAAAACTTGAAGAGGACTTATTTAATTTTTATAAAGAGCACTGTCAATGATTTTTTGGTCAGGTTTTTCTTTAGAACAAAAAAAGACCCGGAAGATACCGGGTCTTTTAAAGAAGCAGCAAAGCTGAAATTCAGCTTATTCTGCAGATGTTAGCCGGCAAAGGCCTTTTCAAAGTTGGGAACAACCTGCTTTTTGCGGCTCATTACTCCATCCAGCCAGACAGAGGTTCCATCAACGCCTTTACCAAATGCCTTTTCTACAACAGCCGGGTCATCGGAAATGACCAGCATTTCTGAACCTTCCTTCATGATATCTGTCAAAAGCAGGAATACAGAATGCCTTCCGCCTTCGTCCTTGACCTTTTTCATTTCTTCATAAAGGGCGTCCTTGACCGGCTCCAGGATGGAGAGGTCAACAACTTCCAGCTGGCCGATACCGACTTTGTTTCCGCTCATATTGAAATCCTTGTAGTCTCTGAACAGGAGCTCCCTGGTGGGAGTTCCGTCAACTGCGGACTTCACTTTGAACATTTCCATGCCCAGGTCCATCATGTCGGAGACACCGGCTATTTTGGCCAGGGCTTCACAGGCCTTCTTGTCAGCGTCAGTGCAGGTGGCGGACTTGAATATAACTGTATCGCTCAGGATGGCGCAAAGCATGATCCCAGCAATATTTTTGGGAATTTCAACGCCGTAGAAGTCATACATGGATTTAATGACTGTGCAGGTGCAACCCACCGGCCATATCCAGCATTCAAGGGGGTTGGGTGTTGTTACGTCGCCAAGCTTGTGGTGGTCGACAATGCCGACGATTTCAGCTTTGGACAGGTCATCCAGGCTCTGGGCAAGATCAGAATGGTCCACCAGGATTACTTTTTTGCCTTCTCCGGAAGTGATAACTTCAGGAGCATTAAGGCCGAATTTGTCCAGAACGAACTTGCTTTCAGGATTCAGCTCTCCCTGGGCAGCAGCAGTTGCGGATACGCCCAGCTTGCTCTTGAGATCGGCTACGGCAATGGCTGCGCATACTGAATCACTGTCTGGGTTTTTGTGACCAAAAACGATTACGGACATAAAGTACCTCCTACAGATTGGTTGTTTCAGCTTGTCGTTTTCAAAAAAACACTTTGTGCAATTTAGCACAAAGTGTTTTCACTGCCAAGCTTAAATTTGGCTAAATAAGGCTTGCCCTTGACTTGAGTAAGTGCCAGAAACAGGCTTTTCATAGGACAATCTTATATAAGATTATTTTTTTGTCCAGTCCTGCAGGGTAATTTGTAAATGAGACGTAACACCGGAAATTTAAAGGCCTATCTGGCTCTGATCACAGCCATGTTTTTGTGGGGCAGTTCATATATTGCCCTGAAAATAGCTTTTATGGCCTTTGACCCCATGACTGCGATCTTCGGGAGGATGCTTTCAGCCGCACTGGTCCTGGCCCTGATTTTCCCAAGATTCCGGAGGGTCAGGAGGCAATCCGGAGACTTGAAGCTCCTTTTGCTCATGGGCTTTTTTGAGCCCTGTCTGTACTACATCTTCGAAGGATATGCCCTGGTTTATACCAGCGCTTCCCAGGCCGGGATGGTCAGTGCCATGCTTCCGCTTATTGTGACCGTAAGTGCCTTTTACCTGCTTAAGGAGCGGGTATGTACCAGGACCGTGGCGGGATTCATGCTGGCCGTGGCTGGCGGGATATGGATAAGCCTGTTCAGTGAAGTCACCCATGGTGCACCAAGGCCTGTTCTGGGCAATTTCCTGGAATTTCTGGCTATTTGCTGTGCAGCCGGTTATACCATCTGTGCCAAATATCTCAGTGCAAGATATAATCCTCTTTACCTGACCGCAGTTCAGTCATTTCTGGGAACTCTCTTCTTTTTTCCCTTGATGCTCATTTCCCCGGCCGGCATTCCGTCCGAATTTCCGGCTGCTCCCTCCTTAGCCGTCCTCTATCTGGGAGTGGTGGTCACATTGGTGGCCTATACCTGCTATAATTACGGGGTCAGCAAGATTTCAGCGGGTCAGGCATCTTCTTTTATCAACTTTGTGCCGGTTTTCACCATATTACTGGGCTGGACCATTCTGGGTGAGAGGTTCAGTTCGATCCAGGTTGTGGGCGTGGTCATGGTTTTTGCCGGGGTGATACTCAGTCAGATTACAAGGGCCGGGACCAGAAAAGGTGATTTTGAGCGGATTGCCGGGATAAACAAGGCCTAACTGCTCCGGTCTGAGGGTTCAGGCGATGACAACTGGCAGATCTTTCCAGGAAGTGGTGTAGGACGGTGTCACTGCCTGTCCCGGGGCCTTCCATTCTTTTTTTCTGCCTGCAGCGGCCGGATAAATGGTGTTGCTGCCCCAGCGGGCATTAATCCGGTCCATTGTCTCCATGACCTTGTCCTGCTTGCGGATCTCATCTCTGTCCGGCATGAAAAAGGAGAGCTGTCTCTGCCCCTGGGGTTCTATTCCGGACAGCATTACTCCGGCTTTTTTATAGGGGTAGCCTTTTTGATAAATTTTTCTGAGAACAGTCAGGGCCTGCCTGATCAGGGTGGGGGTGTGGGCAGTGGAGTACATCAGGCTGGCGGAACTGTGTCCAGAGTACTGGGGCAGGCTGGCCTGATGTTTGCTGGTGCGGATAAAGACCGTAAGTGTGGAACAGGCTGTTCTCTGGGAGCGGAGTTTTTCCGCTGCCCTGGCAACGAAGCAGGCCACAGCCTCTGACAGAGGTTCCAGGTCCGATACAGGTCGGCCAAATGACCTTGAACTGATGATTGTCTTGTTGGGCCTGGGTGCAACATGCAGGTCAAGGCAGGGAATCCCCTGGATTTCCATAAGGATCTCCAGGCCGGTCACGCTCATTCGGTCCTTGACCCAGTCTCTGGAGAGCTTTGCGAACTGCCGGGCATTGCTGATGCCGTAGCTTCTGAGGAACAGGGCGCTTTTCCTGCCTATTCCCCAGACATCCTGAATAGGGGTCTGCTCAAGGTAGTGATTAAGGCCGGGGCCATGGCTCAAATCCATGACTCCGCCATGTTCAGGGTGTTTTTTGGCGAACCGGTTGGCTATCTTGGCCAGGGTCTTTGTGGGTCCAATGCCTATGGAAACAGGAAGTCCGAGCCATTTGAGCATTTTTTGGCGGATTTCCCTGGAATACTGTTCAGGCCCCTGGTTGATCCCTTTCAGATCAAGAAAAGCCTCATCAATGGAATAGACCTCCATGGACGGTGCCAGGCCGGAGAGAAGATTCATGGCCCGGCAGGACATGTCTCCATACAGGGGGTAGTTGGATGAAAGGACCTTGACTCCATGTTTTTCAAAAAAATCCCTGTACTTGAAAGCCGGGACACCCATCCCCACCCCCAGGGCCTTGGCCTGATCCGATCTGGCGATTACACAGCCGTCATTGTTTGACAGGACCACCACGGGTATGTCCTCCAGACCGGGATTGAAAACCCTTTCACAGGAGACATAAAAATTGTTGCAGTCCACCAGGGCGAATATTTTGGTCATGACAAGCTGAGGTTCTTTTTTTTGCCAGGGAATGTCAAGATGGACCAGCTGGAGAGAACCGGCTGAAACTAACCCTGCAGGACCGGACTTGATCTTTTAGATTCAAAATTCCATGATCTGGATGGGCAGGTCTGGAAATATATAAATAGGGAGGTTTGCAATGGATGATACTGTTAAGGCCAGGAATGGAATTTTGACCAGGTTCTGGCTGGGCCGGACAGAATTATGGAAAGCCTTCTGGGTGCTGGGGTTATTGGTGCTGCTGTTGAAAATTCCGGGCATTTATGCCCTTGATCTTGATCCACCCCTGGCCTGGTGGTATGGATATGTAGTGATTATTGCAGGAGCCCAGGTATTCTGGATCGTTTCGGTCTGGAGATGCGCAGCCAATGCCTCCATGAAACTGTGGACCTTCCTGGCCAGAGGGGTGGCGTCCCTGGTGGGGATCAATCTGGGATTGAGCCTTATTCTGCTGTTTACATGATCTGGAGAACCGGATGTATCTTGCCCAGAAAGTTATAAGCGGTGAAAGACACTATTTTATCCGTGAATCAGTCCATCGGGACGGGGTGTATGTTTCCAGGGAGCTGATGAGCCTTGGGACGGACCCGTCAGGTTATCTTGTTTATCCCGGAGGAAGAAGTTTTTATATCCATGAGCAGGTGGAGGAGTGCCTGGCCCGGTCCGGAGCTGATCCGGACTATGATGAACTGGAGGAACTTTTCTGGCCGTTTGTCAGGCCGGATATCAGACACTCCATCCAGGGTTTCAGAAGCAGGGGCAGAAAACGGTTTTCCGAGTTGACCAGGCAGGAGGAGGACTTTATTGCCAACCACCTGCACCCGGTGGACAGAAGACGTTACAACTATCTTCGTACAGGCGAGCTGGACCAGTCAAAGCAGGCCGCCATTTCTTACAAGTTTTACAGGAGTCTTGCCTTTAAATCCAGGGATGAGCTTGAGCACAGGTTCATGGACATGGAAAAAGAATTGGAACCAGATGAATTCAGCCTTTATGTTTATTCTTTCTTATATCTGCGCAGACATTTCTCCGAGATCATTGCCGGGAAAATGCCTCAGGGCCTGGACCCAGAAAAGCTGGACCGGCTGTTCCTGGAGGAATTATGCGGACTGAACAGGGATGACCTGTTCTGGAAGGGAGCTGGAAAACCTGAAGATCTCCATCCATATCTGCTTCGTTATGTGATCATGTTCTTTGATCATCCCCTGGGCTCGGAAAGCTTCATGCAGGACCATCTGCGGGATTTTTTTGCCAGGACCAGGAGAAGGTTTGGAGATTTTCCAGTTAAAAAGCCAGATCTCAGCCCGGATGAGGCAGGCAGGATCATGGGTATTTCATCAGCCATTCTCAGTTCCATGAGCCAGAGGGAGCTGACCAGGATATACAGGGGGCTGGCCATGAAAATGCATCCGGACAGGGGCGGTGATCATGACCAGTTCATCAGGCTGACTCAGGCCTACAAAATGCTTTTGAGTAAAAAGACCACAGGAGGCATTTAGCCTTTTTCGCCATTGCCAGGTCCAAAGGAGCAGGATTCTTTAATTTTCTTGATTTGCGGATCCTGACCGGTCAGCTGGTCCGGCTCCAAATAATTCCAAACCTGTACTGCCCGGCAAGTGCTAAGTGCCTGTTTTTCTCAGGTAACCACAATTTTACAGATCCCGGTGGAGCAGGCCCGGATGGAGCCGAAGCAGTTCTCCACCTGATCAAAACCCAGCCTTTTCAGGATCGAGGCAGCAATGACAGCCCGCTGTCCACTGCCGCAAAAGCAGGTCAAAGGCCGCTCAGCTCCAATCTCCCTGAATCTTTTTTCAAGATCGCCCAGGAACATGTGCTGGGCTCCGGGCAGGTGCCCCTGGTCAAACTCCTTTTGGGTCCTGACATCCAGGAGAGTGAATTTTTCATTGCTGCTGATCCTTTTCTGAACCTCCTTGGCATGCACGGCCCGGATGCTTTGGAAGGGTTTTCCCAGGACTTCCCATGCATGGAGACCCTGATCCAGATAGCCCGTTATCCGGTCGAACCCGATCCTGGCCAGATAACGCAAGGCTGGATCCAGACGGTTTCTGGAGGAGACAATTAGGCCGATATCCTTTTTATAGGAGAGAAACCACCCGGCGTACAAGGGAATCATGTCCAGAGGGATGGAAAGGCTTCCTGGGATGTGAACCCCGGCAAAGGCCTGGGCGCTTCTTGTGTCCAGAATCAGCATCCCCTGACTGGCTCTGTCCTCAAACTCGTCCGCATCCATGGGTTGAGGGAGATTAATGCAGCCAAGGGCAGGTGGACCGTTCAGGTTGAACTCTTCCATTTTAGAGAAGTAAGGGGGAAGGGTGTGTTTTTCCCTGGTCTTGATCCTGATGAATTCATCCCGGTCCATTCCCTTGAGCATTGGATTGGTGCGCTTTTCAAAACCCAGGGTTGAAAATTCGCGCTGGGCCATGCCTGAGCCGCAGACTGACCCTGCTCCGTGGGCCGGGTAAAGAATGACCTGATCTCCCAGGGGTAGAATTTTTTGGAAGATACTGTTGTAAAGCAGACCGGCCATCTTTTCTTCCTGCCCTGGAAAGAAGTCTGTCCTCCCTACATCGCCGATGAAGAGAGCGTCACCTGTGAATACCCCTACCGGGTCATTGCCAAAGCCGGCATCAGACAGGACCATGGAAATGCTTTCAGGGGTGTGTCCGGGTGTTTCCAGGGTCTTCAGACGGATGTCCCCAAGTTCAAATTCATCTCCTTCACGGGTTGTCCGGCCATAGGTAAAGGGTAGTCCTGCTCCGTGATAGATTTCTGCCCTGGTCAGCATGGACAGTTCCTTTGATCCCACCACATAGTCCTCGTTGCGATGAGTTTCAAAGATATGGGTTATTCTGCAGCCGTGTTCACCGGCGATTTTCAGGTAAACCCGGCAGTCCCGCCTGGGATCAATGACTGCTGCCCGGCCCTTGTGGCCGATGATGTACGAGAGATGGGAAAGTCCCTGGGACTTTATCTTTTTTAAAAACATGGTTGCCTCGAGTTCCAGATTTTTATCTGGTTTTTTTGACCGGACCGGGCTTTTCACTGGTCTTTTTGGCAGTTTTCGGGGAATGGGCCGGTTTAGGGACCAGCTTGATCTGGGGCACCAGGATTTTGCTGACAAAGAGAACCTCATCAACATCCTGAAGTTCTTCCCATCCCGGATTCTGCTGGTCAAAGCTGTCCGGAGCAGGGGTCAGGGTGCCGTCCTTTTTTTTGAATAGATACATCTTAACTCTCCTTGTTTTAAATCCAGTCATGATTTTGATTACAAAACCCTGTTCAATATATCGATCAATCTCCTCGTCCGAGAACAGGTCGCATGGAAACTTTGGGCAGGCCCTGATACACCGGGCAGGGGTTGTGTAATAGCTGCCCGATATTTTGTGCTGGGCCGGGCAATAGATATTTCGGTACATTCAGTTATTCACCCACCAGAACCTCGATTTCTGCTTCCTGAATGGTGACCCCATTGTGCCGGATAAGCGGCCTGATAACCCTGGACACGACCTGTTCCCCAGGCA
Organism: Desulfonatronovibrio hydrogenovorans DSM 9292; assembly: GCF_000686525.1. Taxonomy (NCBI): domain Bacteria; kingdom Pseudomonadati; phylum Thermodesulfobacteriota; class Desulfovibrionia; order Desulfovibrionales; family Desulfonatronovibrionaceae; genus Desulfonatronovibrio; species Desulfonatronovibrio hydrogenovorans. Next base: position 31,723 of record NZ_JMKT01000009.1, read on the forward strand.
TGAGTTCATGGGTCAGGAAAAATTCTGCCTTGGCCTCCATGTCTTCCTGGTAGGGTTTATTTTCCAGATCAATAAGCTCATAGCCTTTTTCCTTAAAGAGCTTCCAGAGTCTTTGAATGGCTGTCTTTAATTCTTCGACAGCCGGACCATCTTTGGTCAGCTCTTTTTTTCTGCGGGATATTCTGTATATTTCCTCTCCCAGGACAATGGCCAGGGTGTGGTCTGGCCTGGTTTCGGGGCCAGGTCCGGGCCGGTCCGGATCAGGATCCTGATCCGGAAGCAGTACGGTCTGCTTTTCCAGCAGGTTGACAAGTTTTGAATCCAGCATTGCTGACTGCTCTTCAAGTCTTTCAGTGAGGGACCGGCTGTTTTCCTGAACCAGCTGCTGGATTTTCCCGGATTTAAGTCTGGCTGCAAGGCCCAAGACAAGGGCAGCCAGCCCCAGGGCCAGTGCTCCCAGGGCAGCGGCTCCAGCCTGAACTTCCCGTTTTTCCAGACGTTGCCCAAGTTCAGATACCCCTGACTCAGTCTGGAGCATTTTTTCAGCCAGCCCCTGGTCTGTGTAGGTTATTCTTTCAGCCAAAACGGAAAGCTCTTTTTTTAAAGATTCTTCAAAATCTGAAAAATCAGTTTGGTATTCCTGGAAACGCTGATCCACCGACGCAGCCAGGCTGCTTATTTCAGATTCCAGGGCAGCTTTTTTTTGGGAAAGACCGGCTACAGCATCTTCAGTCTGTTCCAGCCGGTCCATCCTAGCAGCCTGTTCAGCCAGGGTGTTTTCAAGGGAGGCCATTTGAGGCCGGGTTTCCTGCCAGTCCTGGACATGATCAGCCATGGCCTGTTCAATGCTGGAAAGTTCTGAATTTATGAGCCTCATATCTTCTTCAAAATTTTTCAGTCTGGTTTCCAGGGAACCAATGAGTTCATTAAGGATTTCAATATGTTTTTTTAAGGAGTCCTGGTCTCTGGAAGTTTCCGAGCGAACAGCGGATATATTCTGGGCCAGCTCCTGTCTGACTGTCCTTATTTCATCTTCCAGGTTGATGATCCGGGAGGCCTGCTGGTCGCGCAGAGTGGACTCCCGCTGCGAGATTTCATCGATCTTGCGGCTCAGCTCCAGTATTTCTGCTGACAGGGGGGCGAGTTCATCCGCTTTAACCGGGCTGGCTGTAAAACTGCCCAAGAGGATCAAGACGGATATGAAGCAGGCTGATTTTTTCATAAGTACTCCAGATATGGAGCCAGGCTGGATGGCTTTCTGTGTACGGTTCAGCATGAAGTCCATAGTTGGCCCGGCTTTGGCTTGTTGGAATTAGAAAATCATGTTTATGGATCTGATGGATTGATCAAGTCCAATTCAGGGCCTTTTATGACAGGGAGCAACAGCTTGGTCCAGAAGGATTATTTTGAAAGCTTATTCAAGGCTTGCACGTGTTCATCCTGATTCCGGATTAACCCTGATTCCCGGTCTGATCCGGTCTCCAGGGTGGGTGATGATCAGCTCACCAGGTTCAAGACCTTCCAGGATCTGGGTATTCAGCCCGCTGCGCCTGCCGGGAACAACCTGTCGGAGCCCGGCGCGTTCTCCCTGGACAACAAATACATGCCAGTTGTTGTCCAGGCGGAAAAGGGAGCTGGTGGGAATGAATGTGGTCTGGTCGTCTTCCCAGAGGATGAATTTGGCTTCCACCCGGTAGCCGTGCCCCAGACCCAGCCATTCATCCCTGGCCGAGGTAATCTCCACAAGAACGGGAACCCGCTGCTCGTCAACCCCCAAGGCTGACACCTTTTTAAATCCGGCTGGTTCCACCAGGCGTACCTTTCCTTCAAGATCACCTGGTCCGCCCCAGTGCTCAAGGATCACCCGCATGCCGGGACGAACCCGGACAGCATGTATGGACAAAAGGTCAACCTGAACTTCGAGTTCGTCCAGCCTTCCCATTTCCAGAATAAATTCTCCGGCATGGATTACACCTTCCTGGTATCGCTCCCTGTTCAGAATCACAGCATTAACCGGTGACTTGACAGTCAGGAGCTGGTTTTCCCCGGACCTGGCCCCACTGGCAACTTCCAGGGCTGCCCTGGCATTTTCCATCTCATAGCCGGCAGCCTGAACATTGGCCTGGGCTGCATCTTGAGCTGAAATGCTCCGGTCCAGATCATTCCGGACCCGATCCAGGGTGGCCAGGGAGATGACACCCTGCTCATAAAGTCTGGCATGGCGTTCCAGCTCTTTTCGGGCAAGGCTGGTGCCATGTTCAAGGTTTTCATGTTCAGCCTTGGCAGCCATGAATCTGGCCCTGGCAGCTTCGAGGTTTTCCCTGGCCTGATCCCGGGCCCTCCTGTCCAGGGCCGGAGCTGGCAGGGATTCCATGGCCAGGAGGGTATCCCCGGCAGCCACCACATCCCCAGGTTCAAGGGTTATCCTGTGCAGGTATCCGCTGATGGGGGCGGATATGGCATGGGTGAACCTGAGTGAGGTAAACCCTTCATCCTCAACGTATTCGGCAAAATAGCCCAGCTGGACCCGGTCGACATTGACCGGAACAGGAGAAGGCAGGACCGCAACAACCAGAAGGCTGATCATGACTGCGCCAGCCAGGAAAAGGAATATTTTCTTTTTTATGCTCATGTGCTGCTCTGATATCAAAAAAAGGTGTCGGATTCCAATGTCATTTTCCTGCCATAACAGCGGGTCAAGGTTGCTTAAATTGTAAGTTCATCCTTAACTTGAGCGATTTTTCTTGGTGATTGCGAACAAAGCGAACCAATCTAAGTTAGCTGTCCATGAGATTGCCACTCACCCTCCGGGTGCTCACAATGACAGTGAGACCGGGAAGTTATATTAAAAATCGCTTAGTTCAGGTTTAGAGCATAGTGGTGCTCACTCGGTTTTTAAGGCCAGGACCATATCCAGTTTGTTTATCTTTCTGGTAATGGAGAACAGGGACAGGGCTGAGGCCAGCAATACCCCTCCGGCAGAAAAAGCAAATATTTCAGGTTCCATGACAAAGGGCAGCCGGAAAAGGTCGGAGCTCATGGCCTGGTTCAGCAGCAGGGCAAAGCCGGCACCCAGCAACCATCCCAGGGGAATGGAAATTATGGAAATCAGGATAATCTCCCCAATGAGTATCCAGGCCACTTCTGTCCTGGTAAAGCCCAGCACCCTTAAGGTGGCAAGCTCTCTGGCTCTTTCAGCAAAGGCAATCCGGGCATTATTGTACACCATGGCAAAGGCTATTGATCCGGCCAGGATCAGGAGAATGAGCATGAAATAGAGTACAGTATCCTGGATGTAGCCCCTTATATTGTCCTCAGACCTGGAAAGGATACTTATTCCTGCCACCCCTGGAAACTCCCAGAGTCTGGCAAAAAGGTCCGGATGCATGGACTGGTCGGTCAGGAGCCAGGCTCCAGAAATGGCCGGACCTTCACGCATGACCCTGTTCAGGGCAATTCTGTTCATGTATGCGCTGACGCCTATGGGCTCTTCCACGATCCCGGCCAGGGGGATGTCAATGGTCTTTCTGTGGCCTTCCATTACTTCGACCCTGACCAGGTCTCCCAGGGCCAGGCCCAGGTAATCAGCCAGATACCATGTAAGCAGGAGTCCTTCCTGGGGAATGTCCACAGATTGGAGACTTGAGTCAAGTACAGGCCTGAGTTCAGGATTTTTGTCCAGACCCAGGATGGAGGTCCTGTAGTCCCTTTGTCCGTGGCTCAGGCGGACCTGGACACTGCGGTAGGTTTCAACATGGTGGACTCCGGGCAGGGCCAGGAGGGTGGATTTGGCCCTTTGGGAGACCACGTCGTTGAAGCTCAGGTGCAGATCCATCTTTTGAATCTTGCGGTACTGGATGTCCAGCATATGGTTGACCGAACCGAACTGATAGCTTCCCAGGAGGAGCAGGGATCCGGAAAGGGCAATGCCCAGTATGGACATGGAAGTTTTGAGCCTGTGCCGGGAAATGTTCCTAATGATGATTTTTCCGGGTTGATCCAGGAGTTTTCCCAGAAAGGATCTTTCAATCAGACCCAGGGAAAACCGTTCCGGAGACGGGGGACGCATTGCTTCAGCCGGAGCCTGGCCAGTGGCTTCAATAACCGCCCTGGCAGCACCCAGCAGCCCGGCACCCAAAGCTACCAGCACGGCCAGGCCGACAGTTCCGGGCCTGATCCTGAAACTCATCTCCGGAAACCTGAAGTATTCTGCGTAAAGCTCTGATATTCCGTCGGCTGCCCAGGCTCCAAATGCAACGCCAAGGACCGAACCTATGACAACTATCAGCCCGGTGAACAGAGCGTAGTGCAGCCCTATTGCAGCATTGCCGTAACCAAAGGCTTTGAGAACAGCGATTTGCTGCCTCTGGGTCCGGACGATGCGGGCCAGGAGTATGTTCAGCAGAAATGCTGAAACACCGAGAAATATCGCTGGAAGGACAATGGCCATGGTTCTGAGCTGTTGAAGTTCATCAGTGAGGATCCGGTTTGAAGGCTGATCCTCCCGGTCATATGATCCCACACCTCCGTAAGGAGCCAGGATCTGGTCCAGAGCATCCATGACCTGTTTTTCTTGGGCCCTGGTCTGAACGGTCAGGCTGACACTGTTAAAGGCACCGTCAAGGTCAAAGGCATTGGCCAGTTCCCGGCGGTTCATCCAGAGGACAGCATACCTTTCATAGTCCGGGATCAGATCAGCTGGGCCTATCTGGTAGACAAACTCAGGAGACAGGGCCAGACCGGTGATGGTCAGGGTCTGCATGCGCCCCTTGATGATGGCCCGGATCCGGTCTCCGGTATTCAGATCATGGGCCAGGGCAAAGGCCTCGCTGACCACTGCCTGCCCCAGCTGATCAGGCTGGGGCAGAGAACCCTGACGCAGATGGAGACGGTTGAGATCAGGCTGACGACCCTGGGGAATGGACAGGATGGTCGCAGTAATGGGGTCTTGGAATCCCTGGACTTCCAGGCGGGCCGAAGCCCTGACCCTGGTTTCGACAATATTGACTCCGGGAATTTCTTTGAGGCGCTGGGCCATGATTTCCGGGGCACGCTTGGCTTCACTGAAGATATGGGCAAAATTGTGGGTCTGGTAGAAGTGGTTTCTGGACTGGGTTACAGCATCCAGGGATGTGGCAAAAAAAATCAGGACCATCACCCCGCTGCCGATGACAATGGCAATGGCCAGGACCTGGCCCTTCATGGTCAGGATATCCCGGACGAGTTTTTGGTGAATGGCCCTCACCAGCTTATTTCTCCGGGTGGTATTTTGTCCGGATTTTCAGTTATGCCTGATATCTTTCCATCGCTTATTCTTATGACCCGGTCAGCCATTCGGCTTATGGCTTCGTTATGAGTGATGATCACAGTTGTGGTGCCAAGCTGCTGATTGATCCGGCTGATGACTTCCAGGACCCTGACCCCGGTTCTGGAATCAAGGGCACCGGTGGGCTCGTCACACATGAGTACGGCCGGTCTTTTGGCTATTGCCCTGGCTATGGCCACCCTCTGCTGTTCACCGCCGGACATCTGGGCCGGAAAATGATCCATTCTTGAGCCCAGTCCGACCATGTCCAGAGCTTCTTCCGGCGGCATGGGGTCCTGGCTGATTTCGGTGATTACAGCAATGTTTTCCCTGGCCGTGAGGCTGGGGATGAGGTTGTAGAACTGAAACACAAAACCAACGTGCTCCCGTCTGAACCTGGTCAGGACCTTGTCCCCGGCATTGGTCAGGGGCTGGTCATGGTACCTGATGTCACCACTGGTGGCTGAATCGAGTCCTCCCAGGATATTGATCAGGGTTGACTTGCCTGAGCCCGAAGCACCCAGAAGGACCACCAGTTCGCCTGGATAAAGCTCCATGTCCACACCCCGCAGGGCGTGAATGGTGACTTCCCCCATGGTATAGGTTTTGGTCAGCCCCCTGATCTGGAAAACTGGTTTTTTGAATCTGGAATTCCGGCTCATGCAGAACCCGGGGTTGTGGGTTTTAGCGTGGATGCTTCAGTCCGGTTTGAGCGGTCAGGATTTGAATATAGGTCGGGCTGGTTAAAAAATCAAACAGGGCTTGGGTCCATATTAAGGAGAATGGATCACTTCTGGTTAATGCCTTATGTTGACAGGGTGAATGTGGAACCGACCCGGCAGGAAAGGAAAGCAGAACAGAATTTTTGTCTGATCATGGTTATAGCTCTGGTTCCGGTGCAGTGACCGGGGGCGATAATTTTTGGGGATATTTTTCTCAAAAGGCTTAAGGTCAGGTCCAGACGGGGCTGGTTTGCATTTAAGAGGTGAAGGCCCCCAACAACAGCTGCAATTTTCTGCCTTGAAGTGATTTTCTGGATGTAGGTCAGGGTGTTGATAATGCCTGAATGGGCACACCCTGATACAACTATCAGACCGTCAGGCGCATTGATCCATAGTGCCTGGTCATCCCAGAGCGGATCTTCATTTTTGGCTTCTGGATCAGTATAGAATTCACCTCCGGTGTTCTCAAAGTGACAGATCCTGGGTATAGTTCCGGTGAGCCCAATTCCTGGAGCCAGCATGGTCGGTTTTGACACCCAGCATACCTGGATATCCGGAAGATCAGCCAGGCAGGCAAGGGTTTTTCTGGGCAAGCCTATTGACCTGACCTGTCCGTCCCTGTCCAGAGCGTACCTTGGGATTACTGCACCGGGATGAAGGTGGAGCACTGCTTTGCCAGCCTGTTCTGTTACCATGGGGATGCCTCCGCCGTGGTCGTAGTGTCCATGACTCAAGACCAGATGGCTGGTCTGGTCCAGATGGATACCCAGTTTGGCTGCATTACCGGCCAGAGCAAGACCCTGGCCGGTATCAAAGAGGATGTTAATGCCAAACGCTTTAATCCAGGCGGAAAATCCGTGCTCTGACTTCAGTCCGGGAGCTGCAGAGTTATCCACCAGAATGGTGATTCTGATTCTGTTGTCCATTACGGGCCGGCAAATATTTTTTCTGGAATATATTCGTGAGTTCCTGAAATAACCTTTATCCCGGCTTTGTTTTTTATTTTTGCGGTAATTTCATCAGCATGGGGACAATGGTCAGTTATACATGGGCTGATATGGACCCTGGTGGGCACTTCCTGCATGGGAGAGTTCCACAGCTTAACCTGGGCCAGTCTGGTGACTATGGTTGAACCTGGACAGTCTCCACAGCTGAGCAGACCCAGGATCTGGGCGTCCTTAGGATAATCCCCAAACTTTCCCTCCCGCCGGTTAAAGGCTACAAGACATCTTGAACACCCGATACAGACTTCATTCATGGCTCGCTTGCAGCCGATGATCAGTATTTTTTCCATGGGATCTCCGCATATTTTTATACTCAGGGTGGTGGCAGTCAGTTGAAGCTGTCTGCATCTCTGCAATCTTGATGGCAAAGTTCAGAATAATGGCTGGGCAGAGTTTGCAGTCCAGCCGGACAACTGCGGGATTACCCTGCAACAGCCTGTCCGGCCCGGATGCAGCACTTTATCATGGTTAAATGGCATTGGAAATGTTTCAGTTGCTCATCCTGGTATCCCTGAATCCTTGACCTGCTGCCCGGCCTTGTCCACGGCACCTTGCATGGGCGGACTTTTCTTGCCTCCTGGCTGGCCGGTCCGGAAAATCTCGGTCATTCTCCATTTTTTTACCGCAAAAACCTTCCCTCAAGCCTGTTTTTGGTCCCTTTCCCAAAGGCCCTGTCCTGTCTTTTCCTGGCATGTCTGTTCCCCCTTTAAGGTGTAACTGTTAGTTATGACCATGAACTGAACTCTGACTTTCCACATTAAGAGCACTAACCATGCCAGGAACAATCGGTGTTCCTGTCAATATAATTAACTGAAATTGATTAGTTATTTTTTATTATCAGAATCGGGACTCGGAAATGCGTTGCATTTATGAAATGGTTGCTGGAAGGTATAGTCTTAAAAATGAGCATGATGATCTGTTTTATCCTGTCCCAGGAACGGATGTGTTTTTAAAACACGTTATAGAAACAATGCTGACCAAAGGGCTGCTGGTGCAATCCGGGTCTGTCTGGTTGGGGACAGAACAGGAACCAGGACGTAAACTGGTTTAGTGAATACCAGTGGTAATTCTACTGAGTAAGCAGGAAAAGAGACCTGGTCAGGCTGAAAGGGGCAGGGTCCGGGCTGCAATGGAACTGGAAGCTCCCGCAGCCCGGGTCATGTCCGTTACTCCAGTCTGGCAATGGCCAGACACAGGTTATCTCTGCTGTTATTTTTAATGGCCTGTTTGAGCAGTATGTCAGCAGTTTCGTCCAGGGCCCGGGTGGGTAAAAATGCAGAAACCATCTGACTGGCCTGGACATGGTCATGCAGGCCATCGGTAGTCAGGAGGATATGATCCCCAGGTGAGAGTTTGATCCTTCCAGTATCTGGTTTCAAATCCGGACAGCCCAGGCACTGGTCCAGAATGTTTTTCATGGGATGGGTCAATGCCTGGGCCGGGCTTAATTCTCCGGTATTGATCAGTTCCTGGATAAATCTATGATCCTGAGTGATGGTTTCAAGAGAGCCTTTAACCCTCAACTGGTGGACCCTGGAGTCTCCCACATGAACCCATCCAGCTTCAAGGCCATCAACAGCCACAGCCGTCAGGGTTGTTCCCATGGGGTCACTGTCGGCCCGGGCAGTATTGAGGGCAGTAATCATCTCACCGGCCTTGCTTGCCACATCAGCCATCTGTCTCAGGTCTAAAGGAAACCTGGTTAGGTGTTTATTAATGAAATCCACAGCAGAAAATGCAGCCAGTTTTCCATTCTTTGAGCCGCCCACCCCGTCAGCCACTGCCAGGATGGCCCGGGTTGGGCTGATCATTTTGACCAGGAAAAAATCCTGATTTTCCTGTCGAAAATTACCTTTGCAGCTCCTGGCATAAAGGCTGATTGATGAATACACTGGCATTCCCTAAAAATCACTGAATTGGGTCATATGGATACTGATGCCCATCCCTGCTGCTTTTGACCCCAGTTCTCTGATGAGTTCATCCAGGGCGATTTTCTGTTCAGGAGAATGTGAGATCAGCAGGGATGTAACTGAACGAGGGGCGATTTTTTTGAAAGGCTGATCAGGGAGAGAGCAGGAAAGTTTCTGGAGCATTTTCCCGGCTTCTTCTGCACACTGGAAACGCAGGTCAGGATCTCGCCGGCAGCATTTCAATATAAAATTGCGCAAATCGCATGGAATGTCCGGCATAAGGTTGCAGGGATCAGGAATATCGGCATGGCAATGCATGTCCATGAGTTTAGCTATGTCATCTTCAGGATAAGGTCTGGCACCGATGAGCATTTCATAGGCCATGATGCCCAGGGAATATAAATCAGACCTGTGGTCGACTGGAGATCCCTGGATCTGCTCTGGCGGTGAGTAGAATACAGTGCCTGCGATACTCATATCTTCTGTGCCTGAAGGGCAGGCCAGTCCGAAGTCAAGGATTTTGACCTGGTTGTTTTCCAGAAGAAAGATGTTTTCAGGTTTGATGTCCCGGTGGACGATACTGTAACTATGGGCACAGCTGAGGCCTTGGCATATCTGGAGGAGGATTTTGACACACAGTTCCACTGGGAGCTGACCGATTTTCTTAAGGTATTCCCTCAAAGGCATTCCCTCAAGATACTCCATGATGATGAAGATGGTCCTGTATATTTCCTCAATATCATAGACACAGACAACATTCTGATGCCTGATCCGGGCAATGGTTTCAGCTTCCTGCCTGAATATCTTCAGGAAATGAGGCTCCATGGCCAGATCATGCTTCATCATTTTTATGGCTGCCGGCATCTTGAGCAGCCTGTGCATTCCAAGATAAACAATACCCCAGCTTCCTTTGCCAATCCTTCTGGTCAAAATGTATTTTCCGACGGTCCTGTCTCCGATGAACAGACTTGTGTCAAAGCGGTTAGCCATGACTTCAGTCAAAAACATTCTCAGGTCAGGATTGGTCAGAGCCAGGCCGTTGAACTGATCCTTTTCCAGCTTCCAGATGACCCCCTGGGTTTCAGCATCCACATTGGCTGTCCTGGGTTCACCGGTCAGGACAGACATTTCTCCGACCACATCCCCAGGTCTAAGCCTGGCAATAACCTGAAAAGCCTCTTCCCTGGTTTCTACAAAAACCAGGAAACTGCCTTCCTGAATAAGATAGAGACAGTCTCCTGGTTCACCTCTGGTGATCAGTCTCTGGCCCGGGCTGACCCGGATCTTGACAAGGGCATTAAGCAGGGCACTCAGGCTGACCCGGGAAATGGATCTGAACAGCTCGAGATTCATCAAAAAGAGCAGGTCAGAAGGTGAGGGGCTTTTGATTCCGGAAGGATAATCCTTCCTGGTTTTCTCTGGAGCCTTGCCTGTGAACTGGACTCCCATGTGATGCTCTTCAGTTCCTTTGGCAGCTGTCCAGGCCACCCTGGCCTGGTGGTGGATCCAGCTGCTGCCAAGCTTTTCAGGTAATGAAACAATGTGGTCTGTGCCTTGAGGCAGATGAAAAGGACATTGTAAAAGAGCCCCTCCAGGAGAATAGTTCAGCAGGTCAGCATAAAGGAGAAATAGATCATCCCCGCACCGGTCCGTACTGGCCGGAAGGGTATTAGTCTGCACAACGCAGACCGGCCAGTCCGATGGATGGGTTCTGTCCCAGTTTCGCCGGTCATCAAAAGACGCCATTCAGCCTGCCTCCATGGATGTGTTTATTGCGGGCATCCTTTCATAACAAAGAGCCTTAACTGGAAGTGCAGCTGGTAAAAAGACGAATCAGTGAAGGTGATGGAATGATACTAAAAAATACCTGATTAATCATTTGATTGTCCAGTAAAAAAATATTCACAGACAAAGAAAAAAGAAAAGCAGAGGGGGTGAAAAGAGAAAAGCTGGGTTGGTTCAAAGAACCTGTCTTTTTGGCAGGAAAAACTGGCCTTTGGATTCGGGCAGAGCGCAGTTGACCGGCCAGCCACCTCAACAGCCGGTTAACCGAGCCCTGCCCGGCGCATGTCAAAAATTATTCAGGAGAGTGCAGATCTCAACTGTTATCAATTATTCAACATTTGTCCGGATGACATCCCTGCAACCATTTATCTTGTCAAGCCCGGCTGAGGGCCGCCAGCCCTCCAGTGCGGGCAGTCAAAGTCCCGCATGTCCTGCATGAGGCAATCGTTTCTGGTCATCACGCAGGAGTCAAGACAGTCCATGTCCCCAGGGGGGCACAGGGCTTCGCACTGGTCCCGTTTACCATCGCAAGCTCCCAAAATGCTGCGGAAGGTCTCGTTGCAGCAGTTGGTGCAGACGATGAGGTCAGGGCAGCCTTGCATGCAGTCGACGTAGGTGCCGGTGACGGCATAAAGGTTGGGCGTTGCCATGAACAAGAGGGCCAGGGCCAGGCAAGGGGTCAGGAATAGTTTCTTCATTTTCAAGCTCCTTATGGCGAGGTCAGTGTGAAAAGTGTTGATCAACCAAATACTTCGAAAGGCCAAAGCTCCAAAGCACTTAACTGTCCGGCGTGGACTGGCCACACGTGGCAGGTGAGGATCTTGACGTCGGATGTAATTGTAGTGGTTCATTATGAGTTATTAGAGATTATTCCCTGCAGACGCCATGAAAGCACTCATCCAAACATGCTCGTGCATCCTCACCACTCACCATGTTGCGGCATTTCCATGTGCAGGCCAGGCAAGGATCATCCTGAGGCATGACTGTGGTACTTCTGGTCAGGCCAGACTGAGGCACGGAACAGAACGGTTGGCACATTTCCTTGCATTTTTTGTGATCATTCGCGGGTATGCTCCGGCAGACGTTATGGCATTCGGCGCAATGGGAGGTGTCCAGGGGTGGATCCTCGTTTTGTGCATGGCTGGAGGTGATGGGCTGGCAGAGCAGGGCAGCTATTGCTGTGATAGTGAAGTACTTTTTGCTCCAGATATTCATGAGAATCACCCGTGTTGAGTGTTGATGTTTTTCATATACTAAGCACTATCTATGCCACATAATAAAATCATTAAATATCAGCATATTATTAGAATTGCCAACAGGGCTGGCCCTTAAGTTGGCACCAATATGGTTGGCAGTAATTGGCACTTCATCTTGTGGTCCAGGGTGCTGAATTGCAAGAGAGGGCTGAGTTCTGCCCTTAGCTGGACATTATCCTGCTTTGGGGGGAGGTTACAAGAATTATATCGTGACTGTGGTGGGGATGATGGAAGCTGCAAGGCCAGATACCCTGCCTAAGCCCGGAGCATGGCCTCTGGATCAGCAGCTCCGGGAGGCAGGTAGTCTTCAAAATTCAGGGGACAGGACTACTGCAGGAAAATAGCCGTAGGCTTGGATAACGTCTAAGCTAAGCGGCGCGGCGTTAGCCGCGTCCGGTGGAGCGCGAAGCGCGGAACGAACTTGAGCGACTTGTTAGGCTTCGTTTGATTTTGGCTGAGCATTGACAAATCTTTTGAACTTTTCCGAATCATCCATCAGGCCGTTTGCGACCATATCCTCACCCCATTGCACAAGAGCTTTCTTCATCCAGCGCATGTCCCCTTTCCAAACAGGCCCAACGTGCTTTTTCCAAAGTTCAACCTCCAGCTCTGTAAACTGTCGAGAAGGTGAAAGCAGCTCCGCGGTTGATACAAGATACATTGCAAGGCTTTCGTCAATGACCTCCGCTGGAATAGACCAGTGCGCTTCACCAAGGCAATCAGTATAGAATCCAATTTGTTTAATGCGATCCAGCAGTGCTGGGTGGTCTGATTTAGGGTCAACGACTTGGCGAAGCTCCTCCAAATTGGAAGCACCGGAAGCTGCAAGCTGCGGCAGAATCCAATGTGTGTTTTTGGACCGATGAGAGCGATACCGCTTCCAGGCGTCTTTGAGATCCTCCTGATTGCGAGCGAGTGCGAGTTCTCGAAGAATAGAAACCTTCCCGGCCTCTTCAATTGCAAGAGCTGCGAGGGAGGCCCCGGAGGCAAGACCTCCTGAGTCCACTAGAATCCTAGCGTCATTGGCCAATCGGCGCGCATTCATTGCCGCCGCATTCATTCCAGCTACGATCCGGCTTGTCTCTAGTGGTCCCTTGTATTGCTTTAGGTCAGTAGACATATGTACCCAAGGCTAACAATGTTATTATACGGAATTCAAAAAAAATACTCTTACATGTTTTTCCAAAAATTACTTAACAATTTCATACTATTTTTCTAAACTCAGTATCTGTCGAAAATCATATTTTTCAATACATTATAATGCCTAATCAATTTATCTCCTAGGGCCCAGGTCAGCTTTATGCTTAATGTCCAGGTCAGTTTTGTACAGCATTCATTTGCTCATCATGTTCTGTGGAACATAAAGCCAACCTCGGAGAAAAACCAAGGATGCAACTGTGATCATTTTTTAGGGTTAAAGTAAGGTCTTGAAAGACAGATGCCGTCTGAATCGTTACTAAGCATATCTGTAAGCCATTATCAAGTCAGTACTGGCTCAGGGAAACTGAAAAATCACCCTGTGGTGTGCAAGACTACGGGCATGCTCTGAGAGAAATTTAAGCCCGTCTGAATAATCAATTTTTCTTCTGTATTTTACAATGTCTGACTGCAGCTTCAGAGCGTCAGGGTCTGAGTATGTCAATGACAGAACTGACAGCCGGTCTTTGTCACGCCCGGCTGAGGGCCGCCGGCCTTCCAGTGCGGGCAGTCAAAGTCCCACATGTCCTGCATGAGGCAATCGTTTCTGGTCATCGATCGGGTCGAACCTAACCATCATACTCAAATATCAGGATAAATTTCCCAAATTAGCCTGTTTTCAGTCACGCGCTTCGCGTGATTAGAAGCCCCTTTTTACCATCAAAAACATCATTGTAAGCCGACAATGGTTCTTTCAAAGCATATAATCCAGCCTTGCCTACTTCATGAACCTTGCGGCCACAAGCTCTTCCGCCAAGCATCTCCTTGACCTTTTCTACAAAATCCTTGCAGCCCACAGCAACACTTTCAGTCCAACCGGCTTGTCTGGGAGTGCGCTCATCCACTGCTGCCTGAACCCATCCAGAGTAAACCTTGGATAAATGATCGTCGATATCCAGTAGTCTATTCAAAAGATCCCTGCTGATAATCCGGTATCTTTGCTGTGGCTCGATTATCTCATGGTATCCGCCATGACTCCATTCTTTGGGATGTTTAACTACTTTGTTCCTGACCATATTTAAGTCAATGTAAACCAGGAACTTTACCAGGTGCTCGTCCACATCCACTGCTGTGGCGTGATACCTGTCTTCCCAAAAAGCACCCTTCCGCTTTTTCCTTTGATTATATTCCTGGCCAGTCCTGCCAGCTATCAATTGCAAAGATCTGGGAATAAATCTTTGTCTTCATGTCCGTGCACCAACAAATGAATGTGATTTGAGGTGACAGTATAATTCAATACCTGCAGTCCATACCTCTTTTTCGCTTCGAACAACCATTTGATCCAAGCTGACCGGTCCTTGGCGAATTTCAGCAGGAATTCTTTTTTGTGGCATCTATGGGTTATATGCCAAACATGATCAGGCAATAAATATCTGCTGGCTCTGGGCATAATATGGTTACACCTATATTTTTGGCCCCAAAAAAGGCATCCTAAGGCATTTTTTTGGCCCTGTAGAGACCCTTTACTCAATTAGTTAAATAGGTTGGTTAGGTCCGACCCCATGCCCGCATGCCCGTCTTCCCATTTCCATCTCCTTGCTTATGAATTCATGGTTCAGCATCTGGTTGCAGGTACTTTTTCCTGACCAGGCGCCATGCCACCACAAAAAAGGCGGTCAGAGGAATGGCCAGGATCATTCCCAGTATTCCGCCAAATGCCTTGCCCCAAAAAAGTATGGCAATAATTATGGCCAGAGGATGAAGTCCTGTGCTTCGCCCCATTATTTTTGGAGTTAGCAGGTAGCTTTCCACAAGCTGCACAGCAACAAATATTCCCAGTACCATAAGCAGTAGCATCAGTCCCCCGCCATCCTGCATGTAAGCCAGAGGAAGAACTGTAAGCAGGCCGAGAATGCTCCCCAGATAAGGAATTATGTTCATAATTCCGATAAACAGACCGAGAAATGCCCCAAATTTGAGATTGACTGAGGAAAAACCCGCTGCCATGAGAACTCCCATGATCAGCCCGATGAGAATCTGACCCCGGAAAAAGGCAACCATGATCCTGGCGAATTCCCGGGCAAGGAAGGCCGTGTCCTTGCGGATATTGTCTGGTATGAATGAGAGCTGTTCATCCATAATGCTGACCGGATTCTTATCAGCCAGCAGGAAAAAAAACAGATAAACAGGAATGATTACAAGGCCGACAGCCAGTGTAATAAAGCCGCCCACAAATTCTCCAACACTGCTCAGGGCCGGCTGGGAAGCCTCATAAACATCCTGAAACTGCCCGAACATGCTCTGCACAATGCCTGAAGCACTGATTGAGTCCAGAAAATTGTCCATCCATTCAGAAAAAACAGGAAGAAACTTTTTCAGGTAACTACCCGATTTTTCCAGTAGAACCGGCAGGTACTCCATAAAGGCCTGGGCCTGGGCTAATATCACCGGCAGTACCATGGCCGTAACCAGCAATAAAAAAACAATAACCAGGCCGTAAAGCATGGCTATGGCCCCTATGCGTCCGGTTTTAAGTCTATGCTCAAGCCAGAGCACTGAAGGCCTTAGCAGCAGAGCCAGGATTCCGGCAATGGCCAGAGGCCAGAGTATATCTGAAAAATATGTTACAACCCAGCGCAGGCCAAGGAAGATAACAACGATGAATGCAGCAATAAGAGCAAATGCCGTAATCATCAGGGCATAGCTAATCACCTTGCGCTGAAAGGAATTGAGAATTGATGGATCTTCCTGTTTTGTCATGACTCACTGATGCTTAAATGTAATAGTTCGTATAGAAAACAGACTTGGATTGGTAAATAAAACTGTCGCTAAAAGCAATCTTAATTGAGACTTTGCTTCAAAAGTGGGATTAAAGATGCGGCAGGGTCAAGACTACGGGCATAAGTCTTATGCTGTCCATTTTTCCCAATACTTCTGCCAGTCCGGATTTTCCAGACCAAAGGATATCTTCCCTGGTCTGTCTGGGCCTGGAAGAGCTTAGTAAGGGCAATTGAGTTTCTAGGTCAGGATTCAAGAATAGAGATTTTTTGGAAGCAGGGCAGGGACGGTCCGGGTATACCATTCAATAAATATCCCTTTCCATTTCTGCATATCCCATTTTTCTCATAATAAGTGGCAAGGCATACTGGGAAAGGCGTTTTTTTGTGTGTATGACTTAGCAGGTATTATGAGAAAAATGGGATATGGCGAAATGAAGAGGGACATTGTGGGATGAACTTAGGAGTGGGGCGGGTTTTAGAAGGTTGGAACGACATGAAAACAGGCCATCTTTAAAATGAGAAAAATGAGCAGAAATCGCCCTGGTTTTGCACGTGACTTGAGAAAAACGCTGACAGATATCCGGGACGCAATACCAGCGACCCGGATATCTTAACACATAATCAGCCCCCTACTGAATTAAGCAGCCGCCTGGCTGCGTGGTCTGGGTAGTCAGGCCACGTTTAAAAACTCTACATATATAATGTTACCCACCCGCTTGATGATGCGGGAGCGGATCAGGGCGTGGTAGTGCAGATCAATCCGAGTTCGCAGCCTTGCTGCCGGACTCATCATCATCCGGATCTTGAAGCTGACGCCGGAGCTGGCTGTTCTCCTCCCTGATAGCTTGATTCTCCTGCCGTATCTCCTGGAGCATACCGAGTATATGCTCCAGGTTGTCCTGAAAATTCTCCTGCCGCTTTTGCATCTCATCAAGCTGATCCTCAAGGATCACCGACTGATAGAACGCATCGATATTGCTCTTTAGTGCCTCAGAGTAGACAGTCTCAGAACGAAGCACCGTTGATGTTTTTTCCATATACTCTGAATGTTCATGGTTGGCCTTATCTTTTTGAGGCTTTTCGTCCGTCGATTTATTGTTTTGGGATTTGCACGTCCACGCTGCAAAGTCATGCAACATATTAATGTCTTGATCGGACTGCGTCTGTGCTTCCCGTGTCTTCTTTGGACTCTGATCCGCCACGGCCTGCTCCAGGTTCGACTCAAACCCCTTACCAGTCAGCAGCCAGTCAACGGAACAGCCCAACGCTTGAGACAGAGCAATCAGATTGTCACCTTTTGGAATCTTACCACCCTCATAGTTTTGGATAGTTGTTTTAGACAGTCCGGTTTTTTGGGCTAACTTACCTTGTGTCATTCCTGCTTTTTCTCTCAGAAAAATTAGCCTGCTGGCAAACGAATCTTGGTTGCAGTTCATGTCCCCTGAAATGCAACCGGAAGTGCAACCGTTTTTTTGGTAATCTTTCATGTCGTAATTTCTTGTAATAATTAATATTAATTAAATTAAAAAGAAAAATTTGCTCAAAATCGAAATGCAACCAAGATTTCTTGTTGACAGCTAAGAATTCTTTGTCTAGTCCTCTGACTAAAGGGACAATGGATTGTCCACATAGGACTTTTAATAAACCAAAAAAAAGAGGCCTGCAATGACAAGTCTGACCAAGAAAACCAGGCAGAGGGAGGTTCAGCTGACCATTCCTATGTCAGAAATTCCCAGCCGGAAGCGCAGAGCCGGGAGCCTGCGCCGGTGTGAGGCTGTCCAGGAGTCTATATACGACGCTCTGAAGCAGTGCGCCTTGGGCAGAGATTTTATTGCCGAAGAAATGTCCAGGCTGACCGGCGACAAGATATCGGTAAACCACATCAACAACTGGACAGCTGAAAGCAAAAACGGCTGGAAGCTGCCCCTGGAGTATGCAGCAGCCCTGGCAGTGATCACCGGAGACGACCGGATACTGAGGGCAGCCTTGGCAGGTTCAGGGCTGCACGTGATCAACCAGGAAGAAAGGGACCTGCTGGACCTGGGCCGGATCACAGCTGACGAGATGCAGCGACGCAAGAAAAAGAGAGATATCATCAGGAGGCTGGACATATGAGACGGCTGGACGTGCGGATCTGGATGCTCAGAAACGATGTCAGCGTGGCCCAGGTTGCCAGGGATCTGGATGTGTACCCATCTATTGTGTCCCGATGGCTTGACGGAAAAAAGTCTTCCAGCCGGGTTGAGAGGTGGTTCCTTGATCATGGTTGCCCGGCACGGGTTATTGAGCGCAGGGAGCAGGCCGCATGAAAGAGCACTACACCGCCCAGGAGCTTTCGGAGCTATTAAACATCACACGCCAAGCAGTGCAGAAAAGAGCCAAAAAGGAAGCCTGGAAAACAACTAAGGACGGACGTAAACGGCCGTATCTGGCTGAAACTCTCCCCCCGGACATAAAGAAAAAAATCACCCTGGCTCAGGTTGAACACGCTGCCAGGACTACTCCAGCCCACCCGCCAAGCGAAGTCAATCCGATGCCGGTACCGCCTCGGGATATCCAGCGCACCGGTCTGGATCGGTACTCAGTAGTCATGGCCTGGAGAATGTATATCCAGGCAGCCGGACATGGCAAAAAGGGTGAGGCAACCCAGGCTTTTCTGCTGGCCTATCACAGCGGCCAGGAAGTGCCGGAAGTATTCCCCAGGCTGGGCAGAATCAGTGAAAAATCAATCTACCGCTGGGACAAGCAGCTCAGGGAAAACAGGGACGACTACCTTATATTATGTACCCAGAAAGGAAAGTGGCTGCAGAATGAAGAGCCTGCCCAGGGCCAGCTGAGCAAGAAGCAGGCAGAGACATTCCTTCAGTTATGGCTGAATGCCAACAAGCCTTCCATTCGCCTGGCCTGTACTGCAGCAACGAATATCCTGAAAAAGCAGGAGGAAGAGCCTCCATCATACACCACATTTTACCGCTTTGCCACGAGGTGGAAAAAAGAAAACGCCAACATCTACACCTTGATGCGTAACGGGGAAAAGGCCCTGAAAGACAAGATCATCAGCTATATCACTCGTGATCCGGGCCTGCTTCAGGTCGGGGATGTACTGGTGGCTGACGGACACAAGCTGAACTTTCTGATCCGGCACCCCCAGACCGGCAAGCCCTGCCGGATGCAGCTGATCATGTTTTATGACTGGGCATCACGCTGGCCTGCAGGATGGCAGCTCATGCCCACGGAAGATACAGTGGCCATCCATGCGGCCTTTCGGCATGCCTGCATGAATCTGGGCAAATATCCCCTGGCGGTTCTGCTGGACAACGGCAAGGCATTCAAGGCCAAAATCTTCACAAAAACTGCTCCGGACCTGAGAGAGTTCCAGGGCCTGTATGCCCGGCTGGGCGTAGAGCCATACTTTGCAGCCCCATACAATGCCAGGGCTAAAGTTGTGGAACGCTTTTTCGGGACATTTAATGAGCAGTTTGAGCGTTTGGTGCCCTCATACACGGGATCATCCATCGGGGATAAGCCTGCCTGGATGCTCCGGAATGAAACCTTTCACCAGCAGCTGCACAAGGAAGACCACCAGGATTGGGTCCCGGACATCAGAGAAGCAGCCCACATCATCAACACATATATCATGTGGTACGGGGACCAGCCCCATTCCGGCATGAATGGCCGCAAGCCTGGCGATGTGTTCGTATCCGGGCGTGGTCCGGGCATTGATCCGGCAGAACTAAATTATCATTTCCTTTGGACTGAAATGAAAAAGCCCCGCAACTGCAGGATTACCCTGTGGGGCATCGACTACGAATCAGACTGCCTGCTGAGCATCGGCCACAAGATTGAAGTCAAGTATGACACTGCGGATCTGAGCCGGGTGCTTTTCTATAAAGGTGGGCGGTTCCTAGGTGAAGGCCTGCCGGTCAGGGCGCTCAGCCCATTGGCCAGGCTTTTCGGTGATAAGGTTGGAATGCAGGAAGTTAAGGCCCAGCTTAAACGTCAAAAAAATCTGATCAAAAAGACTCAGGACGGAGCCAGGGCCATCCTGGGCAAAGACAGTCAGGCAATGGTTGAGGCCCTGCCCTGGACCAGAAAAGAGGCAGTGGCCAGGCCAGAGTTGCCAGAGTTGGAACATGGCCAGCCGGTCAGGGCTATAGAGGCCGAACCCATGACCGAGGCTGAGCGCACCAGGCTGGAGAAGATCCAGGCTGAGGCAATCCAGGAGATGGAACAGGAAGAATGGGCTCCGGAACGGCCCAGATTCTTCCGGTCAGACTGGGAAAGATATGAATGGTGCCTGAGGCACAGTCTGGAATACGGCTGCAGGCTGAATCCGGAAGATCAGATATTCATGTCTGATTTCAGAAATTCACCGGAATGGCCGGACTATGCCCAGAGGGCTGAGGATCTGGAACTGGTGCTTGGCCTGCTGCAGCAGAAAGAAGCTTCAAATTAACAATATATAAGGAGGAAAAATTGAAGAACTATTTTCTGGAGACCAAAAATGTTCTGGCCTTTCGGGAGGCCATGAAAGTGTTGTCAGATGCGAAAAAAGGACAGCCCGGCCTCGGCGTGGTCTGGGGGCAAGCGGGACGTGGTAAGACCGAATGCGCCAGAGAATACTGCGTCAAGACCGGGGCTGTCTATGTCCGAGTAATGCAAGACTGGACACCAAGAGCAATGTTAGCCGCGATCTGCTTTGAGGTCAACGGTTCTGATCCGTCCAGGTCAGATGTGGCCAAGCGAACCATAATCAATTTCCTGGAGTCAGAACGGCTGCCCCTGCTCATAGATGAGGCTGACAGGCTCAGGCCAGCATTGATCGAGCATCTCAGGGATCTGCACGACATGTCCGGGGCTCCGGTGGTCATGGTCGGGGAGGAAGCGCTGTTACCCATGATTGAGTCCAGGCGCAGGCTGTGGAGCCGGGTTACTCAATGTGTTGAGTTCGGTCCAATAGAGCAGGAGGATATCCTGCTGTTTGCCCTGAAAGCGGCCAGCCTCAAGTTAAATCCGGAAGCAGCCCAGGCAGTGCGCAAAAGATCAGGCGGTGATTTTCGCCTGGTCTGGCGTGACGTGCAGACATTGGAGCGCCTGGCCAGAGCAAACAAGCTGGAAATTATCGGGCAGGATGCAGTTGAGTCTCTGCCCAGCCACAGGCAGGCCCGGAGGGTGGCAAGATGAGTCAACATGAACAGGTCAGACAGTTCTGTGCTGCTCACGGCACAGTCAGGAATGCACAGATCCGCCAGGCCCTGGGCATCCCTTCGACTGTGCTGAGCAAGATCTTGAGAGACCTGGCCAAGCAGGGCTGGCTGAAGAAGATTTCCAGAGCGACATGGGCCTGGCAGGAAAAACAGCCTGAAGGCCGGGGCACGGTCTGGCAGCAGATCTGGACGGCAATGCGGATCAACCCGGTGTTTTGCGTGGCTGATCTGGCCAGGCAGGCTGGGACCTCTGATCATTATGTGCGCAAGGTGCTCAGGGAGTACAAAGACGCCGGACTGGTGGAGCCAGCAGGACGCAGGCCGACATATGGATCAGGATCGACAAAAATGTGGCGGCTGACCAGCAAGGCCAGGGCAGCCAGGGAAGCTCCAACAGTGGACAAGTTTCAGCCCAACCCCCTGGTTGAAAATGTGTGCAGGTTGACCAGGCTGATCTGCACTGGCCAGGCCACCAGGTTTCCGGGGAAACGGGACCAGGCTCTGGAGCTGTGTGAAAAAATTGCAGGTGATTTGAGAAAAACGGAGGGACAATAGGATGGCAAAGGTAATCATGGAGGTGACACAGATCGTCACTCACAAGAGGCAGGTTGAGATGGATGACACCGAACTGCAAGAGTTCGTCGATGAGTTTTCGGAGCACCTTAAGGCGGGCAAGCCTTATTTTGATGACAGCGTGGGTGACTGGATGGGGCCTGGCACAGAATATGACGGGGAATGGGAAGATGCTTCTATCCAGATAATCAAGGACGGCAACGTCGTTCATACCATAGAATAGCGGAGGAATAATAGAGTGATAGTGGTTATTGGGCAGTACGTTAAAACCTTTGCTGAGGCATCGCATGTGTTGTTTGATGGTCCCCTGGATGAACCAAATTTCAGCCGAATTGCAATTCAGGCGATAGCCGATATCGGTGATGGCTTTATCGCCACCAGGAAGTCTGGAAAAATGCAGATAATCGGAACCAAACAAGAAAAAGTTTATCTGACATATGAATCCTTTTTGGGGAAAAAGATAAAGACCGCAGGCTATCCATTTAAAGACAACGTGACCAAGGCCATAAAATAACGGAGGAATAACAATGCTGTACGAAAAAATCATGGGTGCAAGCAAGGCCCTGGGCGCACTCGGCGGCCAGGTAGAGGAAAATCACTGGCAATTGATCCGCTTAGTAAAAAAGGAACTTCTTGACGCAGCTGATCAGGCCAGAGAGCTGGAAGGCGGCCTGGGTCCTGTCGACACTCCGCAGTGCCGGTGTGTCGTGAACCCTGCCTTGAAAAACACCAGAGAAAATGGAGGGGACGATGCAAGAGCGGCGTCATAGCGAACAAGACAAGTATAAAGTCCTGGCTGTGCTCAGCAGGCATCCCGGGCCTGGCAGAGCTATCTCCATGCCGGACCTGTACCGTGCAGTGTACGGCGGTGATCCCAGGACCAGGATAAACGGCACGCGCAAGCTGCGCTCTCTCATTACTCAGCTAAGAAAAGAGGGGGTGGCTGTGGGATCCACAGCTACCAGGTCCGGCGGTGGGTATTACCTGGCCACTGCCGGATCTGACCTGGCTGATTACTGCCGCAGGCTCAGAAGTCAAGGTCTGAAAAAGCTGGCCCTGGAAGCAAAGATTAGGAAGACGACACTGCACAAGCTTGTGGGCGAGATCCAGCTGAATCTTCAGGCGGAGGTTCCCCATGACTAAAGATAGCAGCAAGCGTCCGGTAGTTAGGGGAATCACTCCAGTCAAATCTAGAGGAGCTGCGGGTAACAGCTTAAATGTCACGCCGCAAGAAAGAGCTGAAGAGCTCATGGAATGGATATCCGCCGCCTCAGCCGAGCTGCGCAGCGCCCAGGCCGAATATCAGGAAGAGCTGGAAGGGTTAAAAGCAAAACATCAGCCCATCATTAATGAGTACAATGAAGTGCTTAAGGGTATGGAAAAGGAGCTTTTCACCCTGGCCAAAAAGAACAGGAAAGAGATTTTTGACGGGGCGGATTCGGTCCACCTGGAAACGGGATCTTTGTTCTATACTTGCCGCCTCATGGTTCGCAAGGCCAAGACCGTGAATGTGGAGCTGCTGAAAGGCCTGGAGTGGCATGACGGCATACGGATTGAAGAAAGTGTGGACTGGGACGTGATCCAGGACTGGCCGGATGAGCGCCTGGCAGCCATCGGCACGGAACGGAAGAAAAAGGAGGATATCAGTTATGAGCTCAAAGAATAAACCTGGAACTTGGCTTTGTGGAAGACAGGAGTTGCAGATCTTTAAGGCCGTCCAGGCCGAAAGGGTCAGGGCGGAGAATATACACCCGGACTGGCCTGATGATCCAGTCCATGCGGCAGGGATTGTGGCCGAGGAAGCCGGGGAGCTGATCCGGGCGGCAAACAGGTTTTATTATGAGGGCAAGCCTTTGGAAGATATGCGCAAAGAAGCCATCCAGACCGCTGCTACCTGCCTGCGCTTTCTGGCTGCAACGAGCAGCTACAGGAGGAAAGAGGATGCCTGAATTCACAAGAAAGAGAGCCCGTCAGCACACCAGAGCCAGGCTGGGAAAAATTAAGAAAAGCCTGGAGCAGTGCGCGTATTATTGGGATGACCTGGATCTGACCGTAATGGGCGAAATCGAACGGATACATGGAGATGTCGAGGATCTGTACGAACTAATGGATGACTCATGCGATGAGGAGGATGGGCTGATATGAAAGAAAAGCGCTGCAAACGCTGCAGGCAGATTAAGCCTGTAGATCCTCACTTTATTGGGTCCAGGGGCCGAGATGTCAAGTTTTGTGACGATTGCCGGGCAAAGCTCAGGAAACACCACGCACAGTATGAGCCCAAAGGCAGAAATATTCCTCACAGTCTTCAGCGCTGCCCCTGGGCAGCAGGTGAAGTTTCCCCCGTGCCCTACGGGGGGATCATGTAGCTGCCGGTGCCGTGCAGGTCCGGGCGAATTGCCGGTAGTTGGCCGGTGAGAAGTAGCCCGGACAGAGAATAACGGACAGACCTCCTTCTGAGGCTTCGGAACTCTGGCATGTTCCGGAGCCGACTGAAGACAGGTGATTTATGAAATACATCAAAAAAGAAAAGGCAAAGGCGCTGGGGTTTTGCAAGAGCAAGTGCACCCTGGGGATCAGGCCGGTGCGTCATCCGTTTTGTGCTGCACTGCACATATTCAGCGACAGCCCGCCTGAGGACTGCTGCCTGATCGAACCTGAGCAGCGGGAGCGCTGGATCAGAGAAATAAGGGAGGGAGAATGAGCAGTCTGAGGTATCAGAAAATGACATCCTGGCCGGAGTATAAGCGGCTGCACAAAAGGATCCTGGCCTCAAATATCGATCACGGCAAAAAGATGGATTTTTTGCGGGAGCTGCAGCAGTTCGGGCGTCGGGCTGTTCCAGGCGTGGCGCAGAGGCTTAAGCAGGCAAAAAAGGAGGCTAGCTGTGGACGCTGAAAGATTCCTGGCTGAGAACACCTTTTACTGCTCAGCGCTTAAGTGCCGGATGACTCCGGCAGCATGTGCAGAAACCAGGAGCAGGCCGGAAAGCCATGAGGGCGGTTTTGGCTATACCCCGCTCAAGCCTCATGCCTGCAAATCGTGTGATTGGGAAGAGATGCAGGGTGCTGAGAGTGAGTGGTCATGGGGGCCAGGCTTGACGAGGAATTGGACTGCTCCCCGCGCCCATGATGAACCGGCAACAAATCAGGAGGTAGAAGACGTGGAAAAGAGCATTGCAGAAAAATTGAAGGAGATCCGAGGGGAACGAACCAAGGCTGAAATGGCCAGCCTGACAGGGGTCCACTTTACTGTTTGGGGCAAATGGGAAAAGGGGGAGTCCAGGCCCAACTATACGAACATGATCAAAATTAAAGAAAAGCTGGGTGTTGACCTGGGCGTCCACGAACAAGAGTACACTGCCCAGGTGGCAAGGCCCAGGACTGAAGAGCTTAAGACTGCAGGCGGTTTTGCAGAGCTTAAACCGTCCGGCCCGACCCTGCACATTGATTTCAGCCAGATCCCGGATGGTCAGCGACTTTTTGATAAGATTGTCAACGAGGCAGATGAGCAGTTCAGAACTCCTGCCATGCACGCGGCGTATCTGTTGTCTATTCATGTTCAGGGTTCGTCTGAAAGGGAGGATGGCCATGCTTAGCAAGGAAGAGTGGGAAGAATTTGAGAAAAATCTGTCCTATCCATATGGCTGGGCTGAACTGTTTTGTGACGGGTACAAAGTGACCTTCAACGTTGAGAGAGAAGGAACTCTTAGATTCGCTATCGTGTGGTATATTGACAGAAAGTTTAAGGGTAAATGGCTATTGGAAGACTGCGAGATCCGGCGCAAATTCGCCCGGCCTTCTGTGCGTAATCGCTGGAAAAAGAATATGTGGAAAGGCCTGCCTAAAAGAATGCTTAAACGCATGAAGATAGATCCTGATGAAAAAGTAACCGTGCATCTCTGGCACTGGAACAGCGCCAAGTCTCTGCGTCGGCACTTGGTGAAGAATTGCGATAAAATAGAGTGGGTCAAACCATGAAAGCCACCTGCCCCATCTGCGGAAACTACGGCCCAGTGGAAAATTTCCTGGCCCAGGAGGACTATAAAAAAGCCCTGGCTGAGATGCTGAGCCTGCCCGGAGATCTGCCCAGGCAGGCGGTCAAATACCTGGCCATGTTTCGCAAGCCCGGATCTGACCGGGCCTTGACCGGACCCAGGGTGCTGAAAATCGTTTCTGAGCTGAAGCGGCTGGCCACAGACAGGAATATTCAGTGGAAATCAGGCCGGGTTTTGGAAAACAGCCCGGCTTACTGGTCCCAGGGTATTCAGACCGTCCTGGATATGGACTCATCAGGAAAGATCGACCGGCCCCTGGACGGACACAACTATCTGAGAGCTATTGCTTACGGCCTGGCTGAAAAGGGCTTTGAGCTGGCCCACCGGGAAAAAGAGAAGTCCAGAACGTACAGGCCGGATCCAGGCAGCAGGACCACACAGGATGACCAGCTTGAAGATGGGCCCAGGCGGATGGAGCCGGAAGAGATGAAGGCCAGGCTGCAGGAGTTAAGACAGAAACTGGGGGTAAGCAGTGAGAGGACATAGAGCAAACAGACGGGCGCTGCTGGCTAAAGTGCATATTGCAAAAAAAGACCTGGGATTGCCGGAGGATATTTACCGTGGAATCCTGTCTGATCTGTTTGGATCTAGCAGCGCCGGGAAGCTTAAGAACCACGAGCTGGTTCAGCTTTGCACACATTTTGAGAAAATTGGCTGGGAGCCGAGACCCCGGAAAAGCCAGGTTAAGCCTGCCCCGGAAAAAGCCCAGCTGATCAAAAAGGTATGGGCTTTGTGCTATTGTTTGGAGCGGCCAGTTCCGGCCTATGCCCATGCCCTGGCAAAGCGAATGTATAAAACTGACCGGGTGGAGTGGCTGTATCCGGACCAGCTGCAGGGCATAGTAGCCGCCCTGGAGAGGCAGAAATCAAGAGAGGGGATGAACGCATGAAGGTCAGCGACAAGGACCTATTAAGCACCAGGGTGCTGCTGCGCCCGGATGAGGTGGCCAGGATTTTGCGCCTGAGCAAAAAGTCCGTGTACAGGCTGGCCAGGACAGGGCAAATCAAGCCTACCAGCGACACCCCGGTACGCTATACTGCGCGAAGCGTAAGGGCATATATCAATTCCCAGACCGGAGACGAAATTTTATGATAGAAAAGGGAAGCCCCAGAGCCCCGCCTGCTCCAGGCAGAAGGTAGTGCTTAAAAGAAGTTTAAAGCCCGGCGCTCAAAATAGAGTGTCGGGCTTTTTTTTGTGCAAAAAAACTGTGTCAGAGGTGGACTGGGGAGGACTGAGAAGGACATCACCCGCTTTAACATCTGCATCCCTCGATGTATGCTGAGGCCATGAGTGTATCAAGATTTATCAATTTAAAGTTTGACCTCCTGCGCGCCTGGCCCTGGCTTTTTCTGGCCGGGGTCATGACTGTCTTTATCGGCATAACCAGCCCCCACCAGCTGGGGGTACTGCTCTGGATACTGACCAAAGTATCCCTGGCAGCGTTTCTAGGATACTGGATCTACCGCAGCCTGCATCCGTATGCACGGGTGCATGAGCTTACAGGCGAGGAACGGCGCAATGCCATGCTGGTCCGGGCCATATATGTGGGTGCGGCGATTATTGCGCTGGGCCTGGGCCTTTAATTGAGGGATTCAGGAATGAAGAAACTGGCTGTTGGTTTTTTGCTGGCGTTGCTGGCTTTAGCGCTGAGTGCTCAGGCCGCAGCATCTCAGATACCCCAGGAGGCCAACAAGTATAAGCGGGACCTGG
The DNA here is from genome assembly GCF_000686525.1 of Desulfonatronovibrio hydrogenovorans DSM 9292. Classification (NCBI taxonomy): domain Bacteria; kingdom Pseudomonadati; phylum Thermodesulfobacteriota; class Desulfovibrionia; order Desulfovibrionales; family Desulfonatronovibrionaceae; genus Desulfonatronovibrio; species Desulfonatronovibrio hydrogenovorans. The sequence goes on from NZ_JMKT01000009.1 coordinate 59,166, forward strand.
TGCGGGCGGTGCAGCATGAGTTCGGGCTGGACGGACCGGTGGCCCTGCATGCCGCCCAGATCCACCAGGAAAGCACCTGGCGCGCGGGCGTGGATAGCCCGGTGGGCGCTCAGGGACTTGCTCAGTTCATGCCTGACACCTCTTCCTGGATCTCCGAGATATACCCTGACCTGGGTAAGGCTGCCCCTTACTCTCCCGGCTGGGCCATGCAGGCAATGGCTCGGTACAACTACTGGCACAACCAGCGCATTAAGGCCGCAGATGCTTGCCACCTGTGGGCCATGTCCATGTCCGCATACAACGGCGGGCTGGGCTGGGTGAACAGGGACAAGAGGCTGGCAGCAGAAGCCGGGAAAGATCCTGAAAAGTGGTGGTGCAACGTGGAGCACCACACATCCAGGGCGGACTGGGCGGAGCAGGAAAACCGGCATTACGTGCGCCGGATAATCCAAGACCTGGAGCCGCTATATATCAGGGCCGGATGGCCGGGGAGGCGCACATGCCCATAAGATTTTTAAAACTTGGACCGGCTCTGAAGTGGGTGACCGGAGGCACCGCCGTCCTGGCCATGCTGGCCGGAGGCGCGTGGGCTTATCACTCCTGGAAGACTGGACAGCTGGAATCCCAGGTCATTGAAATACGCGACAGCCGCGACAGGTGGAAGGACGCTGCCAGGTCGCACGAGTCCAGGGCGGAAAAGATGGAACAGCAATACAAACAGGCCCGGCAGTCTGTCCGGGATTTGGAGCAGGAACTGAGCGCCCAGGAAGCGCACTACGAAAGCCTGCGCGAGCAGATCCGCCAGGCCCCGGACGAGGAAGACGGCCCAGTGGCCCCGGTGCTGCGGGATACTTTGGAGGCGCTGCAATAATGCGTCATATGGCTTTGACATTAATAGCCCTGGCCCTGCTGGCTGGGTGTGCATCCAGGCCGCAGCCGGTGCCGGACATCCTTCCAGCTCCGGTGCTGTGCACCGTGCCCGATGGGCTGACAATGCAGCAGCTGCCCCCGCAGCCCCCAAGCGGGGGATACAGCCAGCGCGACGTGGCCGAGTATATCACCCGGCTGCACCAGTGGGGCCGGGAAGGATGGACCAGAGTCGGGGAGATCAGAAAATACAGTGATTCATGCCTTGATGAACTGGAGGACAGATAGTGGCGGATATAGTGGACAGGGCACAACAGTCACAAAACTTTTTTATGGACCAGGCCCAGGCTGAAATGCAGAGAAGGTTGAGCCAGGCCCGGGCTGCAGCAACAAACAACACCCCGGAGTGTATCGAGTGCGGGGACATGATTCCCAAGGCCAGGAGAGCAGCGGTCCCCGGATGTCTCAGATGCATCGAATGCCAGAGAGAGGTTGAGGATGGACTTACTTGAGACGCTGAGCAGGCTTTTACCGCCAATCATTTTGATTGTGCAGGGACTACTGGCGTGGGGAATGTGGAGTCTGTCAAAGAAGTTTGTGAGTAAAGAAGAGTGCCGGGAATGCCAGGAAGAGATGAGGGGTTCAGCAGGAAAAGCCATAGAAAAGCTTGCTGAGCTGGAAAAGTCGCATGCCGCAACTGATGCTTCCAAGGTTACCGCAGAAGACCTTTCAAAAATTTACGACAGAATAAACGACGTGGACCGCAAGGTTTCACAGCAGAGCGGCCAGATGTCTCAGGTGAGACGAAGCCTGGATATTATCAATCAACATTTGCTGGAGAAATAATGGGCTACCAGGAAACAATCACCAAAAACAGGCGGCTGGAAATTTTGCGGCTCCTGGCTGAAACGCCGGGGTACGAGGCCGGGCAGGGGATGATTTATCAGGCCCTTCCGGTGGCCGGATCATTCGACCAGGTGGCCGGGGACCTCGACTGGCTGGAGGAGCAGCAGCTGGTAAAGATCAGCAGTCCGGGCGGATACAGGATTGCCAGGATAACCCAGCGCGGCCTAGACGTGGCAACGGGGAAATCCAGGGTTACCGGCGTGGCCAGGCCGCTGCCGGAATAAAGATCCTTACGCAAAGACGCTAAGGCGCAAAGAGTACATGCCTAGAAAGAGCACAGTACAGCAGATCAGCCCTGAGGCCCGGGAAGAACTGGACAAGATGGTCCGGGATGGCCGGGCCACAATAGATCAGATCCGGGACAGGCTCCTGGAGCTGGAGGGCGAGGAGGCTCCGTCCAGATCGGCCATAGGACGCTATGTAAAATCCGCCCAGGAGCAGATGGAAAAGTACCGCCAGGCCCAGGAGATAGCCAGGACCTGGGTGGGTAAGCTGGAAGAAGAGCCGGACGGGGACGTGGGCAGGCTCTTGTCAGAAATGCTCAGGACCGTGGCCTTTTCCACGATGGGCCAGATGGGTGAAAACGAAAAAGAAGCCGACCCCAAAGATATTTCTTACCTGGCCCGAACGATTAAGGACCTGGCCAGCGCGGACAAGATCAGCGCGGACAGGGAGCTGCGCATCAGGCAGGAGACCGCCAGCAGGGCAGCGGACAAGGCGGTCAAGGTGGCCAAAAAAGGCGGCCTGTCATCTGAAGCTGTGCAGGAAATACGCAAAGAGATTTTGGGAGTGGCATGAGCGATAAGTTGAAGCAGGACATACCAAATACCTCGAAGCAGAATGTAGACGCAAACCTGCCTGCGGTTCTACTTCCCTACCAAAGAGAATGGATTGCTGAAAAAAGCATGGTAAAGGTCTGCGAGAAAAGCAGGCGAATTGGTATAACATGGGCCGAAGCCGCTGATAATGCGTTGATAGCTGCTGCATCAAAAGAGGCTGGGGGGCAAAATGTGTACTATATTGGCTACAACCAAGACATGGCGGTTGAGTATATAGAGTATTGCGCCATGTGGGCCAGGTCATTCAACTACGCTGCTTCAGAGATTGAGGAAGGGATATGGGAAGAGGATAGCGAAGACAAGCACATCAAGACTTATACAGTACGGTTTCCGGGAAGCAAGCATAGAATAGTGGCCCTGTCCTCCAGGCCGACAAATTTACGCGGGCGGCAGGGGGTTGCCGTCCTGGATGAGGCTGCCTATCACGACCAGCTTCCCCGATTAATAAAAGCAGCCCTAGCTTTTTTGATATGGGGCGGCAAGGTCCGAATTCTCAGCACCCACGACGGAGAGGAAAACCCTTTTAACGAGTTTGTGCATGACATTAGATCCGGGAAGAGAAAAGGAACGGTGCACAAAACTACTTTCATGGAGGCTGTTGAGCAGGGGTTGTATAGCCGCGTTTGCCTCCGCCTGGGAAGAGACTGGGACAAGAAGCAAGAAGAGGAGTGGGTGCAGGGTGTCTACGACTTTTACGGGGAGGACGCAGGCGAAGAGCTTGACGTTATTCCTTCCCGGGGCAGCGGGGCCTATCTGCCCATAACCATGATTGAAGCGGCAATGACGGATGAAATCCCGGTGCTGCGCTGGGAGCCCCCGGCCAGGGACTTTGTGGACTGGCCTGACGATACCCGGTTCCGGGATATGGCTGAATGGCTGGAAGTTAATGTGTTGCCGCACCTGTTGCGGCTGGACCGGGACAAGCCCGTCTGGTTCGGTGAGGACTTCGGCAGGGTGGCTGACCTCACGGATATATGGCCCATATTTGAAACCTTTGAAATGACATGGATGACCCCTTTTGTATTGGAGCTGCGGGACTGCCCGTTCGCGCAGCAGGAGCAGGCACTGTTTTACACCGTCGGCAAATTCCCCCGACTGGGCGGAGGCGCGTTGGACAAGGGCGGCAATGGTGCTTTTCTGGCTGAGAGGGCCAGACAGAAATTCGGAGGGCCGGACAGGATTCACGAGATAAGCTTAAGCACCACCTGGTACACAACGCACATGCCTCCTTTTAAGGCGGCTTTTGAAGACAAGACCTTCCCCATTCCCAGGGACCCTGAAATTCGAGACGACTACAGGGCCATAAAAAAAATCAAGGGTGTACCTATGGTCCCCAGGGATGAGCGCACCGCAGTTACAACGCTGTCGGGGAAAAAGGCCAAGCGTCACGGAGACGCAGCCATAGCTGGATGCCTGGCTTACTATGCAGCCAGGAACATAGAGTACGGGGGAGTAATCGAATACCAGTCCACAGGCAGGACCAGGGTGGGAGCGGAACCGCTGGAAAAAATGGAAAGAGTCGGCTTCGGAGCAGTAGGCGGAAACGTGGACACCGGAGGATTTTAGATGCCTGAAAGACCGGAGATGAATGAAGTTGCAACCACCCAGGATGGCCGGGATATAACCAGGGGTTACCTGTCTCCCCTGGAGCTGATGCAGCCCGAGGACAAGGTGCTGATGCGCCGGGGAGGCGGGGACCTGCAGGTTTACGAGGAGCTGAAGCGGGACGATCAGGTTTCAGCCAACTGGGGGAGCCGTCAGGACGCCCTGGTTCAGGCGGAATGGTATGTCGAGCCTGGGGGCGACACTGTACATGACAAGACGGCTGCCGATTTTCTGCGCGAGCAGCTGCAGCAGATAAACTTTGATGCCTTGACAAAACGCATGCACTACGGGGTTTTCTACGGATATGCCGTGGCTGAATGCCTCTATGTCAGAGACGGCAGGCACGTGGCCCTGGGGGATATCCGGGTGCGCAACAGGCGCAGGTTCGGCTTTGACGGAGCCGGACGGCTTCGGCTGAAAACACATTCCCAGCCAATGGGTGAGCTGATGCCGGAACGCAAGTTCTGGGTGTACAGCGCCGGAGCCGATCACGATGACGAACCCTACGGCCTGGGCCTGGGCCATTATCTTTACTGGCCGGTATTTTTCAAGCGCTCCGGTTTGCGGCTGTGGTTGATATTTCTGGACAAGTTCGGCCAGCCCACAGGCAAAGGCAAGTATCCGGCCAACGCCACGCCCCAGGAAAAGCAAAGGCTTTTGGATGCGTTATCGGCCATACATACCGAGTCCGGCGTAATTTTGCCCGAGGGCATGGATGTGGAGCTCATCGAAGCCGCCCGCAGCGGAACCGCTGATTATGCGTCCCTGTATGACCGTATGGACAAGGCTATCAGCAAGGTGGTCCTGGGACACTCCGGATCTGCGGATTCAACCCCCGGCCGCCTGGGCGGTGAGGACATGGCCAGCCATGTGCGCGACGACATTGTAAAGGCGGATGCGGATGTGATCTGCGAGTCATTTAACAGGGGTCCGGCCAGGTGGCTGGTGCAGTGGAACTACCCAAACGCGGCCACGCCCAAGGTCTGGAGAAAGCTGGAGCAGCCGGAAGACCTGGGCAAGGTGGCAGAACGAGACGAGCGAGTGGCCCGCCTGGGATTCAAGCCCAGCCTGCAATACATACGCGATACATATGGCGATGGATGGGAGGATGACCCGGCAAAACATCAAGTGCCGGCCGCTTCTTTTTCCGAGCGAGAGGACGAGGTCCCCAAAAGGCTGGCGGATCAGCTGGAGTCAGAAAGCGATACCGCTATGGACCGGATGATTGACGCGGCCAGATCGGCCATAGATGAGGCCAACACCCTTGAGGAAGCCAGGGGCAGAATCACAGAGATGTTTGACGAGGTGCCGGATGACCAGCTGGCCAGGATAATGCAGAAGGCCGTGGCCGCATCCATGCTGGCCGGGATGTTTGAGATTGCCGAAGAGTCGGGGGATACGGAGGGCTGATGCCTGTTGAATACGGGTCACTTTCATTCGATGAAGCCATCGAGTTTTTCAGGGGCAAGATCAATGTGCCTACCGAGCGATGGAACGACCTTTGGAAGCAGGCTCATGACGTGGCCTTTATGTCTGCCGGGGCGGCAAAGGCCGACCTCCTGGTTGATCTGAGATCTGCTGTGGATCAGGCCATATCCGAGGGGACGACGCTTACGGAGTTTCGCAAGAAATTTGACCAGGCAGTGCAGAAGCATGGCTGGAACTATAAGGGCAGCAGAGGCTGGAGATCCAGGATCATCTACGAAGCCAACCTGCGCACTGCATATCAGGCCGGACGTTATGCGCAGCTGTCCGACCCGGAGCTAAAAGAGTCCAGGCCTTACTGGCAATACCGTCACGGCGGATCAGCCGACCCCAGGCCTGAGCACTTGGAATGGGACGGCCTGGTTCTGCCTGCGGATGACTCCTGGTGGGACGAGCATTATCCTCCCAACGGATGGGGATGCTCCTGCCGTGTAGTGGCCCTTTCCGGGCATGACCTGGAGCGCATGGGAAAAACTGAGCCTGACAAGGCTCCGCCCAGGCAGGCTAAACAATGGACCGACCCCAAGACCGGCGAGGTGCACGATGTGCCCAAGGGGCTGGACCCGGGCTGGGATTACGCACCGGGAAAGAGTGTTGCCGAGCGCACCAGGGAGCATGCCGAGCGCAAAAGCAGAAAGCTTCCAGGCGCTCTGGCCTCAGCCCTGGCCAGGCACCTTAGAAAGACCAAAGAAAAAGAGCCTGATCCGTTTGATTGAGGGGTGAAATGGCCGGAATCAGATTGCATGTAAGGGTTGATGATGAGCAGGCGCAAGACGCCCTGCAGGCTGTAATGCAGCGCATGAGCGACCCCAGGCCGGCTTTCAGGGATGCGGGCGAATACATGCAGCGCGTCGTGGACGATCGCTTTCGGGGTGAGCACGACCCGGATGGGCAGCCCTGGCAGGATCTTGCACCTCTAACCTGGACCAAGAAAAGAAACGACAAAATTTTAACAGAGCGCGGCGGCCCGGGCCTTCGGGGGTCCATACACTACCGGACCTCAAGAACTGCCCTGGAGCAGGGCACGGACAAGATTTACGCAGCCATACACCAGCTGGGAGGGATAATCCGTACCAGGAATGCCCAGATCCAGATCCCGGCCAGGCAGTATCTGGGATTCTCTGATGGTAATGCTGCCGAGGTCTCCCGGATACTTTACAGGCATGCTTTTGAAAGAAGGCGCTGAGAGCCTCTGAGAGCGTTTTAAATCGTTTCCCCCTGCCCAGGGTCGGGCGGAGGCTTAGGCGGCCATGTATGGAAAAATTAAACACCTTTTAAACAGGTCTCTGGATCGAATGCGGCACATACTAAACCCCATGCACGTGGAATGTAGGATGGTCGGTTTGGGGATGGGACGCGGGTTGTCCCGGAAAATAAGCGGCATTTACCAGAAAATATATACAAAAATCCTGTAACAGGAGGCGGTTTATGGAGGCAATCGAAATATTCAGACCCGGGAGCCATACGGCAATGTCCGGAGAAGCCCTGCAGTTCGGTGAATCCGATCTGCGAAAATCAGCAGAGGCGTATGACCCGCAGTTGCACGAGGCTCCCATCGTTGTCGGGCACCCCAAAACAGATCAGCCGGCCTATGGGTGGGTCGGGGCGCTGGATTATGCCGAGGGAGCCCTGCAGGCAAAGCCCACCCAGGTGGACGAGCAGTTTGCCGAGGTGGTCAAGTCCGGGCGGTACAAAAAGGTATCCGCCAGCTTTTACCGGCCTGATTCTCCGAGCAATCCCAGTCCCGGCGTGTGGTATTTGCGCCACGTCGGTTTTCTGGGGGCTCAGCCCCCGGCGGTCAAGGGCCTGAAGCAGGTGGAGTTTTCCGGACATGACCAGGGCGTGGTGGAGATTGAGTTCGGAGAGGCCGAGCGCACCCTGTCCAGGGTGCTGAGGGGCCTGCGGGAATGGATCATTGAGATGGCCGGAGTACGGCGCGCCGACGATATCGTGCCGGAATACCGGATCAAGGATCTGGAGATGGAACCGGAAACAGATCCGGGATTCTCCGAAAACACTGAACAGGAGGATGAGCAGTTGAGCAAAGAGGAAAAAGAAAGAATCAAACAGGAGGCCCGCCGGGAAATGGAGGCGGAGTTTGCCGAAAGGGAGCAGAAGCTCAAGGAGGCCGAGGCTGCGCGAAAGCGGGCCGAGCACGAGGACGCGGTTGATCGCCTGGTAAGCCAGGGCAAGGTGCTTCCCAGGCATAAGGACGGCCTGCTGCAGTTCATGGAGGCAACCGAATCCGCAGGGGAAGCCGTGGTGGAGTTCGGGGAAAACAAGGAGCAGCTCCAGCCTGCACAGTGGCTGAAGCGGTTCCTGGAAGACCTGCCGCAGGCTGTGGACTACTCGGAGCGCTCCGGCGATGAAGGCGGGGAATCCCCGTCCGGTAGTTACGAGACGCCGGACGGCTACAGCGTGGACCCGGACAAGGCCCGCCTGCACGGTCAGGTCCTGGAATACCAGGAAAAACACAATTGCGATTACGTCACGGCTGTAAACGCCGTGGCCAGACAGGGAGGCAAGTAAATGAGACAGTCCATGCCTATATTGACATTGAGCCTGGTCGCTGACGGGGAGGTGAAAAAGCACCGTTTTGTAGACCATGACGGCGAGCAGGTGGATACAGCTGGAGCCAAGGCCCTGGGGGTCTCCAGGACGGATGCTGATGACGGGGGTGACCTGGCGGTTGATGTTCTGGGAACCACGGTTGTCGAGGCCGGAGGGAGCTTTGACAAGGGTGCTGCGCTCAAGTCCGACGCTGACGGCAAAGCAGTGGACTCTGTTTCCGATGAGGATTTTGTCCTGGCTGAAGCCCTGGAGGAGTCCGGAGGGGACGGAGAGTTCGTGGAAGTCTTGCTGGTCAGATACCAGAAACCTGAATTCACAGAATAAAAAAAGGAGCGTTGAGAAATGACCATGAATTTAAAGCAAGTCCGGGTGGTTGACCCGATACTGACCAACGTGGCCCAGGGCTACAGCCACCCCGAGAGATCCGGGCACCTGCTTTTTCCCAGGGTGCCTGTACGCCAGCGCGGGGGGCAGATCATCGAGTTCGGGCGGGAGTCGTTCAAGAAGTACAAGACCAGGCGCGCCCCCGGGGCCAGCACCAAGCGGCTGCAGTTCGGCTACGAAGGCAAGCCCTTTGCCCTGGTCCAGGACGCCCTGGAAGGCCTGGTGCCCTGGGAGCACATGCAGGACGCCAACGAGGTCCCCGGCATAGACCTGGGCGCTGAAGCGGTAAACGAGGTGATGAACATCCTCACCCTGGCCCTGGAGATCGAGCAGGCCGAGCTGGCCACGGACAGCGGCAAATACGAGTCCAGCTCAAAAGAGACCCTGAGCGGTGACGACCAGTGGAGCCATGACGATTCGGACCCCGGCGAGGCTGTGGACGACTACAAGGAAGACGTGCGCAAGAAAGTGGGCCTCAGACCCAATGTGCTGGGGATCAACGGCAAGACCTTTGCCCGCCTTTCCAGGCACCCCAAGATCAAAGAACAGTTCAAGTACACCAGTTCGGATTCGGTTACCGCAGACATGCTGGCCCAGTATTTCAAGCTCAGGCGCGTGGCTGTTTTCGAGTCCGTGTACATGGAAGAGGGCGACGATGACATGAAGGATGTCTGGCCCAACAAGGCTGTCCTGGCCTACGTCCCCGAGCAGATCACGTCCAGGCGGCAGCCGTCGTTCGGCTACACCTACGTGTTAAACGGCCACCCCCTGACTGAGGAGCCCTACAACGAGCGCAACCAGAAGTCCTGGATCTACCCGGTGACTTATGAGCGCGTTCCCGTGCTGTCCGGGATAGATTCCGGCTATCTCATCGAAGACGTCCTGGACGATTAAGGAGGCCCAGATGCAATACACAGTAAAGACACAGATCCGGCGCGGCAAGAAAAGGCATAAGCCCGGCAGTACCATTGATCTGACCCAGAAGCAGGCTGCCCGGCTTGTTGCCGCCGGGGCGGTTGCCCCGGTGCAGGAGCCTTCCGGGAAAGCTCAGGCGGAGGCCATGACCGTGAAGCAGCTTACCGAAAAGCTGGAGGAATTGCAGGTAGAGGTTCCCACAGACGCAAAAAAAGCGGACCTGGTGGAGCTGTACCTGTCCGCGCAACCCGCAGGCCAGGAGTAGCCCATGCCTTACTGCACGGTCCAGGACCTGATCAAGCGCTTCGGTGAAAGCGAGATGATAGAGCTCACCGACCGTGAGCACTCGGGCGAGGTGGACCATGATGTGGCCCAGAGAGCTTTGGACGATGCAGCGGCCGAGGTGGACGGATACCTGGGCAGTCGTTACAGCCTGCCCCTTTCCGAGCCCCCGGCCGTTTTGTCCAGGGTTACTGCCGACATAGCCAGGTTTCGACTGCATGACACCCTGGCCACCGAGGAGGTCCGGAAGCGATACGAGGACGCCAGGCAGTTCCTGGAGCACGTGGCCAGGGGGAAGATCAGCCTGGGGGTCACTCCTCCGCCGGAGACTTCCACCGGATCGCCCAGGGTGCGCAAGGGTGTTCGGGTGTTCGGATCTGAGGACATGGAGGGCTTTTGATGCTGGCCTATGCAGAGGACGCGATAACTGATCGTCTGAAAGAGGTGCTGGGAAAATCGGTGAAGACCGTGGAGACCCTTCCCGGGCCCTGGGATGAGCAGTCCCTTGCCCTGGCCCTGCGCCAGGTGCCGGGCGTGTATGTTTACTGGGACGGCGGACGGTCCAGCAACAGGGGCAAGCGGGCCAGGATCAGCGCAGTTTACAGGATATATGCGGTTACCGGGCATGCCAGCGGCGAGCGGGAGCGCAGGCGCGGAGCGGCCCATCAGGTCGGAGCTTATGAGATTTTGCAGCAGGTAGTCCCTGCCATGTCTGGGCTGAATGCAGGCACGGGCATACTGGAATTTCAGGGAATCGCGGTTCTGTCTCCGGCAAGTGCCCAGCGCAAAGGGATTACCGTATATGAGGCGGAGTTTTTGGCTGATCTGGCCTGGCCGCCCCTGAAAGACGTGTCCGAGCTGGAGGATTTCGCAGGCTACGACGGCACGCACCAGGTGGGAGAGGCCGAATACGAGTCCAGCATAACCTACGAGGAGGAAGAATAGGATGAGCAAGGTATATTTAAAGCCCCGCAAGGGCCTCAGGGTTCGCAGGCCGGACGGCCGGCTTTTACCTGAAGCCGGGGGGCATGTGCAGATGAGTTCCTACTGGCGGCGCAGGCTGCGCGACGGGGACGTGGAAAAGGCCGCGCCTCCCAAAGCTCAGCCCAAAATCGCGGTGCAGAAAGAGGAGGGTGACAAGTAATGATAGGAGCAGGAGTTTTTAACGACATACCGGCACAGCTGCGGATTCCGGGCGTGTATATCGAGTTCGACAACCGCCTGGCCGGTTCCGCCGTGTTTATGGGCAAGCTGCTTTTCCTGGGCCAGAAGCTCGACACAGGGAAAAAAGATGCCCATTCGCTGGACCGGGTGACCAATGCAGAACAGGCTGAGCGCTATTACGGCCGGGGCTCAATGCTGGCGGAGATGATCCGCCATGCCAAGGATGTGGACCCCTATCTGGAGACCTGGGCCATCCCCCTGAATGACGACGAGGCCGGGGTCAAGGCTTCCGGGGTGCTGGAAATCACCAACGAGCCGACCGAGACCAGGCCCCTGGCGCTGTACATTGCCGGATACAGGGTGCGCGTGCCGGTTGAGGCCACTGATACACCCGAGGATGTGGCCGAGGCCATTGTCGAGGCTATCGGGGACGAGGACCGCATGCCCGTTACCGCAGAGGTGGACGGCACGGATGCATACAAGGTCAATCTGGAATGCAGGTGGGCCGGGGAGACCGGAAACGACATCGACATCCGGATCTCCGCGCGGGGCGAGGAGCGACCCGAGGGCCTGAAAATTGGAATCAGCGAGATGTCCGGAGGCGCGGCCAACCCGGAAATCGACGATGCAATCGCGGCAATGGGTGATGAGTGGTGGAACTGGATAGCCCTGCCATATACCGACAGCCACAACCTGGAACAGATCACGGATGAGCTGGAGGACCGCTTCGGCCCGATGATCCAGAAGGGCGGCCGCGCTTTTGCCGCATACCGGGGAACGCACAGCGAAACCGGCACATTCGGCGGGGACAACAACAGCCCCCATTTGACGGTCATGGGCACGAACAAAAGCCCCAGCCCCACCTGGATCTGGACCGCTGTCAATGCAATAACCGCTGCTGACAGCCTGAGCAATGACCCGGCCAGGCCGCTGCAGAGGCTGTCCCTGCGCGGGATCATGCCCCCCAGGGAGGAGGACCGCTGGGAAGATTACGAGCGCAATCTGCTGCTGTATGACGGGATCGCCACGTTTACCGTTCAGGATGACGGCACGGTGCAGATCGAGCGCCAGATCACGACATACCAGCAGTCTCCGGCCGGGGTGCCTGATGACAGTTACCTGGATATCAACATTCCGGAGACCCTGGAGCGGATCAGGTATGAGCAGCGCAGCCTGTTTCTGCGCAAGTATCCCAGGCATAAGCTGGCGGATGACGCAAGCCGCGAGTTCTACTCCCCGTCCCAGCCCATCATGACCCCGAAGGTCGCGAAGGCTGAGCTGCTGCGCCTGTACAAAGAGACCTTCATGGGCACACGCGGCTGGGTGCAGGACTACGAGGGGTACGCCGATTCCCTGCAGGTAAACGTTGACCCGGACGACCCCACCAGGCTGAATACCATAGATTCGCCCAGGCTGATTGGGCAGTACCGGATACATGCACAGCAAGTGCAGTTCAGGAGGTAAGAAATGAGCAAATTGACGGGTAACGCCACCATCCGCATAGACGGAGAGGACATCCCCACCGAACGCGGGGCAACCCTGGACCCCGGCGGGTCCAACAGGGAAGTGCAGATGTCCGGCAACAGGGTGTTTTACCGGGAGGAAAAGCAGCCTCCCAGGCTACAGGCCACCGCGCTGGCCACGGAGGATCTGGACATCATCGCGCTGGGCAACATTACCGGCGCGACAGTGCTGTTCGAGGCCGACAACGGCCAGGACTACCTGCTGTCCAACGCGTTCACGACGGAGACCCCGGAGCTGAACAGCGGCGAGGGCCAGGTCAGGCTGAGCATGGCCGCTGAATCCATTGAGAAGATATAGGGGGTGAAAGGTGGAGCAGGAAAAAATAATCTATGAATCCGATTGCGTGATCTTCAAGCTGGATTTTCCATTCAGCTTTAAACCGTCCAAGATGGACCCTGAAAAAACTCTGGAGGAGCTGCGCCTGCCCAAGAGCGTCAAGGGTAAGCACATGAAAAAGATGGACCAGGCGCCCGGTGAAATGGGCAAGTCAATGGCCCTGCTGGCAGCCCTGGCTGGACTGCCTCCGACGGCTATAGACGAAATGGACTCCCGGGATGTCGCGGATGCCCTGGAGGTTATCAAGCCTTTTTTGCCCGCGTCCCTGCAGACTGGCAGCGAGCAGTCCGCAGTGTAGCCTATATGTTCAGTTTCAGCCCTGCTGACCTGATGGAGATGGATGTTGATGATATTATGTGGTGGCGTAACCAGGCCCATGAACTGGCCCAGGAGATGAAGCGATGAGGGCCATGCGGACGAGCGTGATTATGGAGCTGGTGGACCAGGTTACCAGGCCGGTACGCAGGATTCGCCAGGCAATGAGCGGCCTGGCCAGGCGCACGGGGCTGGACCGGGTGTCCAATGCGGCCCGGGGTGTGGGTGATGCCCTGGGCCATACAATGTCATCTCTGCGGGCCACAACCCGCAGGCTTGCAATGTTGGGAGGTGTGGCCGCCGGGGCCGCTTACAGTATGCACCGGCTGATATCCGGATTCACCCAGGGCGCGGACGAGGCTCTCAAGCTCTCACGGCGGGTCAGCATGACCCACCGCGAGGTGCAGCAATTGATGGGCGCGGCCGACCTGATGACCACGGGCGGCGGACAGATGATTGCAAGTAACCTGAGCCGCTTCAGCCGGAGAATGGCTGAAGCGGCGGCAGGAACAGGCGAGGCGGCCAAGGCCTACGAATGGGCCGGGATCAACATTCGCGATTCCGAGGGGGTCATGCGCTCCGGGATGGACGTGCTCATGGATATTATGGATGTCATGGAGGACATGGAGTCCGAGGATCTGCAGCAGAGGTTTGCAGCCGCCACTTTCGGGCGTTCCGGCGAAGAGATGGTTAACCTGCTCAACCAGGGCAGGGACGAGTTCGAGGAAGCTGTCCGGCAGTACATGGAAACCGGCCAGATATTGACCGAGGAGGAGGCCAGGGATGCTGAGCGGTACAACGACGCAATGAGTCTGCTGGCGGGCACGGTAAGGGGAATCAGGAATGCGGTGATCAGTGATCTGCTGCCGGCAATAAATGAGTGGATCGAGAACATGACCAAGCTGGCCAGGGCCAACCGGGAGGTTATCAGCGAGCGGATCATTCAGGGCCTTCGCAATTTCTGGGAATGGATACAAGACGTCCGCCAGGCAGTGTCCTGGCTGGCGGATCGGGTTGGAGGGTTTAGAAACCTCTTAATAGCAACCGCCGGAGTTTTGGCAGGACCCTTCCTGCTTTCCTTAACCTTGACTGGGGTGGCTATTGCCAAGCTAGCTTGGACGCTGGGTGCAGTTTTAATTAACGCTTTGGTCGCTACAGGCGCTGCGCTGGCTAAATTTACGGTGGCCCTTATGGCCACGCCTGTCGGCTGGTTTCTGGCTGCAGTTGCTGCCATAGCTGGGATTGCATACCTGATCTATCGCAACTGGGAAGGGATTTCAGACTTTTTTCGGGGCTTATGGCAAGGAGTCCTGGGCTGGACCGAGGATGGCATTGGAAGGGTAGTCAGGCTGATTGCAAGCTGGAACCCTGTCACATTGCTTGCAAGGGCTTTTAGCTCCGTATTGGACTGGTTCCGGGAAAACTCTCTTATCGACCTGGGCAGGGAATGGATTGACGGTTTGAGGGCCGGAATATCCGAGCGCATATCCGGATTGGCTGAGTGGATTGGACGTCAGGTTGACCGGCTCACAGGATGGATGCCGGACTTTGTGCGCGAACGTTTGGGCCTTGATGGCCTCCAAAGCATGTCATCGGAGAAGCATCTTGGCCCTCCGACATCGCAGAGGGACGGCAGAGAGCCTGTTTTTGGTCCGGCTGCGCGGGTCGGCGGAGAGCTGCGCATACATATTGACTCGGAGGGCAGGCCCAGAGTCAAGGATCTACGTAAGGACGGCGAAATGGACCTGGATGTTGATGTGGGCTTACAGGGACTTGCGTTTTAGCTAGGAGCTGTCTTTGTCCGCAAGGCGCTCCCTTGCTTTCATTTTCAACAAAGAATCGTATCCCACAGCAGTAAACAGTGCACCAACTACAACATAGGCAGCATTATGGATGTCCGGAAAAAGCGCATAGGTCCCTATTCCTGCTGCCACTCCGCCTGCAATAGCTATTAAGGCAAGCATTTGTGATATCTTCATGTCGCTGCTCACTTGTTAAAGGGTAAAAAAGGGATGTCCGGCTTTTACTAAACAATTAACGATAAAGTCAACAGTAAAATAATATGAGCTGGAAAGATCGCATAAACGAGGCCCTGCGGGGCTCATTCCGGGGAACCGGATTCTATGTGCAGCGCGCAGATACCGAGGGCGGACGCAGGACTGTGGTCCATGAATACCCCAGGCGCGACCGTCCTTATGCCGAGGACCTGGGGCGCAAGGCCCGGGCGTGGCGCATCGAGGCCTTTGTTATCGGGCCGGATTACGATCTGGACCGCGACGAGCTCATTGAGGCCCTTGAGCAGCCCGGACCCGGTGAGCTGGTACATCCATACCTGGGCACATTCCAGGCTGTGGTGACCAGCGCGCGCTGGAACGAGTCCACCAGGGACGGCGGCATGTGCCGCTTCCAGATTGATTTTGTCGAAGCAGGAGAGGCGGAGCTGCCACGGACAACCGTGGACACCAGGGGGCTGGCCCTGGAAGCGGCTGAAGAGGCGGAAGCGGTAATCCAGGCTGATTTCGAGGAGGAATGGTCTGTCGAGGGCCTGAGCCTGCCAAGCCTGGCTGCAACCGAACACGAAGTCCGCAGGCGGGTCAGGGAGCTGGACCAGGCAGTGGGCGATATTGCCGGGTATGTATCCGCAGAGATCCGCGCCCCGCTGAACATGGCCGGGGCAATAATCGGAGGCTACCACAGGCTGAAGGACACCATGCTGGAACCTCTGAGAGCGGCCAGGAATTACGCAGAGCTGGGGAGCAGATCGGACGAGCAGCAGCCGACCGCCAGGACCAGCGAATCCAGACAGAGAAACAAAAACCAGCAGGCCATGAATGACCTGATCGGCAGGGCCGCAGCCTGCGCCTGCGCCCAGATGGCCGCGGAAACCGACTGGGAAAGCCGGGACGAGGCACTGCAGGCTCAAAATATCACGCTGGACCTGATAGATCAGCAGATAAAGCGTCCGGAACCCGTTCCGGACAAAGTTTATCAGGCAATGGTTGACCTGAGGCTCAAGGTTTCCAGGGACCTGCGCAGCCGATCAACCGCCCTGCCCGGACTGGCGCGCAGGGAATTTCTGATTACCCTGCCCTGCGTGGTGATCGCGCATAAGCTTTACGGGGACGCCGGCCGGGAGCAGGAGATTGTAAAGCGCAACAAGATCAAGCACCCGGGAGCGGTGCCCGGAGGGATAGAGCTGGAGGTGCTGAGTGTTTAAAGACCAGGTTATACTGCAAATCGGAACACAAAGGCACCAGGGCTGGCAGGAAATTGAGATCCGCCGCAGCCTGGAGCAGATAGCTGACAGGTTCGAGCTGGCATTGACCGAGCGCTGGAGCGATGACGGCACTACCCAGGCCCGACCGATACGCCCGGGGGAAAAGTGCAAGGTCTACCTGGGTGATGACCTACTGCTTACCGGGCACCTGGATGACGTGCTGCCGGATTATGACGCGGAGCGCCACCGCATTGTCGCCAGCGGCAGGTCCCTGGCAGGAGACCTGGTTGACTGCTCCGGGCAGGAAAAGAGGTGGGAAAACCGCACCCTGGTGCAGATAGTCCGCGCTATTTGCGAGGAATACGGCCTGGATGTGATCGACGAGGCCGGGGCGGACAAAAAGATCAGTCATTTTTCCATCGAGGACGGGGAAAGCCCGGCTGAGGCAATCGGCAGGGCCGCAAAAAACAGGGGTGTGCGGGTGGTCTCAGACCCTCGGGGCAGCCTGATCATTACGGATGCGCAGCGGCGCAGCGTAGGCACTGCCCTGGAGCTAGGCGTCAATGTGCTGAGCGGCCGGGGTGAGTTTTCCGACCGGGACCGCTTTGCCGAATACATAGTTGAGGGGCAGAGTCCTGGTACAGACTGGTTTTTCGGCGAGGCAGTCGCCGCTCCCAGGGGCCGGGCTAAAGATCCCAGGATCAGGGGGAGCAGGCGGGTGCTGGTGGTTGCCGATACTGTAGTCGATCGGGCCGACTGTCGCCAGCGCGCGGAGCTGGAGTCACGTGTTCGCTGGGCGCGGGGGCGCGGCATAACGTACACCGTTGTCGGCTGGCGGCACGAGCATGGTGTATGGAGACCGGGGGATATGGTTCCGGTAAAAGACGCTTATATGGGCCTGGACAAGGAAATGCTCATATCCGATGTGCAGCTCCTGGATGATGAGCAGGGCCGCAGGGCCGAGCTGAGGGTCAACCCTCCGGAGGCATTTGAGCGGGTACCCGTTCCAGAGCCGGAGCCCGAAGAAACGGGGTGGTGGTAATGAGTACAATGCGCCGGATCATGCAGCGGACCACAGCCCCCATGTGGCGCAGGATTCGCCTGCTGGTGAGCCGTGCAGTGGTCAAGATTGTTGATGATTCAGTTAAGATGCAGGCAAGCCAGGTGACCATGCAGGGAGGCTCCCCTGCCTGGGCGGAGAGATTTCAGAATTACGGCTTTACATCGCACCCGTTGAGCGGGGCCGAGGGCATCGCCCTCAGCGTGGGCGGGGTCCGGGAGCATCTGGCACTGGTCGCAGTTGACGACCGCCGTCATAGAAAGACCGGGCTCCAGCCCGGAGAGGTGGCCATGTACACGGACGAGGGGGACGAGATAGTTTTTAAGCGTGGGCGGGTTATAAGCGTAAAGGCCGGGTCCGCTCTGCAGGTGGAGGCTCCGGGCGTGGATGTGGACTGCGAAACGGCAAAGGTGTCCGCGTCCGGGTCTGTGGAGGCGGACACACCCCTGTTCACCGTCACCGGAAAGCTGGTGGTTCAGGGGGGCATGGAGGTCAGCGGGGGCGACGGCGCCCAGGTTCAGGGCGGATTTCATGCCACCAAAGATATAGTGGCCGGAAATATATCCCTGCAGAACCACGTCCACGGCGGAGTGGAAACCGGAGGGGCAACCACGGAGGGGCCGCAGTAATGGATTTCGGACTGTTTGTGACAACCGACGGGCAAGTGGACATGCAGGTCCGTGACGGAGATATAGGGCCGGACAACACGCTGCAGACCGCTGTTATCCTGTCTTTGCTTACTGATCGCAGGGCTCACCCGGACGACGACCTGCCCGAAAGCGGCGGAGATCTAAGGGGATGGTGGGCGGATACATTTTTTGATCGGCCTGTCGGCTCAAGGTTGTGGCTGCTGAGTCGGGAAAAGGAGGCGGCAGAGGTTCGGCGCAGGGCTGAGCATTACGCACGTGAGGCCCTGGAATGGCTGGTTGAGGACGGCGCAGCCCGGAAGTTGGGTGTAGAGGCAGTGCATGTCCGGCGCGGTGTTTTGGGGCTCAAGATTCGCATACATAAGCCGGACGGGTCCAGCGAGGAAATGATGTTTGAATACGCCTGGGAGGCTATGGAGGCTTAAATGGGTTTTAAACGGCCAAGCTTGCAGGAACTGGTGCAGCGCGTTGACCAGGACATTCTGGGCAGGCTGCCCGAGACTAGGGCTGATCTGGACAAGAGGCTGGGCAGGGTGCTGGCGGCTGTTGAGGCTGGTGCCGTGCACGGACTCTATGGATATCTGGAGTGGATAGAGGGGCAGATGTTTCCCCAGACCTGTGATGATGACATGCTGCATATCCACAGCGCCGGAGTGCCCAGGCGCGAGGCGTCCAAAGCCTCGGGCAAGGTGGTATTTACAGGCGAGGACGGCGATATAGTTCCCGAGGACCTGGCCCTGGAAGCGGACGATGGCCAGGAATACATTACCGTGGAAACCGGGGAGATCCAGGACGGTGAGGCCATTGTCAGCGTGGAAGCGGTGGAGCCCGGCGCAGACGGCAACCAGGATGCAGGGGCGTCCCTTTCTCTGGTTTCCCCGGCTGCAGGGATAGATTCCGAGGCCGAGGTGGGCGAAGGCGGCCTGGACGGAGGTGCTGACCGCGAAAGCATTGACGGCTGGCGGGAGCGGATTCTGCGACGCAGGGAGCGCATACCCAGGGGCGGCGCGGCAGGCGACTGGGAAGACTGGGCTCTGGAGGTCATCGGCGTAACCAGGGCCTGGGAGGACCCCAAAGGCATGGGGCCTGGCACAGTCGTGGTGCGCATCGTGGCCGACGATGCCGAGGATGGGCCGCAACCGCCTGCACAGCTTCTGGAGGAGGTGCAAACGCATATTGATGAGGCCCGCAATGTGCTGGCGGATGTATATGTGGTGGCCCCTGATCTGATTGATTTTAAGCCGGAAATAGAGCTCTCCCCGGACACCCCGGAGCTGCGCAGTATGGTTGAGGAAAACGTGAAGGATTTTGTTCGCAGGGAAGGACGGCCCGGCGGCAAACTCAAGATCTCCCGGCTGCGGCATGCAATCAGCGCTGCCGGTGATGTAGAGGACTACGATATGCAGTGGCCTACTGAGGATGTGGAATACGGCACCGGAGAGCTGCCCGTTTTCGAGGGGGTTGTATGGCTGTAGGCAGGCCCGATTACAAGGCAATACTGACCGCCCTGCTGCCCCCGGGAACAGCTTTGGCCGGAAGGCGGGACAGCGTACTGCAAAGGCTCCTGGATGGCTTGTCCAGGGAACTGGAGCGAGTGGACAGCCGCTCCAGGACCATGCTGGGCGAGGCAGATCCGCGCCGGGCCAGAGAGCTTTTCGGAGAATGGGAGTCCAGTTTTGGGCTGCCCGACGACTGCGCCCCGGATGAGCAGACAATGACTGAGCGGCGCCAGGCTTTGCTTGGCCGGATCGTAAGCCGGGGGGGGATGCGCCCCCAGGACTACAAAGATCTGGCTGCAGGGCTGGGTTATGACGGGGTGGAGATTATTGAGCACCGCGAGGCTGTCATCGGATGGTACGACGGCCCCGGGCATGCAGGCGCGGAAATCGGCGACGCGCTGAACGGCGAGGAGTGGAACCATGCCTGGGATGCCCTGATCCCCGAGGGTGTTGTGCGGCAGTCGGTTATTTCCGAGGCCGAGATCGGGGACGCGCTGCGCTCATGGGGGGACGATCTCATAGAATGCGTTCTGCATAAGGCAGCCCCGTCATGGGGATATTTAAATGTTGCATATATCGAGGAGGATTAAATGGAAAAGATCGGCGCATACACTGACAGGGTAACGCCAGAGGATGGATGGCGCGAGGGAGATCCGGCCGCTAACGTCCGGGCAACACCTTTGCTGGCCGAGTATTTCAACATGCTGCAGCGTGAGCTTATTAATGTGCTCGCTGATGCAGATTTGGTCCCGGCAATTGGAGAGGAAGATCAGCTCGCGCAGGCTATTAATGTGATTGCTGCCCGCAGGGCTGTGGGCATGGTTGAGGGAATACCGGTAATTGCAGTTGAGGAGGAATAAATGAGAGGAATCCCTGAGGTTTTAAAAACAAAGGCTGACTATGAACGAGCGCGAGCCCTTTTTTTGTCGGGCGACCTGCCGGAGCGTGACAAGCAGCGGGCCAAAAGGCACTGGCAGTCCCTGCTATACAGGTGGGCATGGTCTTTTGACAAAGAGATTGAATCTGAAGAGCAGGCAGATTCGGGCGATCAGTATCGTGTCGTCAAGGAGCATGATGAAGGGACTGGAGAGCTGGTGCGAATGGTTCAGGAGGTGCGACTGGAAGATCCTCAGTCTCGGATTTTCAGGCTTGGATTCACTGTTCAGGAAGTTGAGGCTGCAATCTTGGAAATGGAGGGTGAATAATGTCAAAAGTGTACGCTATTCCAGCAACTGGTGCTGGTCATATAGAGCTGATGGGCCGGGTCAAAAAGGGAGCGGGCAGCACCCTGGATATCCCTGAGGGCCTGGTTAATATTGGCGGGAATGGCAAGGGCTTTATTTTGCAGGCTCAGAATGGATTTGATCCTTTGGCGCACGATGACGGCAGTGTTGTTTCGCTGGAAGTCGGGGACGACATCTATGTCTATGCTGTTTGGCCGGATGACGATGGGCCAATTTGCCAGCTAAAAACCTCCAGGAATACGACCTGGCCAGGTGGATATAACGCTGACAACAGCCGTCGCCTGGCTGGCTTTCATTATGGCCGATACAGGCTGCTGGAGCACAGGTATCAGGCAGGAGAGGCCGCCCAGGAGGGCATTATCCCCAACAGCGTCTGGGATCTCCTTCACCGGCCAAAATGTGAGCCGACCGGCATGGTGGAGATCATCGAGGGCTCGGTCTGGATGGACATCTACCTGAACAGCGTAGATGGTGCCTCTTGGCCCGAGACTAAGGGCGAATCTAAAATCAATGCTCAGCCGGTGAACTGCAACGATGTGGCCAGGTGGGATTTTTTCAGGCTGGCCAGGAATGCCGGGAAGCGGTTGCCGACGCTTGGCGAGATGTACATTGCAGCATACGGCGTTCCCCAGGGAGCCACTGGAGCCGGTGGCCGGGTGAATACGGGCGTCCATACAGATTATGGGTTTGATTGTGTGTCTTGCCTGGGCCTTGACCAGCCCAGTGGAAACTTGTGGCAATTCCTTGATGATGGCGCAGACGATCAGGGGAGCTACCAGGGAGCCAATCAGGGGCAAGACAGCGCGCACAATCATGGTCAAGCCAGAATGCGCCACTCGATTTTCGGCGGCTATTGGACGAACTCGTCCGAGGCCGGAGCCCGTTGCGCGACCAACTCTCTCCCGTGGAATCAGGGTGGCGGCTACGGCTTTCGTGGCGCCTGCGATTCCCTGTAAATCTGAAATCTGGAATCTGAAAATCTGATGCAGAATTTTACGCTTTATCAAAAGATTGACGACATGAGCAACTATCTGTTTCCGGTGGTGGAAAGGTTTCCAAAATCAGAAAAGTTTGCCCTTTGCACTCAGATAAAAAATTGTGTCCATACAATGATCATGAATGTGATCAGGATGCAGAAGATTCACCCCAAGAACATCAGGGAAAAGCTGAGGTGGGCAAGGGAAACTGACTGCCGCCTGGAGATGCTTCAGCACTTCATTCGGCACGCCCATTCTCGACGCTACCTGAGCAATAAGAGGCTCAGGTTAATTACGGAAAAACTGGTTGAATTGGGCCGCATAATCGGCGGCCTGATCCGGCGGTTTTCAGGGGCGCATTCATAAACATTACCGCCACTCGAATTTCGGCGGCAATTGGACGAACTCGTCCGAGGCCGGAGCCCGTTGCACGAACAACAATCAACCGTGGAATCAGAATGGCAACAACGGCTTTCGTGGCGCCTGCGAACCCTTTACAGGTTCGTTCGACAGGCCAGGGTCATGGCCCTGCCTGCTTGCGATCCTTCTTGGAATCGGGAATGCGTTCCTCTCCACGTTGGAGGAAGATAAACAGACCCTGGCGGCAAGTAGCCTTATGGCCAACGTGGCCGGGGTCATTATATAAAGGATTTTTCATGCCTAGATCTGTTGGGAGTATTTATGACGAAGTGGCCGACTGGGATAATCTCCTCCTGGCTTGGCGTAAGGCCAGAGCTGGGAAGAGATATACTGACGAGGTTCTGAGGTTCTCCAGGAGATGGGAAGAGGGCCTGTTGAACATTCACAACCATCTGGTCTGGCAAACCTGGGAGCCTCAGCCGCTCCGGACCTTTTGCGTGTACAGGCCGAAGCTGAGGCTGATCGAGGCGCCCGCCTTTTCTGACCGGATCGTGCATCATGCTTTGAATAATATCGTTGAGCCTGTTTTTGAGCGGCGATTTGTTTTTGACTCCTATGCCTGCAGGAAGGACAAGGGCACTCACAGGGCTGTATCCAGGATTCAAAGGTACCTCAGGGCCGCTCATAAGTTATGGGGACAGGCTTATGTGCTGCAGGCCGATATTAGTAAGTATTTTCCTTCAATATCTCATTCTACCCTGCTCACCCTCGTTGAAAGGGGCGTTCGAGACAGGAGGGCTTTGAAGCTCTGGGAGAAGATTATCGGGGCATGCCGCCGGGCTGTCGGCCTGCCTATAGGGGCTCTTACATCCCAGCTTTCAGCCAACATATATTTGGACAAAATGGATCATCATATTAAGGATGATCTTGGAATAAGATTCTATGCCCGCTACATGGATGACTGGGTTGTTATCGGCAAGGATAAATCAGACCTCAAAGGCCTGCTCAGATATCTTGAGGACTGGCTGTGGGACAACCTATCCCTGGGCCTGAACCACAAGAGCCGGGTTTATTCGGCTGTTCAAGGTGTTGACTTTGCGGGCTACAGGGCGTGGAGGACGCACGTCTTGCCACGCAAGAGGAACGTCCGGGCGGCAAGGCGCAGATTCAAAAAGATGGCTAATCTGTATTCCAGGGGAGCGGTAAGCCTTGAGTCTCTTCGCTCTTCGGTTGCCAGCTTTATCGGCTACGCTAAGCACTGCCAGACCAAGAGGACCACCGAGAGCATGCTGGACGACCTGAGAGGGGCTGGGGTTGATCTCAATATAGCAGTTTAAATAGGTCAAACTCGTGCCGCTTTACATTTTCTGGCTCAAATCAAAAAATAAACCGTTATTATACCCTGGCTTAACCAGCCAAGCCGACCTAAAAACGGGTCTTATTTTTCTCATTATGCCTGCAAGATTTTCTCAAGTTGTGTGCAAACTTATAGTGTGAAAAATGGTCAGGGGGTTGGATATGAGGTTGGATAATAAAAAAGGGTTATAGCCTTTATTAGCTATAACCCTTTGATTTCTTTTGGCGTCCCCACGGGGATTTGAACCCCGGTTACCGGCGTGAAAGGCCGATGTCCTGGACCTGGCTAGACGATGGGGACGCATATTTTTAACTGGCTGGGGGACTAGGATTCGAACCTAGGTTAACGGGGTCAGAGCCCGTCGTCCTGCCGCTAGACGATCCCCCAAATCAGGAAAGTGATTAGTTAGATGCTTGGTCTTGATTTGTCAAGATTTTTTTCAGGCTAAATCATAAAAATGAAAAAAGACTGGAAAATTCCAATGGCAAAGCCCAGGACTGCGCCCATGATTTCGATGTATCTGAATTCTTTTTTCATGATGGTAAAAAGTATTCGTTCCAGCTTTTCCATGGAAAATTGTTCCACCTTTTTTTGAACCACTTCTTTGAAGTCCAGGCTCTGTTCCAGCTGATCAGCAATTTTTTCCATTATTTCAGGCAGGTGCTTTTCCATTTCCCTGGACATCAGACTTTTCAGGGCACTCAGAACGCTGTTGTTCAGAAGCATGCCCAGGACAGGGTGCAGGGAGTGGGTTTTCCTGGATAGAAATTCCTGGAAGTACTCGTCCAGGATCTCTTTGAATCCGTTCCTGAATCCAGGGTTGTTGATGACCTGTTGAATGTCCTGGTGGGATATGAGTTCCTTTTCCACCAGCAGACCCAGGTTCAAGGCCAGTTCCTTCTGGCGTTTGGGGAAAACTCCCTGGAGCTTCCAGCCCAGGATGGATACAGGCCTTCTGGGGTGGAAAAGCATTTTAACGGCCAGGTAATTGGTCAGCCAGCCGATGAGGGCGCAGATGAGCGGCGCTATCAGGTATTTTGCGTATTCCATTCTTTCAGGGCCTGGGCTGTTCTGGCAGCTGTTTTAGGTCCAAAACCCGGTACCTTTTCAAGATCTGCCGGGCCTGCTTTCAGGATCAGATCCAGATCCCGGAAGTAATTCCACAATTCTTTTGCCTTATGGGGGCCGATACCCGGGATGCGTTCCAGGTCGCTTTTTCTGATGTTTCTGCTCCTGGTTTTGCGAAGGCTGCCAATGACAAAGCGGTGGGCTTCATCCCTGATTCTCTGCAGGAAAAGGAGTTCCGGGCTGCCCGGTTTAAGGGGCAGGGGGTTTTTCCTGCCGGGAATGTAGACCTGATCGTTTAACTGGCCCTTGCTTCTGGTGGGACCCTTGGCAATGGCAGCCAGGTTCCATGACCCGTCTGAGGCTGTTAAGGCCTTCTGAACCGCATTCAGCTGTCCAAGACCTCCGTCAATGAGCAGCAGGTCAGGCCCGGGCAGGCTGGAAGCCTGTCTGCGGACTGTAAATTCCCGTAAAGCCTGGTAGTCATCTCCCTGGGCTGAGCTGGACATGTTGTATATCCTGTAATCTGCTTTAAGGGGCATTCCATTTTCAAAAACCACCAGTCCGACTCTGGTATCCCGGCCAGACTGGTGAGATACATCAACACACTCTATCCGGCAGGGTTCAGCACCTAGTTTCAGGGCCTCTCCCAGCCTGGGCCGGGATGGGCCTGAGGCCTTGGCAGCAAATAACAGGCAGTTGTGCCTGGCCATTGTTAACAGGGAGTTCATGGTTTCTCCCCTGGCCCTGGTAATACTGACCCTGGCTCCTCGGTATTCAGACAGGACCTGGGCTATGGATGAGTCTTTGATTTTTACAGGCAGGACAATACGTTCAGGGATGAACTTGTCTGGTCCGTAAAACTGGCTGAGAATGCTGACCAGTGCGTTTTCCTTTTCAGTGTGATCCCCAGCCTCATGTCCGGGCCAAAAGAAGTTCTTGTTGTCCAGCACCTTTCCCTGGCGAACAAATATGACCCCGGTGCACAGACCCTGATCCGTCTCATCCAGTTCGAAAACATCCATGTCCTGTCCGGCCGGTATAACCATTGACTGGGCCTTGGTGGTCTGTTCAATGGCCCTCAGCTGATCACGCAGCAGGGCGGCCCTTTCAAAATCAAGGCTTTCTGCTGCACTGGACATCTCCTGGCTGAGGCTGTCCGTGAGCTCAGCTGACCTGCCGGACAGGAAGAGTTCCACCTGGCTGACCTGGAGGTGATAATCAGAAGGGTTGATTTCAAGGCAGCAAGGCCCCATGCACCGTTTAATAAAGTATTGAAGGCAGGGCCGGACCCTGTTCCTGAATTTCTTATGGCCGCACTTTCTGAGCTGAAAAAGCCTGTTGATCACCTTCAAGGTCTGTCTGGCTGCTAAGCCAGATGTAAAAGGACCAAAATAAAGGCTTTTATCCCTGGCTGCCTTTCTGGTCAATTCCAGGGCCGGATAGTCCTGGGTCTTGTCCAGCTTGAACAGGACATATTGTTTGTCATCCCGAAGGACGATATTGTACCGGGGACGGTGTTTTTTGATCAGGCTGGATTCCAGGAGCAGGGCGTCTTTTTCGGTCAGGGTTGAAATGGTATCGATACGCTGGACCCTGGTCAGCATCACCCTGGTTTTGGGAGACTGACTTTTGCTTTGTCCGAAGTAAGATCCGAGCCTTTTGCGGATGTTCCTGGCCTTGCCCACATAGATGATCCGGTTGCGGTCATCTTTCATCATGTAGACGCCCGGGGTCTGTGGAAAATCGGATTGAGTGAAGGTAATCAATATGGAAAATCAGCAGGTTATGTTGAATCCAGCATGATGATGCCAGTCAGGCAAAGTTGCTGGTGGAAAACTTATTTCTTTCCAGAAAACCGGCCCAATCAAAATGACACCCAGGCAGGGATCTCAGCTATCCAGCCTGGGTGTCAGAAAAGAACAGGGCAGTTAGAATCAGTCTCTTGAGTTGGCTCCGGGTCCCCTGAGATAATCAAAGAGTTCGGAATCTGTTCCCAGGACCAGGGTGGTGCCTTCAGGTAGAAACTGCTGGTATGCTTCCAGGCTCTTCATGAAGCGGTAAAATTCTTCATCTGCAGTATAGCCGTGGTAAATGACCGGCTCCATGGTAAGGGAAATATGCAGATCCCCGGAGCGGTGAACCTCGTCAGTCAAAAGACCCATGTCCAGCTGGCCGGTCAACTCACCTGACCTGGACTCATCCGGAGTTTCCAGCCTGGCTGACAAGTGGATATTTCCGGACAGAGGCAGATCCGAGATCAAGCGGCCTGAAAAGTCGGTCATGCCGATTTCTCTGCGATTGGCAATAACCAGGGCTCCAGGAATGGGAACTTGGTTTTCATCGGTCACGATTATGACATCCTGGGCAAAACCTTCGGCAAATATCCTGGTGGCTCTGGCTTCTCCTTCACCAAGGATCCTGTGCCTGTCAGCGTCAGCCTGAGCCCTGATGGCCAGGGCCCTTTCCTCGCCTTCGGCCCTGTGTCTGGCGGCAATTCTTTCCCGTTCAGCCCGCATTCTTTCAAAAACACTTTCTTCAACTTCGGACGGCACATCAACCTGTTTCATCCTGATATCAATGAGTCCGATGCCGAATTCCCTGACCCGTTCACCAGAACGGCTGGTAACCCGGTTCATGATGGTCTCCCGCTGACCGGAAATGACGTCCAGGATGAGTTCACTGCTGACCACGTCCCTTAATTCAGCTACAATGATGTTCTGCAGCCTGGAAAGGGCCCCGGACTCGTTGCGGACAGTAACGTAGAACTGCAGGGGGTCTTGAATAAACCATCTGGTGACATGGTCTATGAGTAACCTTTCCATGTCTACAGTCAGGAATTCGTCAGCTGCCACATCAGTGGTCTGGATTCTCTTGTCCAGGCGGACTATGTTTTGAATGAGGGGGATCTTGAAGTTCAGTCCAGGTTCATCCACTGTTCTTTTGTGTTCACCAAGCTGGAGTACCAGGGCGTACTCTCTTTCATCAACAATAAAGGTAGCCTGGGGAATTATTACGACAGCCGCGATTATCGCCAGAGCGATAATGGCCTGCTTATTCATTTAGTTGCCTCCTGAAAAAATATTGTCATATCCAGACAGAACTGGATTGACTATCTAGTAACTTTATATTCACCTAAGTTGAGAGACTGGCCGCCGGGAAGCAGAAGAAGACTGTCAGCAGCCCCTTTGTCTACAATGACCTTGTTTACACCCGGGAGGATGTCAGCCATTTTTTCCAGGTACATCCTTTGCCGGGTAACATCCTTGGCCAGCTGGTATTCATTAAGAATCTGGCTGAATCTGCGGATTTCACCCTGGGCGGTCAGGATCCTTTCTTCTCTTCCACCCCTGGCCCTGGGGACAATGTCTTCCCTGTACTGCTCTGACCTGTAAATGAGCCTTTCCTTATCTTCCATGGCCCGGACCACGTCGTGGAATGCATCGCGGACTTCCTGGGGAGCGTCCCCCCGTTCGGTCCGAACATCGGTTACGAACAGGCCTGACCCGTAATCGTCCAGAAGCTGCTGCAGAAGGGTCTGGGTCCGCTGGGCTACCATGGCCAGTCCTTCGGCAACAATGGCTGTTTCTATGTCCATGGTACCGACAATGCTTCTAAGGGCGCTTTCAGCAGCTGTCTTAAGGATGAGATTGTCCGGCTCACGGACGTTGAACAGGTACTCAGCAGGCTCTGTCACCCGGTAGTGGACGATTATTTCAAAGTGGGCAATGTTCTTGTCACCGGTGAGCATCAGGGCTTCATTTCTATTGATCCTCTTGTTCCCGTTGACCAGGTTGAACCCGATATAATGAGTCCTGATTCTCTGGACATCCACAACAGTGGCCCTTTCAATAGGTCTTGGCCAGTGCCATTGAAGCCCGGCTCCCAGTTCGGTCTGGTGGGTCATGGCCCCGAAACGCTGGACAACTCCCACTTGCCCGGGCTCAACAATATATAGCCCGGACAGCATCCAGATTATAAAAGCCAGGCCGATGAAGATGAACTTTCCACCTGGTATTTTGAATTTTTTCAGATAATTCAGTTTATCCTGAAGGTCTCCGAAATCCGGTCCCTGGCTGCCAGGTCCGCCTCCGGTCTGATGCCTCTGCCGCTTTTGCTGTAGTTTTTCCCAGTCCCAATTCATAATAGCTCAGGAAATAGTTCAGTATCATTACAAGGTCAAGAAAAACAAAAGTGTTTTACAAGCAGGGGGGATTTCAATATGGATCTAATTGCAGGATCACCGGATCAGCTGGCTGAGCAAAGGCTGACACACAGCCTGGGACTGAAACGGCTGGCGGGTGATCAGAAGTGTTGCAGGATAATTAAGATAAAGAATCGGGCTGACTTGGGAGTGAATTATGAAAAAGATCAACAAAGAAATTTTCAGGGCCTATGATATCAGGGGAATAGTGGACAGTGATTTTGATGCTGAGTGGGTGGAACTGCTTGGCAGGGCCTGTGGAACATATTTCAGGAAGATGGGCATTGATCAGGCAGTGGTGGGGCATGACTGCCGGCACAGTTCGCCCGCTTATCAGGAGAGCATTGTCAGGGGGCTGCAATCAACCGGCGTGGATGTGGTTTTTCTGAACATGGTGGCTACCCCGTTGTTTTATTTTGCAGTGAAAAAACTGGGCCGAAGGGCTGGGGTGATGGTCACGGCCAGCCACAACCCATCAGATTTCAACGGGTTCAAAATTTGGGCAGGAGACAGCACCATTCACAGCCAGGAGATCCAGAAGGTTTACGATATCATGGTCAAGGGCGAGTTTGCTCAAGGCAGTGGACTGGCCAGTGAAGTGGATATCGAACCGGAATATCTCGCTTATCTCAAAGATCAGGGACCGATCTCCAGTCCGGTCAAAGTGGTGGTGGATGGCGGCAACGGTGCAGCCGGACTGGTCTGTGTCCAGGCCCTTTTAAATGCCGGAGCCGAGGTGATCCCCATATATTGTGAGCCTGACGGCAACTTTCCCAATCATCACCCCGATCCTACAGTTATGAAGAATAATGCTGATCTTGTGGCTGCAGTTATCAGAGAAAAGGCTCAGCTGGGAATCGGACTGGATGGAGACGGGGACAGGATAGGAGTTGTGGATGAGCAGGGCCGGATGGTTTACGGGGATCAGCTTCTGGCCATCTACGCCAGGGAAGTGCTCAGGAAGAACCCCGGGGCATGCGTCATTGGCGAGGTCAAGTGCTCCCATCTTCTTTTTCAGGATATCCAGAAACACGGAGGCCGGCCCATCATGTGGCAGACCGGGCATTCCCTGATCAAGGCCAAGATGAAAGAGGAAAACGCCCTTCTGGCCGGGGAGATGAGCGGTCACATGTTTTTTTCCGACCGTTATTATGGTTTTGATGATGCTGTGTATTCAGCCCAGCGTCTTGTGGAAATTGTTGCCGGCAAAGGCTCTGAAAAAGTGAGCACCTATCTCGCAGACTGGCCCAAGACCTTTAATACCCCGGAAATCCGCATGGATTGTCCGGAAAAAATCAAGTTCAAGGTGGTCAAAAAGGCCCAGGACTATTTCAGGAATTTATACAAGATAGTTGATGTTGACGGGGTAAGGATCACCTTTGATGATGGATGGGCCCTGCTCAGGGCTTCCAATACTCAGCCGGTGCTGGTCCTGAGGTTTGAAGCCGAATCCCGGGAGAGGCTTGAAGAACTCCGCCTGCTGGTGGAGGAGCCCCTGAAGGAATGGATCAACGATCTGACCTGATCATGCGCAAACTTTTTTATATTTTTCTGCTGCACATTGTTGTGCTTGGCACGGTCTGGCTGTGGAAAAACAACCAGGATGCTGACCAGGGCCTGGACCAGGATGCTGAGGAACTGACCGGATATGTTTATCTGCGACCTCTGGAAGACTATTCCAGGGTAGGTGTGATGCTGTGCCTGGATCCTCAGGATCTGAACCTGGTATTGACCGGGCAGAAGGTTTCTTTTGCTCCTGGCGAGTCCTGGCCGGATCAGGCCGGGATTCAGGATGGACATGAATCCATGTATTGTTTTCAGGGCAGCGTGAACAGTACGGTCAAGATGATCAGTCCGGGACAGGGTCTGGATTTGGTTCCTGATTCAGACAAGGAGAATAGCCAATGATTTTTTCATCCACTGGTTTCAAGGGCAGGCAGAGCAGTACCATCCGGATCCTGCTCATGCTCGTTTTGTTCGTGGGTGTAGGTTATCTTTTCTGGAAAAATTATGAGCGATCCATGGAAACCATCCAGTCCAGGCATATTGTCAATGATGAAACCGAAACCCTGGACAGTGACCTGCAAAAGGAGATTGTTTCTTTTTCAGGCAATCTGCAGCGCAGATTCGGAATCGGGGTCCAGGTCAGGATATTCAGGGGTTTTATTGTCTCCCCTGGAGATGATTCCAGAATGATATTCATCGGCCTGAGCCCTGCCCATCAGGAAAGCACGATTCTGTTCCCGCCCATTCTGAAAAGGGCCTTGCCTCAAGAGGTGGTCCACCATCTGCAGGTCGAGCATTTTGAGGCCTATTGGGAGGATGGCGACTGGCAGCAGGGGCTTATAGAGGCTTTGAACACCATCGGACAGGAGATGATGAAAATTGAACGGGGTGAATAACGGTTCAAACTGTGAACTGAAGATATACACTGACGGGGCCTGTCTCAACAATCCCGGGCCAGGAGGGTACGGTGCTGTGCTTATCCACGGAGACCGGACCAGGGAAATATCCCGGGGGGTTCCAGAGACTACCAACAACCGCATGGAACTTTTGGCAGTGATTTCTGCCCTGGAAGCCCTTAAATATCCCTGCAGGGTCAGGCTTTACACCGACTCCCAGTATATTGCCAAGGCCATAAATCAGAACTGGCTGGCCAAATGGCAAAAGAACGGCTGGAAGACTTCAGCCCGGAAGGATGTCAAGAACAGGGATCTGTGGGAAAGGCTGGCCAAACTTTTGAAGATCCATTCGGTCCGGTTCGAGTGGGTCAAGGCTCATAATGGTGATTACTATAATGAGCGCTGCGATACCCTGGCCAGAGAAGCAGCCAGGGAGATAGCGGAAAAAAAGCAGCAGGCCGGTTAAGCTCAAGGGGCCAGGGGCCCCTTGAGCTGGGTCATCTATTTCAGGTCCAGGACCTGATTGATGAACTGGTAGTCCAAAGATGAGTTGACCAGCTGACTGCCATGCTGGATCTTGATTGCATCCCTTAATTTATGTCTGGAGAGCAGGGCGTCCATTTCCTTGGCCACGGCATAGGTGTCATCCCGGACCAGGATGATGGGAATGCCCAGGACCTCGGACCTGGTCAGAATTATGTCGTTGGGGTACAGGTTTCCGGTCAGGATCAGGCATTGAGCAGCACCCTCCAGGGCCACCAGCTGAACATCCGACCTGTCTCCACCAACGATTACTGCAGAGCGTTTGCTTTTCTTAAAGTGAAGCATGAAGTTTTCCACCTGCATGGTGCCGATGATGAAATTTTCCACTACTCTGTCTGCTTTGTCCGGAGCGGAGATCACTCTTCCCCCAAGGCGTGAGGCCAGGGCTGACACCTTTATGGCCCCCATCAGGGGGTCCCTGGGAATAACTCCGAGTATTTTGATTCCCTTGCCTTCCAGAAAGGGGGAGAGCATGCTGGTCAGCTCTTCATTAAAATAGGGAGGGATGTCGTTGAGGATGGCTCCGATCATGTTTTCTCCCAGGGCATCCTTGAGTACGGTCAGGTAATCGTAATTGAGTTCTTTATTGAAGCGGTCAATGACAATGCATTTCAGGCCGAGCTGCCTGACAATGTTGACTCCGTCCAGTCCGCAGTATTTTCCGGAATACATACTTCCGGAACCGGAAACAATCATGATGTCCTTGTCTCTGGACAGCTCCAGGTATTCTTTTTCGATCACCGGCAGCAGGTCGCTGCACTGACCTTTGAATGCCTTGACCTTGAAGTCCTGGTCAACCAGGACCGGAGTGACCTTGGCCGGGTCTTCTGTCAGCCCCAGCACTTCCTGAACAAAGAATGCGTCTTCATCACCCCTTTTTCCGTCAACCTCCCTGGGAAGCACTCCCACTGGCTTCATGTAGCCGACATTGTAGCCCATCTTCTGGAATTTTTTTCCTATTGACATGGCAATCATGTTTTTGCCTGAATAACCGCTGGTGGAGCCGATATAAAGACCGAGCATGGACTGTCCTCCTATTTTTACATTTTCAGTTAACTAAAAAATAGCAGGTTATTGAAATGGTTACTTGAGGATAATAGATGAGTGGGTCAAAAGAATCGGTAAGAGGAAGGGGTTGTCTTGCGGGCAGGAGACACCTTTGGTCTGAGTTGTGGGTCCGGGGATTGACCCTTGAACATTTATATGTAAATAACCATCCAATATATTGACGGATTTTATTGCTGAAACTGTATGGACCAAATAATGATCATGGATGACCTGCAAAATCAACTGGGCCACAGGTTCAAGGATGAATCTTTGCTGACTCTGGCCCTGACCCACAGCTCCTATGCCAACGAACATAACCTGATAAATAATGAAAGACTGGAATTTCTGGGTGATGCAGTGCTGGAACTCTGCATTTCCAGGATTCTCTTTTTCGGATTTCCTGATGTTTCCGAGGGGCACTTGACAAAACTCAGGGCTGGCCTGGTCAGTGAGGCATCCTTAGCCAGGGTGGCCAGGTCTCTTTCCCTGGGAACCTATGTTTATCTTGGCAAAGGGGAGGAGCATCAGGGGGGACGTTCAAGGGACTCGGTGCTCAGCGACACCCTGGAAGCTGTGCTTGGTGCTGTATATCTTGATGCAGGATACAGCGCAGCCCAGAAATGTATTAAAAAGATTTTTTCCGAGTATATACCTGAAAGCGTGGACATGGTCCCGTCCTGCAAGGACTACAAGAGCAGGCTGCAGGAGGCCACCCAAAGCCTTTTTAAGGCTCGGCCGGTGTATACCCTGCTGGAAAGCGCCGGGCCTGAGCATGAAAAAGTATATCTGGTCCGGGTGGAGTTGCCTAACGGGGTGAAAATTGATGCCAGGGCCAGCAGTGTGAAGAAAGCAGAGCAGAAGGCCGCTGGAATGGCCATTAAAAACCTGACCCAGGTAAATGATTGAGTTTTTGTCTATCTGACCAGTATTTTAAAGGGCCGAAACATTGTTTCGGCCCTTTTGTCTTTGGTCATAGTCAGGTTGTCTTAGCCCTGGATGAGCTGCATGGCCATCCTGGGCAGGGAATTGGCCTGGGCCAGCATGGCCACTGCACTCTGGGTCAGGATCTGGTTACGGACAAATTCGGTCATTTCATCGGCCACATCAACGTCGGATATGCGTGACTCTGCTGCCTGCAGGTTTTCCGCCTGGATGGACAGGTTGGTGATGGTGTTTTCCAGCCTGTTCTGCAGGGCACCCAGGCTTGCCCTCATCTTGTCCTTGGAAATGATGGCCTGATTAATGGCATCAAGGGCTCCCTGGGCTGCTCCCTGGGTGGAGATATTGTGCCCGGCCGCATCCGGGCTGGCATTGTTGCCGATACCCAGGGCTGAAGCTGTGGAGTTGCCGATGGCAATGTAGTAATAATCCTCTTTGGGGTCGTTGCCCACGCCAAAATGGATTTTAAGGGCTCCAGTGGGATAGAGTCCAGTTCCATCATGGTCATCACCCCATTGGGCCGGATTATTGAACTCTGAAGAAAGATTGCCGTTGAGCAGATGGATTCCGTTGAACTTGGTGGCATTGGCGATCCTGGTTATTTCCGAGGCCATGGCCTGGTATTCGGAGTCAATG
This sequence comes from Desulfonatronovibrio hydrogenovorans DSM 9292, assembly GCF_000686525.1. Lineage (NCBI taxonomy): Bacteria > Pseudomonadati > Thermodesulfobacteriota > Desulfovibrionia > Desulfovibrionales > Desulfonatronovibrionaceae > Desulfonatronovibrio > Desulfonatronovibrio hydrogenovorans. The sequence continues at coordinate 93,556 of NZ_JMKT01000009.1, forward strand.
ATCAGCCTCTGATCTGAATTGTACGTGCCTGTTGAGGCCTGTTCAGCCAGTTCCTTGAGCCGGATGAGCTTTTCATCAATGACCTGCAGGGCCCCGTCAGCAGTCTGGACCAGGGAAATGGCGTCATTGGCGTTTCTTATGCCTTGACGCATGGATGCTATGTCGGCCCGCATGAGTTCCCTGATGGCCAGGCCGGCGGCATCGTCGGCTGCAGTACCGACCCTGAGACCGGATGACAGCCGTCTGGTTGATGTTCCAAGGCGTCCGTAAGCATCGGAGAGGTTTCTGGACGCATTCAACGCCATTAAATTATTGTTAACGACCAAAGACATAGGAATTACCTCCTTGATTTTTTAAAAAAAACTTAGCAATCAACATGCCATTGAAAAAAAATAAATAAATTTCATGTTGTTATGTTAATGATGATTGAACCTGGAGCTTGTCAATTCAAAATCAGGACAAATTTTCCCAGTCAGTGGGGTCAGGTTTGAGGACAGCTGGCAGGCTCGTCAGGTATTCCGGTCAATCAGTATATCCTTTTTTAAGCACTGGTTTCAGGGAGGCAGGTTTCCAGAAGTCCCTGTTTCAGGGACCAGGACAGGATAAGGCCTGCAACAGAAGGGTCCAGGTCCATGGCTGCACTGAGCCTTGCAGTGAGGATGGAGGACTTGACTGGACTTCTGGCCAGAAAAAGAAGCATTCTGACTCCATCTGGGGTTACCAGATGGGACAGGCCGGAATAGATCACCGGGAAATCTTTTTTCCGGTATACAGCCTGGCCCAGTCTGCTCAGACAGACCGCCTGATCCATCCATTTTCCTGAGGTGTATCCGGCAAAAATATCCCCATAGGGGGTATGGCAGGGATGGGGAATATCACCCAGCTGCCCGGATTCCGGTTTCAGGTTCAAGCTGTCCCACAGCTCCAGGTATCTTTGGATGATGCAGTTCCAATCGTATTTTTGAACATTGGCAAGGCTTTTCCGGGACATCTTTGATCTTAGTTGAGGGTCCCTGATCAGGGTGGTCAGCTTTTTTGCAAGGTCTCTGATATCCACAGCGCAACTCTGGGCCAGGAGCAGGTGTGATTCACTGTCAAAGATCAGGGGAGCCAGATCATCTATATACCCGGTCTGGACCGGACCCAGGGTGGGAATGAGAAAGCCGTTTTCTCCGTTTCTGATCAGTTCCCTGTAGCCGTTATAATCTGATGCCAGAACAGGGAGCCCGGCAGCCTGGGCCTCCAGCAGAGTCAGGCCAAAGGTTTCCTGAGGGTTGTCGGCAATGGAGACAAACACATCCGCAGTGTTGAGAAGCCTGTTCTTCAGCTGATCACCGGGGCTGGCAAAGACCATCATTTCAAGACCGAGATTGGCAGCCAGAGCACTCAGCTTGTTTATGGTGTCATCTTTCTGGTCAACCCCTCCGGCCAGGATCAGCTTCATGCTCTTCAGATCAAGACCATTGATTCCAGCCAGCTGAACCGCCTTTAAAAGAGGCAAAAGATCCATCTTGGAGTAGGGTGACAGTCTGCCCAGACAAAGGACCTGGACCTTGTCACTGGCAGGGGCTTTTTCAGAGGTCTTTTGGGTTATCCAATCCTGGAGATCTATGCCCAGGGGAATGTGCTCCAGGGCTGGCGGCTGAAAATTGTCAGGCAGGGAATAACTCCTGCGCAGGTAATCAAAGTAGTTGCCAAGGACGCTTTGCCCGCATCTGGAAGAACAGATTATCCGGTCCCGGCTGGACCATCCTGGCCAGATCTGCTTAAGGAGCTGATGGGAGTAGCTGCTGTAGCTCAGGCTGTGGGTGATGCTGGTAATGGGAAAGATGGTTTTGGCGTATTTGTTCCTGAGTCTGGACAGGTGGGCAGGGTGGTTGATGCAGTCGGACAGGTGGAAAGCATGATATTGGTGCTGGGTCAGATGGTTAAGGAGCTTTGTTCTTGGAAAAAGACGTATTTTGGCTGATTTGTCCTTAAATTCCTTTTGAAAAAAAGATCGACAGGAGTCGGCCTTTTTTTGGGATTCCAGAAAAAAATGATACTCATCAAAGGGGTCTGCCCGGACAAGGGCTCTGATAAAGCCGGTGTTGGCCACTTTCCTGCCTAAAAAAGGGCCGCCTTCAAAAAAAGGGTCCAGGGTTCCCCATATTTTTTTTACCATTTATGACCTCTAAAACCGGTATGCACTGATGATCTATCTGTCCGCCATCTGCAGTCATCTATAAAGAAAACACTTTTGATCTGAACAATTGTCTGCTGTTACAATATCTGTTCCATTTTAGTCCGGTGATGGGTGGCCTTATATTTGCTAGTAATCCGGTAAACAGCAAAAAAAGGAGCTGTCCATGCGTCAAAAAGATACTATTTTCTGGGTACTGGATTTTCCTGAGCATATAATCCATGAAATGGAGCAAAGTCTTCCCAGGGGCTGCAGATTGAAAAAAGCGGATACAGTCTCGGATATCAATCTTAATGAATCCGGCATCCTGAATACCTGTGTAATGTTTCTGACCCTTGGAACATTCAAGTCTCTTAAACCTGGTGAACGGGAAATTCTTCAGCAGCATCACGATCTGCAAAAGGTCTTTGTCCTGGACAGTGATGAGGGTATTCAGGGGCTGGACTTTGATCAGCTTGGATCTTTTCTGGATATGGTCCGGATGCCCCTGACCAGAGATTCTCTGGCTGGAATCAAAGCTAAAGCCGATGAAATTCAGGAGCTTTATACTGACCTCCATCTGATGGCCAGGGAGATCTCCCTGGAAAGGGAACTGCTGGCCAGAAAAAATGTCCAGCTTGAATTTCTGAACAGAATTTTGACCAGGTCTTCGGCATCTCTGAAGGTTGTGGAGATTCTCAAGGTTGTCCGGGAAGAGTTTGCCGGGCTCGTAGAGGCAAAAGGGCTGGCTGCTGTTTTCTGGAAAAAAACCGATGTCCGGGGCGTGGTTACAGCTGAAGTCTATCTGCCCAAAATGGAACCAGCCGGATTGATCAAAAGCAAATGGATCAAGTCTTTGCTGGATATGCCGGGAAGATTTGCTGATGTCAGAGTCAGGGATTATCAGGAAGTCGTCCTGAATTGTCCTGCAAACCGGATTGAGGATGAGCCGGTCCCGACCAGGCAGGTTGTTGTGCCACTGCAGGCTGGAAGCATTTTCATTGGAGCAGTGGTGATTGTTGCAGAAAAGACCCTCAGGCTGGGCAGGGATCAGCTTCAGATAATCAGCAGTGCTTCCAATCATCTGGCTCTGGCCCTGCGCAATGCTTTGAAATACAGAAATATCAAGAATGAAGCAGATTTTGACGGTCTAACCAGTGTCTATAATCGTCAACAATTTGACAAGAGGATCAGGATAGAGCTGAAAAGACATCAAAGGCATGCCAATCCATTAAGCCTGATCATGCTCGACCTTGACCACTTCAAGGGACTTAACGATACTTATGGTCATATTGCCGGGGATATGGTTCTGAAAAAGATCGGCAACCTTCTGGTGGAAACAGTGCGGGAATCTGATTTTCCGGCCAGATACGGAGGAGAAGAATTTGTTGCCCTCCTGCCTGAAACAACTGAAGATCAGGCCTGGCTGCTGGCTGAGAGGATAAGAAAGAAGATCAGCCGGACTGTTTTTTCCTATGACAATAACAAATTCAATGTTACGGCCAGCATGGGGGTAGCCTGCCTGACTCCAGGACCTCTCACTCCCGGGGAAACCCTGGTCAAACAGGCAGACAAGGCCCTTTACCTGGCCAAGAACAGCGGGAGAAACATGGTCTGCACCTCAGCTGACCTGTGTCTTGGTGAAGCAATTTCCAGCTGATGCTTCTGAGCTTGATTTCTGTTAATCCAAAGTTTACAAACAATCAAAAAAGAGCTTAAAAAAGCCGGGAGCAAGACCCGGCTTTTTTAATTTTAGCCCCAGAGTGAAGGTCATAATGAAAAAGACTGATATCATTATTATTGGACAGGGACCGGCAGGGTTGTCTGCAGCCATCTACACGGCCCGGGCCGGTTTGAAGACCATGGTCTTGGGATGTGATCCCAAAGTGGCTGGAGACTATGTCATTGACAATTATTTCGGGTTTCCTGAATCCGTTACCGGCAAGGAGCTTATTCAGCTTGGATGTCAACACGCCCAGAAATTCGGAGCTGAATTGAGATGTGAAAAAGTGCTCGGCATCCACCAGGATCAGGCCAAGGGCTTTGTGGTCAAAACCGACAGATCTGAAGTCCAGGCCCGGGCGATCATCCTGGCCACCGGCGTGAGCAGGGTCCGGCCGGGGATCGGGAATATTTCGGAGTTTGAGGGAAAAGGGGTTTCCTACTGTGTAAGTTGCGATGGTTTTTTTTATAAAAAGAAAAAAGTAATTGTCCTGGGAGAGGGAGTATTTGCAGCCAATCAGGCATTGGAGTTGAAAAATTACACTGCCAGGATTTCCATCTGCACCCAGGGCAAAAAGGATAATATTTCAAAAGAGTATCATGACCTGCTTGAGAAAAATCAGATTCCGGTGCTGACTGAAAAGATCACCACCCTCAAAGGCGGAGCCTTTCTGGAAAAGGCCATTTTCAGTGATGGGCGGGAAGAGGATGTGGACGGACTCTTTCTAGCCATGGGAGAGGCTTCGTCCCTGGATTTTGCCTATTCCCTGGGGGTCACCACCAGGGGCGTGTTTATTGAGGCTGATCATGATCAGCGAACCAATGTTCCGGGAGTCTTTGCTGCTGGCGACTGTGTGGGCAGATTCCTGCAGATAAGTGTGGCTGTGGGTGAAGGGGCCATAGCTGGTCATTCGGCTATAACCTATCTGAAAAAAACCAATAACTGACGGTCATGAGATAATCCTGCCATGTCTGAATTTGAACTTGAACTGACCCGGGAGGAAAAGGATTTCCTTAAGGAAACGGCCCTGCAGGGCATCAGGTCAGGTTTTGAGCCTGGACTGACCTTTCCTGACCCGCCTACGGAAAAGCTGAAGGAAAAGCTGGGAGCATTTGTCACCCTGAAAAAGAGAGGCATGCTCAGGGGGTGTATAGGAAATATTGTGGCAGACACTCCTTTATGGAAGACCATTGCCAGGATGGGTGTCCAGGCTGCTTTCAATGATCCCAGGTTCCCCCCCTTGAAGAAGAGTGAGCTGGAAGAAATCAGCCTGGAAATATCCATACTCAGTCCCCTGGTCCCTGTTGATGATCTGGAAAAGATTGAGCCTGGCAGGCATGGACTGCTGATCAGAAAAGGACCCTACAGTGGACTGCTGCTTCCCCAGGTGGCCAGGGAATACGGGTGGGACCGGGAAACCTTTTTAAGTCAGACCTGTGGCAAAGCAGGCCTGGACCGGAGTTGCTGGAAAGATCCTGACACGGAAATATTCTGGTTTGTGGCAGTTGTATTTTAACCATTTTTACTATGTGGAGTTGAAACGTGAATGGTGATGCTGAAAATACAGCCCGAAAACAGGGGCAGTTCCAGATATCCTGCTTTTATGTGGGCCAGGCCCTGTGTGGTATTGATATCAGTTATGTGCAGGAGATAAACAAGCAGGTCCATTTCACAGCTGTTCCTCATTCCCCGGAATATGTCGTGGGGATAATGAATTTAAGGGGCAAGATTGTCACCATAATAGACCTTGGAAAAAAGCTGGGCATTGATTCCTGCACGGACATTACCGATCAGACCAGGATCATCATTGTCAGTTCCCGGCGTGAATTCATTGGACTGCTGGTGGATAAAGTCACAGACGTGGTCCTTGCCGACTGGGAAGACGTGTCTCCCCCTCCTGCCAATATCAGGGGGGTTAACGGCAGGTTTTTTCAGGGAGTTTATAAGCCGGGCAACAGACTGGTAGCCATACTGGATGTGGAAGAGGTGCTGGGAGATGAATAATTTTTTCCAGTCCAGCCAGGACATTACTTCCAGCCCGGAATTCTGCAGGGATTGACTCAGGAGTGGCCTTGGACAGACGTTTCCGATCACCGCAGATCCTGATAGTGGATGATTCTCCACTGAACAGGAAGCTGCTGAAGGTCCTTTTGGGCGGTGCCGGATACAGTACCCTGGAGGCCGGAGATGGCAGGCAGGCTGTGCAGGAAGCACAAAAGCACAGGCCGGACCTGATTCTTCTGGATGTGGTCATGCCGGTCTTTGACGGATTCCAGACCTGCGCTGAACTGAAGGCTAATCCCCGGACCAGGGATATTCCGGTTATTTTTATTTCTTCCCTCAATGATACAGAGAATATTGTCAAGGGGCTGGAACTTGGTGGCGTGGATTATATTGGCAAGCCTTTTGCCAGGACTGAAGTGCTGGCCAGGATTCGGGTCCATCTGGAGCTGAAGTTTGCCAGGGAAAGGCTTGTAGAAGCCCAGGTCAGCCGGTTTGCTGATCTCAAGGAAGCCCAGGAGTCTTTTCTGGTTGATCCTGAGAAGATGTCCGAGGCAGGCTTCAGGTATATTTACCGCCCAGTTCTTGAGGCTGGGGGGGATTTTCTGGATGTCATCAGGATCGGCCAGGATACGTACGTTTATATAGTGGCTGACATCAGCGGGCATAACCTTGGCACAGCATATATGACCTCTGCCCTGAAGGTGCTTTTTGACCAGAACATCAATGCCTTTACCTCGGTTGATGAAGGGCTCAAGATGATCAATGCAGTGCTCAACAGGATATTTAAGCCAACCCAGCACCTTACCGCGTCATTTCTGGTTGTGAACAGACACCAGAACCTGGTGGACCTGTATAATGCCGGGCACCTTCCTGTAATTCATGTCCGGAAAAAAAACAGCCAGGCCGAAGTGCTGGAGGCAGAGGGGGATATTCTGGGACCCTTTGAACAGGTTGAATTTTTTCCCAAATCCCATGCTGTCGAGCCGGGTGACCGGTTTTATCTCTTTACTGACGGACTGGTGGAAACTTCGGGAACCAGTTCACGGCAAAGGGCTCAAGGCATCGGGGCCATCCTGGATCTGGCTGCCAGAAGTATGGATTTTTCATTAAATGAATCCGTGGAATTTATTTTTGACCGGATCTGTCCTGATAAATCCCTGCTGATAGACGATATCATTCTCCTTGGAACGGAAGTCTGATGGGTTTTGAATGCAGGTTGGAACAGACAGCGCTGGACTGCAGTTTTACTGCTGAAACCGTGCTGGTGGAAAAGGTGCTGGAGCAGATGGAAACTTTTTTGTCCCGGAAGTGTGATGCAAAGACCTATTTCAAGGTGGCCCTGGTTCTGCGTGAGTCACTCAACAATGCAGTGATCCATGGGGCAGGCCAGGACCAATCCCTGCGGGTAGGCTGCCGGGCTGCTCTGTCTGAAAACAGGGTGCTGTTTGAAATATCCAGTCCCGGTCAGGGCTTTGACTGGGAGGTCTGTATGGCTGAGAGTCCGGTGGGAAGTACCTCTCCCGGAGGCTGGGGCCTGTTTCTTATCAAGGAATATTCAGACGGTTTTGAGTACAGTGAATCCGGCCGGGTTCTAAAATTCTGGTTTGACCTGGACTGCCAAGAAAAATCCCCTCAGAAAGACAAACCTTAAATTCCGGATCAGCAACCAGCTGGAGAAGAAATGAAGCTAAAGGTTCTGGTGGTCGATGACACCATTGTTTATCGCAAGATACTGAGCGACGTGCTCAACGGCTTTCCCAATGTTGAAGTGGTGGGAACCGCTGGAAACGGCAAGATCGCCCTGAGCAGGATTGAGTCTTTAAGTCCGGACCTGGTCACCCTGGATGTTGAAATGCCCGTCATGGACGGAGTTGCCACCCTGGAGGAGATACACCGCAGGAAACTCGGGGTGGGAGTTATCATGGTCAGCACCCTGACGAAACGGGGCAGCGAGATCACCATGAAGGCCCTGGAACTTGGAGCTTTTGACTTTATTACCAAGCCGGACCGGGATGACCGGGAGGAAAACATCAGAATCCTGGAGACCGCCCTTGCGCCCAGGGTCAAGCACTTTTTAAAGCGTCTGGAAATCAAAAGGGCCTTTAAAAAAGGTCCAACCGGGCCGGTTGAGAAAAGACCGGCTGCCGGACTCCGGGACACTGGCCGGGCCAGCAGGCCAGGCCATGAAAAATCCGAGATTGTGGCCATAGGCATTTCCACGGGCGGTCCCAATGCCCTTGGGGCCATGCTTCCCATGCTGCCTGATCATCTCGGCGTCCCGGTGGTGGTTGTCCAGCATATGCCGGCCGTGTTTACCAGGTCTTTGTCCGAGAGTCTGGATGCCAAGTGTGTCCATAAGGTTAAGGAAGCTGAAGACGGAGAGATCTTGAGGCCCGATCATATTTACATCGCTCCCGGTGGCAGACAGACCAAGGTTGTTGCCGGAGCAGCCGGGAAAAAGATTTTTCGGGTGACTGACGACCCTCCGGAAAACAACTGCAAGCCTGCAGCTGATTATCTGTTTCGGTCCGTGGCCAGGGAGTACGGCAGCAGGGCCACAGGAGTGATCATGACTGGAATGGGGGGTGACGGCACCCTGGGTCTTAAAGTCATGAAGTCTTTTGGAGCAGTGGTCATTGGCCAGGATGAAGAGACCTGTGTGGTCTATGGCATGCCCAAGATAGCCTTTGAAGCCGGAGTAGTGGATGTTGTGGCCCCGTTGAACAGAATCGCCTCAGAAATTGCTGCCACCGTTAAAAGATGAAGATTTCTCCTGATGAGCTGAAGGTTATAGCTCAATACATTTATAACCTTTCCGGTATTTATCTTGATCAGAGCAAGGCCTATCTTTTGGAGAACAGGCTTAAACCTCTCCTGGTTCAGGAAAAGGCGGCCAGTTTTGGTGAGCTCTATTATAAAGCCAGGTCGGACAGCTCCAAGAAGCTGGAAAAGGCCTTTATTGATGCTGTTACCACCAAGGAGACCCTGTTCTTCCGGGACAGCGCTCCATTTGAGCTTCTCAAGCATAAAATCCTTCCAGATATAATTGATGCCCGGGCCAGGCAGGGAACAAGAATAAACCCCGTTAAAATCCGGATCTGGAGTGCAGCCTGTTCAACCGGACAGGAGGTTTACAGTATTGCCATTGCAGTAAAAGAGACTGTTCCTGATCCTGACAGGTATCAGGTTTCCATTCTGGGAACAGACATTTCTGATGAGGCTATTGCCAAGTCTAGTTACGGCAAATACAATAAATTTGAGATAGAGAGGGGGTTGAGTAAAGAAAAGCTTAGTAAGTACTTCAACCAAGCCCCTGATGGTGACTGGAGGATAAAAGATGAAATAAGGGCTCTGGCCAGTTTCAGAAAGATCAACCTGATGCAGCCTTTTTCCATACTGGGCAAATTCGATATAATATTCTGCAGGAATGTGGCCATATATTTCAAGCCGGATGATAAAAAAAGGCTTTTTGAAAGGCTGGCAGGTGTTCTTCAACCTGACGGGTGCTTGATAATCGGAGCCACAGAGTCATTGTCCGGGATCACCAGGTCGTTTGTTCCCAAAAGGTATCTGCGATCCATTTTTTATCAGACCGGATAAGTCTGACCAGGCACGAATTAGAAAGTAACGGCCGGATCAACAAAAAAATAGACCAGTCCAGACACGGTGAAACAGTACAGGGCAAAGTAAATCAGCCTGCTGTTCATCAAAAAATTGATCAGCCAGACTATTCCGATCCAGGAAAAGATGAAACTGGAGATAAAGGACAAAGTCAGGGGGATAATTCCGATTTCAGACCAGATATCCCGGCTTACCTCACCAAACATGAGTACTGAAGATCCCAGGATGATGGGAATGGCCAGAAGAAAGGAGTACCTTACTGCCGTGTCCCGGGAAAGGCCGAGCCACAGGGCTGTTATCAGGGTGGCCCCGGAGCGGGATATGCCCGGCAGGATCGCAACGCTCTGCCCGAGTCCCACCAGGAATGCGTCCTTGAAGGTCATTTCCTGGGGAGTTCTGTGACCATAGGTTTTCATCTGTTCTATAAAAATCAGAAAGGTTCCAGTCAGGGCCAGAGCTCCGGCAATTACTGCCGGAGTCTTCATGGCATCCCCAATCTGGTTCTTGAGCAGCAGGCCCAGAGTCCCGGTGATCAGAGTGGCCACGATGATGTACCAGCCGAAAAAGAACCTGACTCTGTTTTGCTGGCTCCTGTTCACCAGGTATCCGAAAAAACCAGAGACAACTTCCCAGAGGTCTTTGCGAAAATAGATGCAGACAGCCAGAACAGAGGCGAGATGCAAAAATATTTCATAGGCCAGCCCTGGAAAATGATAACCCAGCAATAATTCAGTGATAACAATGTGGGCCGTGCTGGATACAGGCAGAAATTCAGTTATGCCCTGGACGATTCCGAAGATTATGGCCTCAATTACGGACATTTAACATCCCCTTTCTTAAAATGGCCCTGTTTCTATGTGTTTTGGAGTAATAAGTCCAGAAGTAAAAAATGCCGATCCATGCCTGGTAAGGGCCGTTCACGAGCCTGACAGGCCTTGAGAGCTGAATGTTCTTGACAGGTGCCAGTCATTTTTTTTCAATGGAAAAATTCAAAGGTTAAAGACTTTATTATTCAGTAAATGTGAAGTCCCGCAGGGGTACTGGTTTTCGGCTTAACCTGGAACTGTCAAGGAAGGATGTCTTGTCCGGCTGGCTCATTATCACTCTGGTTCTTGTACTGAATTTTATGGCTGCAGGTCACGCTCTCATGTATAAGCGTGATCCAAGAACTGCCTGGGCCTGGATAGTCACCTGTCTGCTGATTCCGACCATAGGTCCAGTGCTTTATTTTTTGCTGGGTATCAACAGGATCAGGACCAGGGCCAAAAAACTCAAGGGAGAGCCCATGCTGGTCAGAAAAAGGATCAGACCTGAGTCAGACGGGCAAGGCAGCCTTTATTCTCCACCGGACATGGCAGAGATTCCAGGCTATCTCCAGATGGACCACTTGTCCAGGACCATCAGTAACCGGCCCCTGACATCCGGAAACAGCATAAGGGTCCTGTATAACGGCGACCAGGCCTACCCCCGGATGCTGGAAGACATTGATAAGGCCAAAAAGTGTGTCTACCTGTCCACGTTTATCTTTGACACCGGCAATACTGGTCGAAGGTTCATCAGTTCGCTGGCCAAGGCCCGAAAAAGGGGGGTTGATGTCAGGGTCCTGCTGGACGGAATAGGAGAGTTTTATTCCTGGCCCAGGGCCGGTGGTTATCTGAAACAGGAAAAGGTTCCCTTTGCCAGGTTCCTGCCACCCAGAATGGTGCCCCTGTCCCCTTTTATCAACCTTAGAAATCACAGGAAAATGCTGGTCATAGACGATGACACCGTGTTTACCGGGGGCATGAACATCGGGGACAGGCATCTGGTGGATGAAGACAAGTCTACAGGGACCCAGGATGTCCAGTTCAGACTTGCCGGTCCTGTTGCCCTTCAGATGAAGCAGGTCTTTCTGGAGGACTGGGCATTCTGCACTGGAGAACCTTATCCTGGACAGATGGACCAGGCAAAGGACCTTTCCTCTGGGGATGCCTTTTGCAGAACGATTACTGTCGGCCCGGATCAGGACCTGGACAAGCTGCGCATGCTTTTGACCGGGATGATTTCCAGGGCAGTTGAACGGGTATCAATAATGACCCCGTACTTTCTGCCTTCTCAGGAACTCATCGGTGCCATGCAGGTTGCAGCCCTGCGGGGAGTGGAGATAAACGTGGTTCTGCCGGCCAGAAACAATCTCCCTTATGTGCACTGGGCAACCAGGAACATGCTCTGGGAAATACTTCAATACGGGGTCAGGGTGTACTACCAGCCACCACCGTTTTCCCATTCCAAGCTTTTTCTGGTGGATGATGTTTACGCCCTTATCGGCTCTGCCAACATGGATCCTCGCAGTCTGAGGCTGAACTTTGAAATGGTGGTTGAGATATATTCCAGGGATCTTGTCCGGACATTGACAGAGCATTTCCAGGAAAAAATCAGCAGGTCAAAACGGGTCAGGCTTGTGGATGTTGACTCCAGATCTATTCCGGTCAGGTTGAGAGATTCATTGTGCTGGCTGTTCAGTCCCTATTTGTAAACCAAATAACATATCCTGAAGGTTGAGCATATGGAACCAGCAAAACAGCACCTGAACCCGGTCACCACCAGTGCAGGGGGCAGCGTCTTCCCGGTTCATCCCCTGCAGAGTCCGGAAATTCTTGCCAAAGCGGCTGTGCCTGAACATTCTGTGAATTTCATGCGTTCCATGTCCGGGGGGGAACCTTTTCTGTCCGGGGAGTATCTGTTTTTTTCTGAGCAGGACTGGCTGATGGGGATAGGCTACCCTCTGGGAGCAAGCTATGACATCAGCCAGTTCCGGGCAGCCCTTGAAAATGCCCTGGAAGCTACAGGGGCCAGGCAATGCTGGGTTATCTGTCCTGATCTGCCCCCTGAACTGACAGACAAAAAAAAAGAGCAGGATGAATTTTATGTCCTTGACCCCTGGCAGGAAATCAGCCCGACCCTGACAAGACTGAACAGGAAGGCGGCTCTGTCTCTGGAACTAGAGATGGGCAGTGATTTTACCGATGCCCACAGTTTGCTGTGGGATGAGTTCTTATCTCAAAACAACCTTCCCCCAAGGGTTATGAGGCTTTACACCCGTACTCCAGGACTGATGGGACGGACAAAAGGCCTGGTGTTTTTGAATGCCTGGGACAGGCAGGGCAACCTCGCAGCCTGCCTGGTTGTGGATACAGCCCCTGGAAAATTTTTAAGCTATATAATTGGTGCTCATTCCAAAAAACACTATACCCCGTATGCCTCGGATCTTCTGTTCAGCAGGCTGATCAACCTGGCCCGGTCCCAGGGCAAGGAATTCATTCATCTCGGGTTAGGGGTGAACCAGGGTATTAAGAGGTTCAAGGTCAAATGGGGAGGACGCCCATATTGCAGTTATCAGCTGGCCGAATGGAGAACCGGCTTTGTCCCTGCAGACCTTTCTGTTCTAACTCCCGAGATAATGGAGAACAAGGCCAGGTATCTCATGTCCCTTCCCAGGCAGAAGGAGTTCAGGATGCTCTGGGAGATTGAAAAGCAGGGCAAACATTCATGGATAGGAGGTACTGCCCACTTTTTCAGTTGTAGTTTCAGGCATCACTTTGAAAAGCTCTTTGATCAGGTCCATACGGTCATCTTTGAAGGTCCGCTGGATCAGGTCAGCATGCAAAGGGTGGCTGCTGTGGGCTGCAGCCCAGGTCCGGAATTTGAGCCTCTGGCCCGGAAGTTGAGCCGGGACGAGGTCCAGACCCTGAAAAGAGTGGTCAGGGGGCCGGAAGGTTTTTGGGCCAGGCTGTTAAATTCACCTGGTACTGACCTGCTGGATGTTGATTATTATCTGTCCTCCACCAGGCATTGGATGGCTTTTTTCAGTATATGGTCGGCTTTTCTCAGGCGTATAGGCTGGGATCAGTCAGTAGACAGGGAAGCCTGGGATCTGGCCAAGCAAATGGAGAAAAATGTGGTGGCCATGGAATCCATTGACGAGCAGATTGCAACCCTGGAAAGTATTCCCAGGCAAAGGATCCTCAGGTTTTTTAAAAACTGTGGTCAATGGAAGAAGCTGGCTGCCCAAAATGAAAAGGCATATCTGCGGGGGGATCTGGAGAATATGTTTGGAACCAGCACAGAGTTTCCTTCCAGAACTGAACTGGTGATTCACCGCAGGGATGAGCTTTTTCTTGAACGGATGAAACCATACCTGGAAGAAGGGGGATGTATGGTTTTTGTGGGTACGGCCCATATGCTGGGCCTGGGCCCTATGCTTGAGGAAGCTGGATTTGGGCTCAGCAAATGCTGTTGAGCCTGGGTTTACTCAACCAGTCTGACCTCTTTAAGGGCGTTGAGTATTTTTTCCCTGGAGACCGGCTTGGAGATGTATGCGTCAGCTTGTCCGCTGAAAAAGGCCTCAGTCACATTCTTTGTGTCAGACAGGGCTGTGGTCATGACTGCCTTGACTTCCTTGCCAATGGGGACTTTGTTTTTGTCCTCAAGTTCTCTGATGGCCTGGAGGGCACTTTGTCCGTCCATGACCGGCATCATGATATCCATGAAGATGAGGTCATAAGGCTCTTGGTCCTGCAGGGCGTTCTTGAACATCTCAACTCCCTGGAGACCGTTTTCAGCACTGTCGCATTCAAATTGTTCGGAAAGAATTTTTGCAAGGATTATTCTGCTGGCCATATCATCTTCAACAATCAAGGCTCTCATTGCAACTCCCATGACGATCCATTTTTTTACAATTCTTAATAAATTAACCTTTGCCAGTCAATTCTGGCAGTAGATTTGTTTTTTACGTTCTCAGTGTTACGCGAACCAAAGAGGTAGTGGGTTTTTACCCAGGACAGGAGCTGGTAGTTGGCTGGATTTAAAAAATATATTCTTAGCGACCTGGTAAAATTTCCAGAGTTTTCCTCCTTCCGGAAAAATGGTGTCCAGTCCCGGTCCAAATATGGGGCAGATCAGCCCAAGATCATGGTCCAGGACTGGTGTACTTCATCCATGGATATGGCCTGGGAACTGGTCAAAATGGAGATGATCAGTCCCGGGGACTCAGTGCTCTGCCTGAGGCAGACCAAAGGAAGAGGCAGGATGCGCCGGGAATGGGTTTCCCCGGCTGGAAACATTTACGGAGCGCTGATGCTTCCCAGACCCCAAGTCCCTGAGATGGACAGGATACTCTCCCTGATCGTGGGATATGCTCTAAGACAGGCCCTTTTGGGGCTGGGGGTTGCCTTGTCCATAAAATGGCCCAATGACCTCATTTTAGATGATAAAAAAGTAGGAGGCATCCTTTTAGAAGAAAAAAAACAGGACATTGTGGCTGGTATCGGGCTGAATTTGAGGAATTGTCCTGAAAATATTTCTTCTACGGGAGAATATCCTGTCATGCCGGGCCATCTGGGGATGGGACCGGATGGTCCAGATCCCCTGGAATTCTGGGCTCAGCTCATCCATCTGGCCCTGTTCTGGTATGAAGATATATTGTGCGATTTTTCTCTAATTGACTTTATTCGGGAAATTAACTCTAATCTTTGGCTGACTGGTGAAAAGGTCAGAATTTTTTCAGGCGACGATTATTTCGATGGAGTCCTTATGGGGGTGGGGGATATGGGTGAGGCTCTTGTGGATTGTTCGGGCAGAGTTGAAAGGGTTACAAGCGGAACCATCCGGAAGCATCCAGGATAATGAGCCTATTGCCTGCAGGCTGGGATGTATTGTCTAAATTTTTATTTCAGTTAGCTGTTAAAGGAGATGGATAGCCATATGGGTATGAAAACTTTTGAGCAGATTGTATCAGAATTGAAAGGTAAAAGAATTCTTGTGGCCAACCGGGGAATACCGGCCAGAAGAATTGTCCGGTCCATCAGGGAGGTATTTCATGCCATACCAGTGATGACTGCCACTGATGTGGACAAGACTGCTCCTTTTACTTCTGGTGCTCAGGAACTGCTGCTTCTTGGAAAGAACTCAAGGGCATACCTGGATATTGACAGGATCATCAAGAGAGCCAAGGCCCTGGATATCCTGGCAATTCATCCTGGCTGGGGTTTTGCTTCAGAAGATTTTTCTTTTCCCACCAAGTGCAATGACGCTGGAATGGTCTTTATCGGCCCTGATCCAGAAGCCATGGAAACCCTTGGCAACAAGGTGGCTGTCCGAAATCTGGCCAAGAAGATCGGAGTGCCGGTGGTTCCCGGATCAGAGGGAGCAGTGACGGTTGAAGAGGCTCTGGACCTGGCTTTTGAGATGGGATTTCCGGTCATGCTCAAAGCTGAAGGCGGTGGTGGCGGAAGGGGGATTTATGAGGTGTACAGGGAGGAGCAATTGGAACGGGCCTATGCCAAGGCTTCGGCCCTGGCCCTGGCTTCCTTCGGCAATCCCAGGCTTTATGTTGAAAAGCTTCTGACCTCCATCAGACATATTGAGATCCAGGTCATTGCCGACAAGCACGGCAATGTGTTCGCCTTTGATGAAAGAGACTGCACTTTGCAGCGCAATCACCAGAAACTGGTGGAGATAACCCCTTCTCCCTGGCCCAAAATGACTGAGGAGTTGCGGGAGCAGCTGAAAGAGTACGCAAGAAAACTGATCCGGGCTGTGAATTATCATTCCCTGGCCACTGTGGAGTTCTTGGTGGACGGGGATGGAAATCCCTATCTTATTGAAGTCAATACCAGGCTCCAGGTGGAGCACGGCATCACTGAGTGCAGGTACGGCATTGACCTGGTTGAGGAGCAGATTGCCGTGTCCTTCGGATCAAAGCTCCGGTTCAGTGAAGAGAATATGAAACCCACCAATCAGGCCATGCAGGTCAGGGTCAATTGTGAAGATCCGCAAAAGAAGTTCTCCCCCAACGCCGGGCTGGTAACCAGATATCAGTCTCCGGGCGGCCAGGGGGTCCGGGTGGATTCCTGCATCACAGCAGGGTATAATTTCCCGTCTCAATATGATTCAGCAGCCTCCCTGCTCATAGTCTACGGCAAGACCTGGGAAAAAATTCTGGGAACCATGGAAAGAGCCCTGCGGGAGTACATCATCGGCGGTATCAAGACCACCATACCTTTTCACCGGAAAATAATCACCCATCCCAAGTTCAGAACCGGTGAGTATGATACCAATTTTGTCACCAATACTCCTGAACTGATGGTCTACCGGGATCAGGAACCTGAAGCCCACAGACTGTCCTGTCTGGTGGCCGAGATCTCAGCCAAAGGGTATAATCCCTATGTCCAGCTGGGGGAATACAGGTCTGTTCATGACAAGCGCATGGGCCGGTTTAATCCGGTACTTCCCCATTTAGGTGATGACTATGTCAGCCCTTATCCAAGGGGGGACCGGGACGGGATCCTGGATTACATCCGGAATTCGGACCATGTTCATTTTTGCGACACCACCACCAGGGACATCACCCAGTCCAACAGCGGCAACAGGTTTCGCCTGGCTGAGGACCGAATAATCGGACCCTACCTGGACAACTGCGGTTTCTTTTCCCTGGAAAACGGGGGAGGAGCCCATTTTCACGTGGCCATGATGGCCAATATGACCTATCCCTTTACTGAGGCCAGAGAATGGAATCAGTTTGCACCAAAGACTCTCAAACAGATACTGATCAGGTCCACCAATGTTCTGGGCTACAAGCCTCAACCCAAAAATATCATGCGTCTGACCGGAGAAATGATCTGTGAAGACTATGACGTGATCAGGTGTTTTGATTTTCTTAACCATATTGAAAACATGATTCCATTTGCCGAAGTGGCCATGAGTTCAAGAAAGAATATATTTGAACCGGCTATTTCCCTTTCCTATGCCCAGGGATTTGATATCAGCCATTACATGGGGGTGGTCAGTGAAATCCTTGAAATGGTCAAAAAGGTAACCGGACTGCCAGAGTCTGTTGCCCAGAAGAAGTTTATAATCGGGCTCAAGGATATGGCCGGGGTCTGTCCGCCATTTTTCATCAGGGAGTTGGTTGGTGAGATAAGGAAAAAATATCCGGATCTGGTTGTCCACTATCATCGCCATTATACTGATGGTCTTTTTGTCCCGGCCGTGGCAGAAGCGGCCAGGGCTGGAGCTCATATTGTGGATACAGCCATTGGAGCTGCTGTCAGATGGTATGGCCAGGGAGAGGTCCTTTCCACAGCCGCCTATATTGAAGAACTGGGCATGAAGACCAACCTGAACAAGGAAATGATCCGCAAGTGCGGCTTTGTTCTTAAGCAGGTCATGCCCTACTATGACCGCTACACAGCCCCATATTTCCAGGGGATCGACTATGACGTGGTTGACCACGGCATGCCCGGAGGAGCCACTTCTTCTTCCCAGGAAGGGGCCATGAAGCAGGGATACATTCATCTTCTGCCCTACATGCTCAGGTTTCTGGCCGGCATCAGAAAGATAGTCCGCTATCATGACGTTACTCCAGGCTCTCAGATAACCTGGAACACGGCCTTTCTGGCCATCACCAATGTTCACAAGGAAAAGGGTGAAAATGGAGTGCGCCGACTGCTCAAGGTGCTGGACAAGGTGAACAGCGTACCTGAAAGTGAACTGGATCAGGAAACCAAACAGGCCAGGCTGGAGATCTACAGACACAGCAACGACGCCTTCAGAAATCTTTTGCTGGGTAAATTCGGGCGACTGCCTCTGGGCTTTCCACCGGACTGGGTCTATGAAAGTGCTTTTGGTGAAAAATATCAGGAGGCCATCCAGTCCAGGACCGAAGACTCACCTCTTTTGAGTCTCAAAGACGTTGACATTAATGCAGAAAGGGAAAATCT
Source organism: Desulfonatronovibrio hydrogenovorans DSM 9292 (assembly GCF_000686525.1). NCBI lineage: Bacteria > Pseudomonadati > Thermodesulfobacteriota > Desulfovibrionia > Desulfovibrionales > Desulfonatronovibrionaceae > Desulfonatronovibrio > Desulfonatronovibrio hydrogenovorans. The sequence goes on from NZ_JMKT01000009.1 coordinate 111,824, forward strand.
GATAGGGCATATCGACCGTGAACCCTCCAGGGAAGAGCTGGTCCTGTACCTTAATCATCCCGGGGATGCTCTGAACACCATCCAGTTTAAATGCCAGTTCGGGGATCCCAACCAGTTACCCCTGGATGTATGGTTTGAAGGTCTTAATTCTGGAGAGGAAATGGTTTTCCTGGACAGCAACGGAAAACCCAGAAACATGGTAATTCTGGATATCTCAGCCCCTGACGTCAACGGCATGAGTGTAGTCAGGTACTCCCTTGATTCGGAATTTCTGACCTTTCAGGTCAAGGTTAGGGAAGGGTACGGCTCAGCCAAGGACTCTCTGGAAATGGCTGACCCGGATAATATTTATCACGTGGGGGCGCCCCACAACTGCGATCTCTGGGTGATGCATGTCAAGCCTGGGGATAAGGTCAAAAAAGGTGAAGAGCTTTTTAATATTTCCATCATGAAACAGGAAAAGGCAGTGACTTCACCGGTGGAAGGTGTGGTCCGAAGGGTGCTCAAGTTTGCAGACTATCAAGAGGACAAGATCATGGTCCCGGTCAGGGAAGGGGAACTCCTGGTTGAACTTGGACCTGTGCCTAATACCTGCTCTGGGTGCGGAAACCATATTATTCTTGAGGACTGCAAGTTTTGTCCGGAGTGTGGCCGGAGGGTCGGCTGATCTATGGTTTTCCGGTTGCAAAAAAGTCCAAATTGAAGTTGACGACCCAATGGCCTAACAGCTACTAAAATGGCGTCTTTCTCAAAACAGCTTTGAAACTTTTCTTTTTGGTAAAGATTAAAGAATGATCCAAAGGAGAGCAAGGAATGGCAAAGTCCACCAAGCAACAGGATGAAAAAAAAGGTCCGGCAAAGGCCAGCAAGTCCGACGCCAGGAAGATGGAAAAAATTCAGAAGATAAAGTCGCAGCTGGTTCTAAACGCCAAGGATATAATGGATATAGGTGTTGAATCGGAATTGCTGGTGGGCGGTAAGAACTACAACACTGCCATAATGAATACCATTGAGAATATCAGGGCTCCCCAGTTCCGGGCCATTTCAGCCAATGCCTTTCACAGCCTGCTGGATGAAACCAAGGTCAACGCAGCAGTCCTCAGATCCGCAGTGGACAAGGAATATGATGCCATCGACTGGAATGACGAGGTCATTAATACTGATTCCGAATTCCTGCGCAAGTTTGTGCGCAAGCTGGCCATGAAGATAAAAAGGTCCCTCAAGACTGAAGGAACCCTGATCAAGCTGAGGACTTTTATTAATAATGTGGTTGAAGGCTTTGCTGTATCTCCTGAAGGAATTGATCAGCTCAGAAAAAGATCCGTCCTGGTGCAGGTGGCTATTTTGAGTGTGGACCTGCCTGCTGAAGTTGAAGATGCTGTCCGCCAGGCCTACAGATCCATCTGTAAGGAGGCCGGGCAGGAAAATGTTCCAGTGGCAGTCAGATCCTCTGCAGCCGGGGAGGATAGCCGGAAAAAGGCCTTTGCCGGACTCCAGGATACATATTTGAATATTGTGGGTGAGAATAATGTGGTTGAGGCTTACCACTGGGACTGTGCCTCGGCCTACAACCTGCGCAGCATGACCTACCGCAGAGAGGCCATCCTGGATGCAGTGGCCAAGGCCGAGAGGACCGGTGATGATTCCATTGCCTCCAAAGCCAAGGAAGAGTGGTCTATTGAGAACACCTCGCTTTCAGTATGCATAATGCGCATGATCAATCCGGTGATTTCCGGCACCGCCTTCAGTGCTGACACTTCTACTGGCTGTCGCGGGACAGACCGTATGGATCTGGTATCAATTGATGCCAGTTACGGGCTTGGCGAGGCCGTGGTCAGCGGCATGGTCACTCCTGACAAGTTTTTTGTGTTTCAGCGCGATGACGGAGAAGAGGTGGTCATCAGGAATATGGGGTTCAAGGACAAAAAAATAGTCTACGATGAAACCGGCGCCGGGACCAAGGAAGAGTCGGTCCCCCAGGATATGATCTTTCGCTGGTCCTTGTCCCTGGCCCAGGCTGAAATGGTGGCCAAGGGGGTGCGGGCCATCAGCAAGGCTTACAACGGAATGATCATGGACACTGAGTTCTGCATTGATAAGTGGGACCGGCTGTGGTTTGTCCAGGCCAGACCGGAGACCAGGTGGAACGAGGAGTTTGAGAAATACCCCCACACCATATACATGCGCCGGATGGAGGTGGATGAAAAATTACTGCCCAGGGCTGAAGTCATTCTTGAGGGCAATGGAGCATCCAGAGGAGCAGGACAGGGCACCATCAAATTTCTGCGTTCCGCCCTGGAGCTGAACAAAATTAATAAAGGAGATGTTCTGGCTGCTGACCGAACCGACCCGGACATGGTTCCGGGAATGCGCATTGCATCGGCCATACTGGCTGATGCTGGTGGTGATACCAGCCATGCGGCCATTACTTCAAGAGAGCTGGGCATTCCTGCGGTCATCGGCATCAAGCGGCTGGAAGCCCTGAGGGCCCTGGATGGCCAGGAAGTGACTGTTGATGGTTCCAGAGGTCAGGTCTACCGGGGGCTTATTCCGCTTGTTGAAGTGGGCGGAGAAATGGATCTGAGCAAGCTTCCCAAGACCAAGACCAAGGTTGGCCTTATCCTGGCCGATGTGGGCCAGGCCCTTTTTCTTTCAAGGCTGAGAAGTATTTCTGATTTTGAGGTTGGACTTCTCCGGGCCGAGTTTATGCTGGGAAATATCGGGGTTCATCCTCAGGCCCTTGAAGCCTACGATAAAAGCTATCTGCAAGAGGTGGTGGACAAGAAACTTGGAGAACTGGAAGGGGACCTGACCAAAGTTGTCCGGGATCAGCTGGCAGCCGGGGTGGTTTCCCTTGACTTTAATCTTCGCAAGTATGTGGGGATAGTCACAGGTCTGGAAGACAGGGTCAATGAACTGACCGAGCAGAAGGGAGCCAAAGGCACGGACGAGGTCCTGGCTCTGCACCGGCAGCTCAGGGAGCTTGACAACAAGCTGGACGAGCATATTGACCTGGCCACCAAAAGACTGGACATCCTCAAGACTTCGGTTGATCTGAGAGAGCATATATCAATTATTATGGGTTTTGCCGATGAGCTGCTCCTGCTTAACCATGACGATGCCGAGTCTCCCCAGGCCAGGCAGGAAATTGAAGACCGGATTGAGTCCATCCATAAAAGGATTGCTGACAATGATTATGTCCGGGAAATTTTCAATGGAATCGGGGAACTGAGAATAGAAGTCGCTCAAAAGGTCGGACTGAAGCGGAAAATGGATGATGTGCGCAACCTTCCAGACAACATTCATCAGACAATAATCTCCAAAGGATACAGAAACGGCAAGGAGCTTTATGTCCAGACCCTGTCTCAGGGTCTGGCCCTTTTTTCCATGGCTTTTTACGGCAAGGAGATCATTTACCGGACCACTGACTATAAATCCAACGAATACCGCAACCTTTTGGGAGGGATGCTGTTCGAGGACTATGAAGATAACCCAATGCTTGGTTACAGGGGTGTGTCCAGGGATATCCATGACTGGGAACTGGAGGCTTTCAAGCTGGCCAGAGGGGCCTTTGGCGGCAAGAATCTTCAGCTGATGCTTCCTTTTGTCCGGACCCTGGAAGAGGCCAGGAGCATGAAGCGTTATCTGGCCAATGTCCACAAGCTGAAATCCGGTGAGGACGGGCTCAAGATCATCCTTATGTCCGAGATCCCGAGCAATGCAATAATCGCCAAGGAATTCATCAGAGAATTTGACGGGTTTTCCATAGGCTCCAATGACATGACCCAGCTAGTCCTGGGAACTGACCGGGATAATTCCAGACTCAGACATATTTATGATGAGGAGGATCCGGCTGTGGTCTGGGCCATCTTATCCACTATTTTTACCGGTCAGAAATTCGGTAAAAAAGTCGGATTCTGCGGGCAGGGGGTATCCAACAGCCTGATCATCCGGGGCTTAGTATGCATCGCAGGTATCGTATCCGCCTCAGTGGTGCCAGATACCTATTCCCAGACCAAGTATGACTTTGCCGATACTGAAAGTGAAAACATCAAGATCAGAGACCTGGGAGCCTGGATCAAGAAACAGCACTTCAACAGGCTGCAGGATCTGCTCCAAAAGCATAATTACGAACATATCCTGAAAAAATATTCTTCTGAAAATGACCTGCTGGAGTGGTACGAGGGTGAGCTGGGCAGGCTGCATGATCAGCTTTACGCCAGCCTTGGCTCGTCCAAGGAAGACTTCTATCGGCAGGAAATGAACAGGTTCCGGGAAACCTTTCACAAGCCGGTTATTTATTCAAACTGGGACTGGCAGACCACAGTTGAGGATGCTCTCCATCATGCCGGCTTTGCTTCATTTGAAGAGCAGGAAAAGGCCTATGCAGAGCAATGCCGTAAAAAATGGTAGAAAATCTTTAAACACAGAGGCGGTCAAATTGACCGCCTCTTTTTCATTTGTATTAAATCATGTCTGATAACAACGTACATATTCTTTCCAGCCTTTCCAAACCAGACCTGATCAGGGATTTGAAGCCGGAAGAGCTTGAATGTCTGGCTTCCCAAGTCAGGGAGCTCATCATCAGGGTTGTTTCCAAAAACGGCGGTCATCTGGCTCCGTCCCTGGGTGTGGTTGATCTGACCGTGGCCCTGATGAATGTCTTTGATTTTGAAAAGGACCAGATCATCTGGGACGTGGGACATCAGGCCTATGCCTATAAAATACTTACCGGAAGAAAGGATCATTTTCATACCCTGCGTAAAATAGAAGGGATCAGCGGCTTTCCAAGAATGGATGAAAGCGAGTTTGATCATTTTGGTGTGGGACATTCCAGCACCTCTATTTCCGCTGGACTGGGCATGGCTGTGGCCAGGGACATTCTAAAGGATACCAGCAAGGTCCTGGCAGTGATCGGAGATGGATCCATGACCGCCGGCCTAGCTTATGAAGGGCTTAATCAGGCCGGAGACCTGGACAGGGATCTTATAGTCATTCTCAATGACAATGAGATGTCCATTTCCAAGAATGTGGGAGCTCTTTCCTCTTTTTTGAGCCGCAAACTCTCCTCCAGGTGGATGGTCAGATTTAAAAAAGAAGTTGAAGGATGGATGCGCCATATCCCCAGGATCGGTGAGGACATCCTCAATTATGCCCGGAAGAGCGAGGAGTCCCTTAAGGGCTTCTTTACTCCAGGGATTCTTTTTGAAGCCTTTAAATTCAACTATATTGGTCCGGTTGACGGGCATAACATAAGAACCATGACCAGGGTTTTCAACCAGCTTAAGACTCTGGAAGGACCTGTACTGGTCCATGTTTTGACCAAAAAAGGCAAGGGCTATCAACCGGCAGAAGAAAATCCTACCCATTTTCACGGTGTGGGTTGTTTTGAGCCGGAAACCGGGCTGGCCAGAAAGAGTAAGGGGAAGTGTCTGCCCACTTACACCGAGGTATTTGGAAATACCCTTTGCAGTCTGGCTGGAACAGATGAAAAAATCGTGGCCATCACTGCAGCCATGCCGGAAGGTACAGGTTTGAGACGGTTTGCGGAAAAGTATCCTGACCGGTTTTTTGATGTCGGGATCTGCGAACAGCATGCCGTGACTTTTGCGGCCGGCCTGGCCACCAGAGGCTTCAAACCGGTTGTTGCGGTTTATTCGACTTTTCTGCAGAGGTCCTATGACCAGGTGGTGCATGACGTCTGTCTTCAGAATCTGCCTGTGACCCTCTGCCTGGACAGAGGCGGGATTGTGGGGGAGGACGGAGCCACTCACCACGGAGTATTTGATTTTTCCTATCTTCGGCATATTCCCAATTTGATCTGCATGGCACCCAAAGATGAGGCAGAGCTGCAGAGAATGCTGTACACAGCTGTCCAGCACCCAGGTCCTGCAGTTATAAGGTATCCAAGAGGGGTGGGTGTGGGTTCATCCGTCAGGGATGAGATCCTGCCTGTGGAAGTGGGCCGAGCAGAACTTATCAAAGATGGCTCCCACGGTCTGATCATGGCGGTTGGAAGCAGGGTTTATCCGGCCCTGGAGGCTGCCCTGGAACTTGAAGATGAAAAGATGTCCCTGGCTGTGCTGAATGCCCGGTTTGTCAAGCCCCTGCCGGCAGAGATGATTTTTGACCTTAGAAAAAGGTTCAACAGGATCCTTTTGTTGGAGGAGAATGTCCTGGCTGGCGGCTTTTCTTCAGCTGTGCTGGAATTTCTTGCAGATCATGATCTGCTTGGCGGTCTGCATGTCAAACGGCTGGGGATTCCAGATGTATTTGTTGAGCATGGCACCCAAAAGGAGCTGCGCCAGATGCTGGGCCTTTGCAAAGGCGGGATTAAGAAGACCAGTCTGAAATTTTTCAAACCTTGATTTTTTCATAGCCAGCCTTCTAAAGCGGCCAGATAATACTTATCAGAAGAACAGCTGAGATTCCAAGAATGATGGACAGGGGAAGTCCTAACTTCCAGTAATCGCCGAATCTGTATCCACCAGGGCCCAAGACCAGGGTGTTGGACTGATGTCCGATTGGAGTCAGAAAAGGCAGAGAAGCTCCAACAGCCACGGTCATCAGAAAAGGGTCAAATGAGGCATTGATCAGAGTTGCAATATTGATGGCTATTGGGGCCATCAGTACTGCGGCTGCAGCATTGTTTATCAGATTGGACAGGGCCATGGTGGCGATCATGAGTAAGCCCATGGTGGCCAGGGGAGAAAGATTGCCTGAAACAGCCAGAATCTGATCAGCAATGAATTGTGCTCCACCAGTCATTTCCATGGCCGTACCCACAGGAATCATTGCCCCCAGAAGAACTATAATCGGCCAGTCCACGCTTTTATAGGCATCATTCAGGCTGATTGTCCCGCGTAACAGCATGAACAGGGCAGCTCCGACCAGGGCTATGTGAACAGGGAGGTACCCCAGGGTGGTCAAGGCCACTGCCAGGATGAAAATGGAGATGGCCAGGACGGTGTCTTTGCGTGGACTCAAACCGAGGGGTCTTTGTGCCAGGGGAAAACAGCCCATTTCCTTCAGGCTATCGGGCATGGAATCGGGTTGACCTTGCAGCAGAAGAATATCACCGGCCCGGAACCTGATGCTTTTAAGCCTTTGAGTCATGCGGGCTCCCTGTCTAGCCACAGCTAAGAGATTAATGCCGTACTTCCAGCGCAGGTTCAGGTTGAGCACAGTTTTACCAATGATGGGTGATTCGAGTTGGATAACGGCTTCCATCAGCTGCATATTGTCGGCCTTCAGGACTTGTCTGCAGGCATCCTTATCAAAAGAACTTTTATCCTTATCCTCTTCATTTCCCGATTCAGGACACAATTCCTTGCTTCCTACCAGATTCAGACCAGCTTCTTTGATCAGGACATCGAGGTCTTCGGAGTCAGCTTCGACAACCAAGATATCTCCGGGGTTAAGGATTTCAAAGCTGGAAGGAACAGACAGGCGTGTGCTTCCCCGGACAAGCCCGACAATCACAATATCGGTTTCAGTCAGGTATTCCAGGTCTCTGATGCTTTTTCCAATGACTTTTGAACCTTCAGGAACCACCACCTCTGTGAGGTAAGAATCGATTTTAAACAGATCCTGGACACCGGTCTGTCCTTTCCTGTCGGGCAGGAAAAAACGGGCCAGAAAGATAATGAATACCAAACCGATCAGGCTTAGGCTGACCCCCACTGGAGTGAAGTCAAACATTGCAAATGGAGAGGGATCAACTTGGGCCCGGTAAGTGGCGATTATGATGTTGGGTGGTGTCCCGATAAGAGTGGTTAATCCCCCCAAAAGGGAACAAAAGGCCAGGGGCATGAGCAGCAGGGAAGGGGATATGTTTTTTTTACGTCCCAGCTGAATGGCCACCGGCATGATCAGAGCTAAGGCTCCAACATTGTTCATAAAGGCTGAGAGCACGGCTACAACAATACATAATGCGCCGGTGAGCATAATCGGGTGATGGGCAATGGGAGACAGCTGTCTGGCGATGATATCCACGATTCCGGCGTTGCTCAGGGCCCTGCTGATTATCAGGACGGCAGCCACCGTGACCACTGCCGGATGGGAAAAGCCTTCAAAGGCCAGATCTGTGGGCAGGACTCCGCTGACAACTACAGCCAGCAGGGCCAATAGAGCGGTCAGATCATAGCGGATTTTTCCATGGACAAACAGGACAAGGGACAGAGCAAGAACCAAAAAAACTATCAGTTGATCAATACTCATGAATCATCCTGTTTGGGGATGAAGGGTTAATCAGTCGGGCTGGAAGAAGCTCACTAACGAATATGACATTCTGAGCAGGCAAACGGCCCTTGGCCTTCATCCAGGTGGCAGCCTTTGCACTGGAGATGATAGGCCCTGCGCAGGGGAAGAATATCGTCTTGGCCCTCAACAGTATGACAGTCTGAGCATCTCAGGTCTATCGAAGCCATACCTTCAAGCAGGTTTCCCTGGTTGTCGTAAAGGTGATGACACCTGGAGCAGTCATACATCAGCTCGTGCTGGTCATGGTCGAATAAAACAGGACCTCGCAGGGGATCGGTAAAGTTATCATCTTTGAACAGGGGGACGGGATTCTGGGAAAAAATAAATCCCGGGATCAGAAAAAGAAGGGCCAGGAGAATCAGGACAGCCGGGAATATTCTATTCAACACTTGTTTTATCAATACATTCATAAATAATGTCTCCCAGGAATTTAATCTGCATGTCCACCTTGTAGTGATGAAGGATATCTTCCAGACCACCATGACAATTGTGACAAGGGGCGATAACCACTGGCACACCAGTGGCCCGGAGCTGGTCAGCCTTGATTTTATTCCCCAGCACTCTGGTTTTCTTATGGGGAGGTCCGCAATTGATCACTCCTCCTCCGGCGCAGCAACAATAATTGTGCTCCCGGTTGGGATGCATTTCAACAAAGTCCCTGCAAAAGGCCCGGACAAGATCCCTGGCTTTTTCGTGCAGTCCCATACCCCGGACAATGTTGCATGGATCATGAAAAGTCACTGGTTGTTCGAACTTTTTACCTACCCTGATCTTACCCTCGTTGAGCAGGTCCCAATAGAACTGTACTGCGTGAATGATGGGCACTGGCGGTTCTTTCCAGCCCAGCCAGCGTGACCCGGTATCATAGACTGACCTGAAGGCGTGGCCGCATTCGCCCATGACTATTTTTTTGCATTTCAGGCGCAGGGCAGTTTCAAAATGGATCTTTTTCATCCTGCCCATCAGTTCATAGTCGCCCACATACATGGCCATGTCGCTGTTGTCCCAGCCGGGTGTGGCCGGCATGGTCCAGTCCACCTGGGCCACGTTCATGATTACAGCAGCCTGGTAAATGAGTTGAGACCTGAACTTGGGTTCAGGACCGATTACCGAATAGAATATCTCTGCTCCGTTTTTTTCAATGGGGATTCTGAGCATGGGCAGTTCATCCCTGGCCTCATCTTCCTGCCATTGCAGGCTGTCGATCCATTCGTCTTCCTTGATCCACATCTGATTCATGGTTGATGCGTGACTGTGAGCCGTATCCTGTATGTACTGAGGGGTAACTCCCAGAAGATGGCAGAGGCGTCTGACCAAGGTTATCATATAGGCAGTATCTATGCCAAAGGGGCAGTACATGGAACAGCGCCGGCACAGGTTGCATTCGGTATAGGCTATCTGGGCTGCATTGACTATGAAATCAGGAGTTATTCTTTTGCCGGGGTCAAGGAGTTCCCAGACAGTCTGCTTGACTTTGCCCACCGGGCTGAAGGACGGGTCATTGTCCATGGACAAGAAGTAGTGGCAGGCCTGAGAACAGAGCCCGCATCTGACGCAGGTGTTGTAGTAGGCCTTGAGTCTTGGACCGGCTTCTTTGCTGAAGACTTTATGAACAGCAGACCTGATTTTTTCAGCAGTTAAGTTTTTCGCTCCTGTGATCAGGCCGATGTCCTCGGTGGTTCTATAATTCATTTTTATTTCCGCTGATTTTTTTCTGCTTTATATGGTTATTACCAGTCTTTGGCATGACGCACTGCTCCGAATTCCGAGGCTGTGTAAGCCCGGGTGAAAGGGGCAAAGACCATATGGACCAGCCTGGTAAAGGGTATGGCCATGAGCAGCACTTCACCGCTAAAAATATGGAGTATAAGCATCAGCTGGGGATTGAACCATCCATGAAAGGCTGCGTAACCTGTTACAAAAGGGGCCAGGATCAGCAGGGGAAGCATATAGTCGGACCAACTGGAAACATATTTGACCTCTTTCAGGCTGAACCTGCGGATAATAAAAAAGATCAGGCCAAAGATTACCATCAGGGTCATAATGTCCGTTATCCTGTCCGGAAGTGCCCAGAATGAGATGCCGAAAAACTCCTCCCAGAGAACAATATGCCCAAGGGCGAACAGGGGAACCAAAATCACGCAGATATGAAAGGTAAAGGAAACAACAGTCATGACCGGATTAAGACGGGAGGATCTGGGGAAAAAGGGAATACTCCAGATCACCATGGATCTCAGGGCATGTTTTAGGCTGAAATAATTTACAACCACCGGATCTTTTTCAATGGTGGAAGTCACCAGAACGACTACCCTGGTCAATGATCCGACTATGAATACTGTCCAGGCGATCCAGGCCAGAGGACCGGAGACGAATTCGTAAAGTTGATGCATGGCTTTCCTTGCCTTTTAAAAATGGTCTGCAGCTCAGACCGTGTCCACAATTCGGATGAATCTGTGTCCTGTTATGCCCCGGATCAGGATTTTCCTGCTGTCAGGACTGAACACCGGGTCACAGACTTGATCGAACTCCATGGGGTAGGCCTTGTTGTTTATTATGATATGGTATTTTCCGTTTTTTTCCACTTTGGCGGCTGCGTGCTGCTCATCATCGCTGAATACGGGCTGCCAAGCCATATCAAAGGAATTGTCCCATATTTGGCCGTCCACTGCTATGTGCCATTGGTCCCTGTTTTTACCGGTTGCTGCGGCTTTTTCACCTACCGGTCCGAAGGTTAAGTCATAAACCAGGGTTTTAAATCTTATTTTCCAGGGTTTTCCATCTACAGCTACGGTCCACTTCCCGAATTCCGGGGCAACAATGGCTGCCCAGTGACGGCCATTGGGTGAGTGACACAGGTTCCACATCTGAAAAAAACCAGGCCTTAGAACAACTTCCCCATCCTGGACCACCACCCATTGCTTTCCCTCTCTGGCCGGGGCCAATAAAGATGAATTAACAGGATTAAAGGATGGCCTCCAGATGCTGGAAAAACTTTTGGGCCAGACCTGACCATCAACAATGATGGAATAGTCGTAAAGAGAAGTTCGACACTGGGCGGCTACGCTCTTTTTTTCAGGATGAAAGACTGGAGTCCAGATGTTTACCAGTTCAACAGGCCAGGCCTGACCATTGACTGCAACAGAATAGGAGCCTTTCTGAAAGCTGAAGACATCGGCCTGTTCCATTGCCCTGGTCTGGATCACCGCACAGCTGTCGGACCCGGATGGGCTGATGGTGAAATGGTTGGCATTGATAAAAAGGTTTGGCCAGACTTGGTCGTTGATGGCCATGCCATAGCGCATTTCACTTTGAATGGCTATGGCGACTGCGTTTCCGTTTCGGCTGAATTTTGTATCCCAGACATAGTCGAAACGCTGGTCCCAGGTTTTGCCGTCCACACAAACTGTCCAGAGATCGTCCTGCATGACCAAGGCTGTCAAACGTCCGTCCGGGCCATACTGCAGTCCCCAGACCTTTTCAAAGTTTTGGTCCCAGTTCTGCAGGTTTTCACAGACGCTGAACCTGTAGTCTCCGGTATTGATGATGGAAGCGATTTTTTCTCCGTCAGGGCTGACCTGGTTTTCCTCGCGCCAGACATAAAGCAGCGGACAGTTCAGCGAGTCCACCACCACCTTGGTCCCTGTTTCCCAGTCCCAATTGGTTTTATTGATCATTTTTGTCGCCAGCCAGTTGATGGGTTAAAGCTCCAAAAGAGTCGCAGCGTTTTTTCCATGGATGAGCCTGACAGGGGCTGAACCCGGATAAACATACTCCAGACTCTGAAGCTTGTTTTATCAAGTCAATATTTAACCATTTTTTTCAGGTTAATAATACATAGTGAATTAATGAACATATATGTGCCAAAAAGGCACCAGCCAAAGCCTGGCCTGGAAACAGGAAAAGCCGTCCCGGGATCATCTCTGGCATCTGGAACCCGGAGCGGCTTTTGATTAAAGGCAGGTATGAAGGGCCGCCAATACAGCCATTACTTGGTCGGACTGATACCCAGCCCCTTATACAGAGCGTCATAATCCAGGTTTTCATTGACCACCTGACAGCCCTGGTTGATCTTGACCGCCTCCCGAAGCTTGGTCCGATTGAGGATGTTCTCCATCTTCTGGGCTACGGTAAAGGTGTCCTCCCTGGCTACGATAATGGGAATTCCCAGGACCTCGGATCGGGTCAGGATGATGTCGTTGGGATAAATATTGCCAGTCAGGATCAGGCAGGGACAGTTTCCTTCCAAAGCCACCAGCTGGAGGTCAGACCGATCTCCACCAACAATGACAGCCACATTTTTGTTTTTGTGAAAGTGGGTCATGAAGTTTTCAATCTGCATGGTGCCGATGAGAAAGCTCTGGATGATCTGGTCAGCCTTGGCATGCATGGAGATGATCTTTCCGCCCAGCTGTGAGGCAAGATCGCCGATAGTTATGGCTTTGAGCACATCATCATGGGGGATGATTCCCAGGACTTTGACCTGTCTGTTTTCCAGCATGGGCACTATGAACTCTCTTGTCTCCTGCATGAAGTATTCAGGAACGTCATTGAGGATGACCCCCAGCAGCTTGTCACCTAAGACCTCCTGGGCCGCAATGAGATAATCATAGTTCAGCTCACGGAAATAGCGGTCAATAATCACTACTTTGGAATCCAGGAGGCGGGATATGTTGTACCCGTCCAGCTGGCAGTATTTCCCTGAATACAGAAAACTCCCTGAACCGCCCACCAGCATGATTTCCTTGTTTTGGCTGAGTTCATCATATGCTTTTTTGATGTCGTTTCTGTACAGCAGACATTCACCAGAATAGGCTTTCATCTTGAAGTCCTGGGACACGAGAACCGGGGTCAGCTTGGAAGGATCAGACTTTATGTCCAGGAATTCATTGGTGCTGTAGGCGTCCTCATCTACCATCATTCCATTGATTTCTTTGGGAATGGCTCCCACTGGCTTCATGAAGCCAAGCTTGAAGCCGTCATCCTGGAATTTCTTGCCCAGGGCCAGGGTGATGAGGTTTTTGCCGGAAAAGCCAGCCGTAGATCCGATATAGAGTCCGACCATTGAAAAATCCTCCTGTTATGTGTTCTGTTCAGGACTTTAATTACACAATTAGACAAAAAAAACAACAAAGTGAATTAAATCATCAGGGATCAGCCCAGGGTCATGCGAACATCCGCCACCATGGCCTGGTGGGAATTGACCAGAATGGGGTTGAACTCAGCTTCGTAGATTTCAGGGAAATCATGAGCCAGCTGGGACATGGTCAGGATGATCTCCTCAATGGCGTTGAAATCAATGGGCAAGTCACCCCGGAACCCCTTGAGCAGCATGTAGGATTTTATCTCCCGGATCATCTTCCTGGCCTCCTCCCTGGTGACCGGTCCTAGCCGGAAGGAGATGTCTTTTAAGACTTCCACATAAATGCCGCCAAGTCCAAACATGATCAAAGGGCCGAACTGATCGTCCCTTTTAAAGCCCACAATAACCTCTTTGCAGTTTTTCGGAGCCATTTCCTGGACCAGGCAGCCGGCAATATGAGCGTCAGGCCGCATTCTGGAAGTACGGCCGGTAATGTCCAGGAAGGTCTTTCTGACCTGGTCAGGGCCGCTTAGCCCTAGTTTTACTCCATCCACATCAGTCTTATGGGATATGTTGGGTGAAGCGATTTTCAGAACCACTGGGTAGCCAAAGCGCTGGGCAATCTCCACAGCGTCATGGCTGGAGCGGGCCAGGGCTGTCTTGGGTACAGGCAGATTATAGGCCTGGAGTATTTCCTGGGCCTGAAACTCCACAATTTCTCCCTGTCCGCTCTTTTTGACCCGGTCTATGATCAGAGCGGCTCTGCCCCTGTCTCGATTGACCGGCGAGGGCAGGGGACAGGGATTATTCTTCCACTGATAGTGCTTATACATCTGTTCAATGCAGCTGATGGCCGGTTCAGGAAAGGAATAGCATGGAACTTTGCCATCCATGAGGATTTTCCGGCCTCTGGAGATGATCTTTTTCCCCATAAAACAGGCGAAAATCGGTTTGTCTGTATTACGGGACACTTCCACTATGCCTTTGCAGATATCCTCTATTTCTGCGGCTGCAGTGGAGGTGGGAGTCAAAAGGACCAGGAGAGAGTTGACGTTTCCGTCTTTGATGACCGAATCAATGGTTTTCAGGTATCTCTGGGCGCCTGCATCTCCGATGATGTCAATGGGGTTGTAAAGGGAGGCGTATGAAGGAAGAAATTCCTGCATCTGGCCAATAGTGGCTGATGATATCCTGGCCATGCTCAGGGAGGACTTTTCACAGGCGTCTGCAGCCATGATGCCCGGTCCTCCTGAGTTGGTCACAATGGCCAGGCTGGGGCCCTTGGGCAGGGGCTGAGTGGAAAAGGCCTGGGCCAGGTTGAACAGGGTTTCAACGTCGTGGGCTCTGATGATCCCTGACTTTTGAAAGGCTGAAGTATAGGCCTGATCTGACCCGGCAATAGCCCCGGTGTGGGAAGAAGCAGCTTTGGCTCCGGCCGAGGTTGTTCCGGACTTGATAATGATGATGGGTTTTTCATTGCTGTGATTCATGGCTTCTTTAACAAACTTTTCGCCATTGCTTACATTTTCAATATAACCCAGGATTACATCGGTTTTGGAGTCCTGGCCAAGGTAGGATATCATATCTGCTTCATCCAGAACAGCCTTGTTGCCAAGGCTCACAAATTTGGAAAAGCCGATATTTTCCCCCAGGGCCCAGTCAAGGATAGCCACGCACAGGGCACCAGACTGAGAGAAAAAGGCTATGTTGCCTGGATCGGGCTTGCCTGCAGCAAATGAAGCATTGACCAGGCCGTGGGTGTTGATCATGCCCAGGCAGTTGGGTCCGAGCAGGGCCATGTCATGCTTGCGGGCCGTATTGATCAGTTCCTGTTCCAGATAATATCCTTTTCCTCCTACCTCCTTGAATCCGGCAGTAATGACAATGGCTGCAGCTGTTTTTTTCCCGCCCAAAAGGTCCAGGGAATCAACCACCAGTTTCCTGGGAATGGTTATTACAGCTAGATCCAGGTTGTCGGGCAGGTCTTCAATTTGATTGACCACCTTGAGGTCAAGAATTGATTCTGCCTTGGGGTTGACCGGATAGATATCTCCCTTGAACCCTGCTTCAATCATGTTCTCCAGGATGCTGTAACCGATTTTTCCCGGACTCGAAGAAGCGCCGATGACCGCCACGCTTTGAGGATTGAACAGGGCGTGGAGTTGTTTTTCGGTCATTATGAAAGCTCCTCTGATTGAGTTGTGGTGGTTATGAAGGATGAAGCCCAGTAGCCCTGATGTCGGATAAATAAGTACATATTAAATTCAATCCCGGATTGACAAGATAAAAATGAGTTCCACAGCTTTAAAGGGCTTTGGGCTCTCCAGACAGCATTGATCAGAAATACCAGGTAAAGGATAATAATCCAGCATGGCCCCATGCCTGGGTTTGAAGAATAAAAAAGGGGCGTAATTGATCACGCCCCTTTTTTCAATGAAAATAAGCCATCTTGGCCCGGGTCTGGACAGTATTACTCTTGTGAGCTTGACTCGAGGCTCTGCAGCTCAGCCATTCTGGCATCGGTCCTTTGCTGGATGAAGTTGATGTCATTGTCGCTGAGATGCCCGAACCTGCGCTGAGTTTTGAGGTACTCCCTGACCGGCTTGGGTTTGTTTATCTTTTTGGTGATGGTCAGTCTGCCGTTAATAATTTCGTACAGGGGAAAGACATTGGTCTGTACAGCCAGTTTTGATATTTCAATGCTCTTTTCAGGTTTGCTTCTCCAGCCTGTGGGACAGGCTGAATAGATATGGATATAGGCTGGACCTTCAATGGTCAGGGCCTTTTTGACCTTGTTCATGAGATCCAGATGAAAGCCTGGATTGGCAGTGGCCACATAGGGAATATTATGGGCTGCTGCAATGGCGGGCAGGTCTTTTTTCCAGGTCTGCTGACCAATGCTCTGGGAACCGGTGGGAGAAGTGGTGGTGGAAGCTCCGTAGGGGGTTGAGCTTGATCTCTGAATTCCGGTGTTCATATAAGCTTCATTGTCCAGACAGACATAAAGAAAGTTGTGCCCTCTTTCCAGAGCACCGGACAAGGACTGGAGTCCAATGTCAGCTGTGGCTCCGTCCCCGCCCACGGCAATGACATGGGGGGGATCATTTTTAAACCTTTCCTTTCTTTTCAGGGCCTTGATCCCGGCCTCAATTCCGGATGCAACTGCAGCAGTGTTTTCAAAAGCCACATGAATCCAGGGGACCTTCCAGGCGGTCTGGGGGAAGGGAGAGGTGACGATCTCCATGCAACCGGTGGCATTGGCTACAATGGTATTGGGACCGGCAATCTTCATGACCATGCCCAGGGCCAGGATTTCAGCACAGCCCTGGCAGGCCCGGTGCCCCTGAGATATATAGTTTTCTGTGGGAATATTTTTGGTGGTGATCTTTTCAAAATTTTCCAGTCCGGGATGATTAAGCATCTGATCGCACCCCCCATATGGTGTAATTTGGATCCAGTTCATTGTTTCTGGCCATTTCATACATTTTCTTGAAGTCCTTGACGGTTACGTCGCGCCCGCCTAACCCGGCGATGATATTGTGGATTTTGGGTTTTTGGGGCTGATCGTACAAAAGGGCCTTGATCTCCTGGGCCACAGGTCCACTGTGGGATCCGGGACTCAAAGCCCGGTCAATGACTATGATTTCTTCCACATCTTTAATGGCATCCAGGAATTCTTCTTTGGGAAAAGGCCGCCACAGTCTGATTCTGACCTGACCCAGGGATTGCCCTGATTCTTCCAGTTCCTTGACTGCGGTCATGGTGGTTTCACCCATGGATCCCATGGTGATGAATACGGTTTTGGGACTGGCAGCCCCGTTTCTTTCAATTAATCTGTACTTCTGGTTGAACCGTTGTCCCCAGTCAGCAAGGACCTCGGAAACTACTGCCTTGGAGTTGATCAGGGCCTGCTCGCATTGCTTGCGGGATTCGATGTATACTTCAGGCACGCCCACCGGACCCATGGTCACCGGCTTTTCAGGGTCCAGGGTCAGGGCCGGTTTAAAAGGGGGCAGAAATTTGTCCACCTCATTTTGATCAATAAAATTGATAGGCTCGATCATATGGGTCAGGATGAAGCCGTCCACATTGACACAGATGGGCAGAAGCACCCTGTGGTCCTCAGCAATCTTAAAGGCTGCAATGGTCAGTTCATAGGCTTCCTGCCCGTTTTCAGCAAAAATCTGAATCCACCCTATGTCCCGTTCAGACATAATGTCTCCGTGGTCGTTCCAGATGGAGATGGGAGCAGAAAGAGCCCGGTTGGCCACAGTCATGACAATGGGCAGCCTCAGGCCCGAGGCGATGAAAAGGATCTCGTGCATCAGGGCCAGGCCCTGGGCCGAGGTGGCTGTGTAGGTTCTGGCCCCGGCAGCACTGGAGCCCACAGCCGCACTCATGGCTGAATGCTCGGACTCCACTGGAACGTATTCAGCATCCAGTTCACCATTTGCCACATATACTGAAAGCTCTTCAACAATATGGGTCTGGGGGGTGATGGGATAGGCCGCCACTACATCCACATCAGCCTGCTTTACTGCTTCGGCAATAGCCAGGGAAACTTCCAACCCTTTGGCTTTATTCATATTATCTCCTCCGTGATTATCCTGTAACCCTGATGAGGTATACACCGGGAAAGATGATTGTTCCATACTGGGAAATTCATGGTCTGACCAGTTTCGAGCCTGACCAGGGATTCAACTCAACCTACAACTTTTCCGGGCTAGTCCATGGTCATAGTTATAGCCTGTTTGGGACACTCGTTGGCGCATATTCCACAGCCCTTGCAGTAGAACAGATCAGCCGGATAAAAACCTTCCTTGTCCTGGGCAATGCAGAACTCCGGACAGTACAAACTGCACAGACCGCACTTGATGCATTTTTCCTGGTCAGTAAGCGGATGCAGGGTTTTCCAGTCTCCGGTGCGCAGTTCTGCAGCATTGCCGGGAGTAGTTATGGCTGTGCCCAGCTCCAGCTTCTGCCAGGCGCATATTGCTTGATCAGACATATTTTTTCTCCTGAAAGGCTAAATTGGGTTGGTGACTTCAAAGGCCTTGGACAGGGCAGTGAAATTTTTGGGTCCAAGCTTGGGTCCAAAACGGTCCAGGATGACCTCTTCCATGTCAGCTGCCTCCAGGATGCCTGAGGCCTTGAGCAGAGCGCCGAGCATGGTGGTGTTGGTGATAGGGACCGAAAGGATTTCCACAGCCAGCTTTGTGGCGTTGACTGCAGCAACTTTTGGCCAGCCATGCTTTTCCTTGAGCTTTGCTCCGGATTCAGAGCTGTTGACCACCACTATCCCATCCTGCTTCAGACCCTCAGCCACATTGACCACATCCAGCAGGGTAGGGTCAAGGACCATGACCATGTTGGGTTCATATATCTTTTCCCGCTTGAGTATCCTCTGGTCGTCCACCCGGACAAAAGCCTGAACCGGGGCACCTCTTCTTTCAGGTCCGAAACTTGGAAAGGCCTGGGCGAATTTGCCTTTGGCAATGACAGCCCTGGCCAGAAGCTCGGCCGAAGTTACGGCTCCCTGGCCTCCTCTGCCGTGAAGTCTGATTTCCCACATACGCATCTCCTGGATTGTTATGGTTGATGAACCATGATCTGGCAACCAGAAACCTTGATTTGGCTGAACATTTATTTAAACAAACATGGACGGCTCAAAAAGGAACCTGTTTTTAGGTTAACGGTGTTTAAAACCAGATCATGAGCAGAATGATTCAAGTAAATACTTGTGAAAAAAAGAGCATGAATATGGCTATTTTTTTATGAAACTGCTTAAAAATTTACTTTCGGCTTCTGTAGTTCCAATCAGGATCAACTCCTCATCCTTGTTGATGATGGTGTCTGGTCCGGGGTTTATATTGATTGCTCCCTGGAACTCTATGGCAATGACACTGCATCCGGTTTTCTTGCGGATCTCACTTTCGGCCAGAGTCTTGCCCACCAGAGCTTCAGGTGCTTTTTCCTTGAAAATGTCCAGTCCTTCGGCAACCATCATCACGTTGTCTCCTCTGAGGTAATTAATGATGGTGTTGGCACCCATGGATGCATAGGACATTACAAGATCGGCCCCTGCATGGTGGAGTTTGGGAATATTTCTTTCTCTGGTGGCCCGGGTGATGATCTGAACTTCAGGCATCAGCTTGCGACAATAGATGGTCAGGTAGATGTTCAGGTCATCGTTATTGGTGGTGACGATAATGGAAGGAGTCTTGTCGATTCCGGCTTTTTTCAGGATATTGAGGTCAGCAGCATTGCCCTGAATGTAATTTTCCCTGTTTCCTGCCACTCTGGGACTTTTTTCAACTATCCTGTACTCAATTTCATTTTCTTGAAGTGCCTGGGCAGCTGCCTGTCCCACCCGTCCCCCGCCCAGGATCAGGACCGGGGCAAAAGACAGGTTGTAGATCCCGTAAATATCATCGTATTTTTCCAGCTGTTTTTCCGATCCAGCCAGAACCAGAACCGAATCAGAGGTGATGGTGGTCTCTGGAAGGGGGCTTTGGAATTTGCCCCGTTCCCAGATTCCCACTACATTGACTCCTGTGCTTTCTCTAAGTTTGCTCTGGAGCAGGGTTTTGCCTACCAGGGGCGTGCGCATGGCCGGAGCCTCGGCAATGAGCAGTTCATTGAATCTGCCAATGATATTGGCATGCATACTCACACCCAGAACCCTTCGGGCCAGAGACCGACCCAGCATCCTGGTGAACTGGTAGACCTGGCTGCTTCCGGCCAGCTCCAGAATATCAGCTGATTCACTGACTTCGGCACTGGAGATAACAGGCGGCTCTTTTGATAGTTCGCGCAAGGTAAAGACAGCATTGGTGTTTGTCTGGTCATCATTGTTGAAGAAAACCAGAGCTGCCTTGTCAGCCCTGGTTTTGCGGTAGGTTTCAATGTCATCCAGATCGCCCAGAATAATTTTATATCCCTGATCATAGAGTTCAAGGGCCTGGTGCTGATCAGGGACAATAATGGCATAAGGGTATTTGTACTGCTTGAGTTTTTCCACCAGGGCGGTGCTCAGGGGATCAGAGTTGGTCAAAAGGACATGACCGGTTGTATCCTGAGGCAGCTCCCTGGGGGTTCTGGCCTTATCCTGGGCTTCCAGCCAGGGTGCGTAAAAAAACTGGATAAAGGTGAAGGGAAGCATGACCAGGAGGAAGACCACCCCGGACATCATGACCAGGATGGAAAAGAGCCTTCCCAAGTCGCTGGTGAAGGTGATGTCCCCGAAGCCAAGGGTGCTCATGGTGGTCAGGGTCCAGTAGAACCCGGTGACCAGGGTGTATTTCTCTCCTTCGTATAGTTTGATGTACTGAAAGGCGAAACTGTATACGGTTATCATAAAGAGCAGGACCAGAAGAAACTTGATCAGGGCCCTGATGTTGCTTTTGGCAACCCTGCTCTGAAAGAAAAAGACCACTTGGGATGGAATGTATTTCATAATGATCTTCTCCTTTGCTTAGATCCCTGGGTGTGCTTGGGAAAAGGAGCTTTTATCATCCAGGGCTGTTGGCCTGGATTGAAAAAATGCTTGCTCAAAGGCATGGTGCCCATTTCTAAAGGATAACCAGATGCTTTGCAAGGCAGGTTGCATCAGAAGAGAAAATTATAAATAATGTCCCCATGATCAAGTCTGACCGGAATCAGGCCTTTGTCTTAATTCGCCATCTGCCACGAGCCCCGGGCCTGCAGAAAGCTTTGAAATATGATAAGTGATCAGTCAAATCAACATGGAGGTACATATGCTCTGGTTTCATCCTTTACTGCAGCTGTTGGCAACTATTGCGGCTTTTTATGTGCTTTTACTGGGCTGGGAAAGGTTCAAGGGCCTGCATCTTGGTAAAAAAACCAGGTTCAACTGGAAGGGTCATGTTTTCTGGGGCCGGCTGGTGATTATTGTCTGGCTGGCCGGTCTGGTCCTGGGCAAAGTGGCGGTAAACAACCACTTTGGTATGAGCGGAATCTTTCTTAACCACAACCAGGGAGCCATGATCATGACTCCGTTCATGCTTGTGGCTTATCTGACCGGGTCAATCATGGACCGGCGCAGAAAAAAAAGGATCTGGCTGCCAGCCATCCATGGAGCCAACAACATTGTTCTGATCTGCCTGGCCCTTTACCAAGCTTATACCGGATATCTCATCATCACCAATTTTCTTCTGGCCTGAGGAACCTAACCTGGTCTTGTTATTTGGATTCTAATTAATTATAGATGTTACTTAGCAGGCAGGCAGGGATGGAATATGAACAGCCCATGATCAAGGTTCTGGCAGGCCGGATGGAGGCAGAAAGGCTTTTTCTGGCCACGGCTGAGTCCTGTACCGGAGGGCTGATCAGCCACCTGCTGACCAATGAGCCAGGCAGCTCCAGGTGGTATGCAGGCGGAGTGGTGGCCTATTCCAATCACCTTAAAACATCCATCCTGGGTGTGGACCAGGAGCTGCTCAACGGTTTTGGTGCAGTCAGCAGCCAATGCGTGGAAGCCATGGTCAGGGGGGTGATTTCTCTGACCAGTGCTCAGGCCGGAATCGCTGTTTCCGGAATCGCCGGGCCAGGGGGAGGCACCCTGGAAAAGCCCGTGGGTACGGTTTACATGGCCTGGGGGCTTTTGGAACGCATCCGCTGGAAAAGATTTGTTTTTCAAGGACAACGGCTGCAAATTAAGGAACAGGCTTCAGCAGCTGCCATCCAGGGTTTGCTGGATTTCTGGGATTAATTATGTACAAAGATATAAAAGAAGGTCTTCTGGAGGTCATTCAGGCTGTTCTGCCCATCACTTTGGTGGTAGTTCTGCTGCAGGTCTTTTTGATATCCATGCCCTGGCTTCTATTCTCCAGGTTTTTAATCGGTGTGGTCATGGTCATGATCGGCCTGTTTCTTTTTCTGCAGGGGGTCAAGATCGGTCTTTTGCCCATGGGCGAGGCCATAGGTGCTGAGCTGCCCAAGAGGGGATCTCTGTTCTTCCTGTTGTTTTTCGCTTTTATCCTGGGTTTTACCGTAACCATGGCCGAGCCGGATGTCCGGGTCCTGGCCCATCAGGTGGACTTTGTGTCTGACGGGTTTGTGAACCGGAACATCCTGATTCTTTTTGTGGCTATCGGGGTGGCAGTATTTGTAACCCTGGCCATGCTCAGGATTGTCATGAACCTGCCCATTGCCTATGTCCTGGCCGGGGGATATGTGCTGATTCTTGTTCTGTCCTTTTTTACTCCTGCCGATTTCGTGCCCATCTCCTTTGACGCTGGTGGTGTGACCACAGGACCGGTCACTGTGCCGTTCATCCTGGCCCTTGGCCTGGGAGTTACAGCGGTTCTGGGCGGAAGGTCTTCTTTCAGCGATGGTTTTGGACTCATTGGCCTGGCTTCCATTGGTCCGGTTCTGGGAGTGATGATCCTGGGGATAATCTACTCATGAAAGAGCTGTTAGATTTTCTGAATTTCGGTCATGTCCTGGGAGAGGTCTTCATGGCCATGGGGCCTCTGGTGGCCTTTTTTCTGTTTTTTCAGCTGGTTTATCTTAAGCTGTCCAGGGAGTATGTGATCAACCTGTTCAAGGGTATTGTCCTGGCCATAGCCGGGCTGACCCTTTTTCTGCAGGGAGTTCAGGTGGGTTTTCTGCCAGTGGGCACCCAGATGGGCGAGATCATGAATTCCTTTGAAAACCTGTGGATCCTGATTCCCATAGGCTTCATCCTGGGAGTGGTGGCCACGGTTGCAGAGCCTGCAGTCCGTATTCTGTGCGAAAATGTGGAAAAAGCCTCATCCGGGTCCCTCAGGTTCAGCTTCATGCTCATAATTCTGTCCCTAGGGGTTGGAATATTTGTGGCCATCGGCATGGCCAAGATCATTTTCGGCATTTCCATCTATCATATTGTCATTCCCGGCTATCTGGCTGCACTGATCCTGATGAAGTTCTGTGAACAGTCGTTTATTTCCATAGCCTTTGATGCCGGAGGAGTAGCCACCGGTCCCATGACCGTGACCTTTGTCATGGCCATAGCCCTGGGCCTGGCTGAGGCCATGGAAGGCAGGAGTGCGGTCCAGGACGGATTCGGGCTCATAGCCCTGGTGGCCATGGCCCCGATCCTGTCGGTGATGCTGGTGGGGGCGATTATGAACGCCATTAAAAGGAGTTAGGAATGAAATCAGAGCTTCAGTTTGACCTGATCGTGACTATTGTCAACAAGGGCGGCTGCCAGCCTATACTTAAGGCTTCCAAAGAGGCCGGGGCTGAAGGTGGAACCATCATTCCCGGACGGGGTACAGGAATCAGGGAAACCAAAACCCTGCTGGGGATTCCTATAGAGCCTGAAAAAGACATCCTTTTGACTATAGTCCCCAAGGATATTACCGACAAGGTCATGTCGGCTATGATAGAGGCAGGGGAGCTGAACAAGCCCGGAGCAGGCATTACTTTTGTCCTTGACCTGAAAAAAGTGGCAGGAATCTGTCACCTATGCGAATAACCTGTTTGAAGTCCCCAGGGTTGAAGTTTTGGAGTAAAGCTCAGGCGCTCTCTTCCTGATCACCGACCGATCCGGACGGGGCTGTTTCCTGGTTTCTGGCGGTGGGTCATGATAAAAACGATCCAGCTTACTGAAGGGTGATTCGGTTCTGATTGGGTCCTGATTTTGACAGTCATGACCAGCCGGAGGATTATGTCTGTTCAATTTGTACTAGAAGGCCAGTCCATTGCGTTTTGCAATATTTTCAGACATTCACGGAAACATTGAGGCATTCAGCAGGGTTGTCCAGGATATTTCTTCCCGGAATATTGAGTCCTGTTTTTTTTTGGGGGATGCCATCAGTTATGGGCCGGACCCGGAGAAATGTGTTCAGCTGCTTAAAACTCTTCAAATTCCCTGCATTCTGGGCAACCATGAGCTGGCTCTGATCAGACCCGGGGCTGCCAATTATTTCAATGAGCCCACCTGGCTGCATTTTGAACAGGCCAGAAAGCTTTTGTCCTTGGATTCCAAAGAGTACATGGCCACCTGGCCCCTGTCCCGTTCCCACCAAAATATGCTCATGGTCCATGGCTGTCCCCCAGCCTCTGCCACCAGATATCTGCAGGAGTTAGGTATGGGAGATCTTGAAAGAATATTTTCATTCATGAATACGGATCTGGCTTTTGTTGGCCATACCCATGAGCTTGAAATGGTTGAACTGATTGGCCATGAAGTAAGACGGACCAGGATCGGCAGGGGGGAGCATGAGATTTCCGGTCAAAAAGCCATAATTAATGTGGGCAGCGTGGGTCAGCCCAGGGATGGGGATAATCGGGCCAAATACGTGATTTTTGATGACCGCATGAGAAGGATTGAAGTGAGGTTTGTTGAATATGATGTTGAAAAAACTGTCCAGGGCATTCGTGCCAGGGGGTTTCCTGAGTTTTACGCCTTACGCCTGAGGTGAACTGTCATGCGCTGCATTAAAGGGTACAGATTGCTCGGTCTCCTTGGCAGGGGTGGAATGGGCCGGGTGTATAAGGTCTCAGATCCGGAAGAAAACCTGTTTGCCCTTAAACTGCTTAAACCTGATGATACTCTGGTCCAGATGCTGGGTCCGGAAAAAATCCAGAAGAGGTTTGATGATGAGATAAGAATAATGTCCAGGCTGAAACATGATAACATAGCCAGGATCGTAGACAGCGGCCAGCATCGCAGACATTCCTTTATGCTTTTGGAGTACCTGTGCCTTAATCTTGGCCTGATCATGGGTACAGTCAGTGATTCACCACAACCGTCAAGAATTCTTTCTCCCCTCAGGGCCCTGGACATTGCCGCTCAAGTCCTGGATGCACTGGTTCACTTGCATGCACACCAAATCATCCACCGTGATGTCAAGCCTGAGAACATCATGCTCACCAGGGCCGGCCGGGTCAGGCTGATTGATTTCGGACTTTTCAGGATCAAAGGTCTGGCAGAGAGCAATCCTCCCGGACTGGCCATTGGTTCACCATACTATGCAGCTCCTGAGCAGATTGAAGATCCTGACCAGGCTGATGAACGGGCAGATCTTTACTCCCTGGGTGTTGTTCTGCATAGAATGATCTTCGGGGTTTTCCCAGGACAACCTACTAACCAGCCATCAGATAAGTCTGTTTTTGGACCGGGCTGGGATGAATTTCTGGAAAGGGCAGCCAACCCTGAGCCGGACCTTCGTTTTCAAAATGCCGGTTCCATGCTGGACCAGCTCAAGGTTCTGGCAAAAGCCTGGGAAAAAAGGCGGGACCAGATCTGCATCATGCACGATCCAAAAAGCAGCCAGTTGTCAGTCCAAACCCTGAATGTTCGATCCTGTCCGGTTCAGACCGGAAAGGATGATTTGCATCCCTTTCCCGGACTTGACTCACTGATGCAGGCCCGGAGTTTTGTACTCAATGATTTTCAAAAACAGCAGCATGGTTATTTTGATCTGAGTACCGGTCTGACCTGGGCCTTGGAGTTGTCGAGAAAACGGCTCAGTTTTGATGAGGCAAAAAAGTATCCGGATCAGATGAACCGTGATCCAGTGTCTGAACGGGAAAATATTTTATGGAGACTGCCCACTGTTGATGAGCTGCTGACTTTACTGCGGCCGCGAAAAAGTCTGGAAGATTATTGTTACCCGCTTGTCTGGAAGCTGCAGAACAGGGCTTGGCTGTGGAGCGCTGATGCCCAGACCAGATTCAAGTCATGGATTGTGGACATGGAGCAGGGAGCGGTCATGGCCGTGGACCGGATGTGCAAGTTTTCTGTCCTGGCGGTTGCCGGAGTGGAGCAGGTCAATAGGTCCTGATGAGTTGAGAATCTTGCCTCCTGTAGCCAGCTAAGGAAATCAGACTTTATTTCCCTGCCCCTGATCTGGAATTCAGTCGTGAAACCTGTCCGAATCAGGGTTGGTATTCGTGGTTGCCGATTATATTGACAAGGCCTTGATGATTTACGCCCGTTTAAGGGAGCCTCCCGCTGTCTTTGACCTGAAGATCTCCAGCAGCCAGGAAGGTATTCTTGAACAGTATTTTCAGGGCAGAGCAGGTTTGAGCAAACTGGCTTTTTCCAGACAGGTTTAAGCTACTTCCCCATCCACTCCAGCTTGTACAGGTCCTTTCTCCTGCTGTGCAGATTCTGAACGCTTCCCTGTCGTCTGAGTTCCTTTAAAAGATCCAGGTCCACGTCGGTGATCAGGGTGGTTTCAGTGTTGGGGGTGGTTTCAGCAGCAATGGCGTCGTGGGGAAAGGCAAAGTCCGAAGGGGTGAAGATGGATGCCTGGGAGTACTGAATGCCCATGGTTTCAACCTTGGGGATGTTGCCCACACTCCCTGAAATGACCACGTAGCACTCATTCTCTATGGCCCTGGCCTGGGCGCATCGCCTGACCCGGAGATAAGCATTCTTGGTGTCGGTCCAGAAGGGCACTAAGATGATGTTTACTCCTTTTTCTGCCAGAAATCTGGCCAGTTCGGGGTATTCAACATCATAGCAGATCAGAATGCCGATCTTGCCAATGTCGGTATTGAACACCTTGAGGCTGTCGCCTCCGGTCAGCCCCCAGGATCTTGATTCATCAGGGGTGATGTGCAGCTTGTACTGAGAGTCCCAGGTGCCGTCCCTGCGGCACAGAAAAGACACGTTGTACAGCTTGTTGTCCCGGTATTCAGGTACTGAACCGGATATGATGTTGATATTATAGGACAGGGCCATTTCCATAAGGTTATCTCTTAAATCAGCTGTATACTCTGCCAGCCTGCGCATGGCTTCCGGGGGGGAATATTTTTCAAATTTAGCAATGAGTGGAGCATTGAACAGTTCAGGGAAAAGGACCAGGTCGGCTTCATAGTCAGAGACCGTGTCCACAAAGAACTCCACCTGCTGCAGAAAATCGTCAAAAGAGTCAAACCGGCGCATTTGCCACTGGACAGTGCCCAGCCTGACTATTGTTTTGCGGCCGCCGATGAGCCTGGTCCTGGCTTCATAATAGATGTTGTTCCACTCCAGAAGGACAGCATTGCCCTCAGACTGATGATCCACAGGATAGTAGTTTTTGAGCAGTTTTTTGATGTGAAAGTCATTGGACAGCTGAAAGGACAGAACCGGATCATAGATTTCCTTGCGCTTGACCCGCTTGATATATTCCTGGGGTGAGATTTGATCAGAGTACTTCCGATAACCGGGTATGCGGCCTCCGACAATTATCCCTTTTAAATTGAGCTTTTCGCACAATTCCTTGCGCGCATCGTAGAGTCTGCGGCCCAGGCGCATACCCTGATAGTCCGGGTCCACAAAGACCTCGATGCCGTAGAGATAGTCCCCATCCGGATCATGGTTTTTCAGAGTACCGTCGCCCACCACCTGGATGTAGGTGTGCTTGTCCCCGTATTCAGCATAGTCGATGATCAGGGTCAGGGCCACGGCAACGGTTCGGCCCTTGTCCACAATACAGATCTGGCCCTCAGGGAAGCGTTTGATCATTTGCTCAATCTGGCTCCGGTCCCAGGGGGCATCCACGTTTTTATAGACTTTGCGCATAATGTCCCGGACAATTTCATAATCATCCATGCGCATATTTCTCAAGTACAGTTTGTGTTCGGATTGCTGATTCATGTTTGTTAAGGGCTGAAGGTTCGGATAAAAAAGGTGAAGTCCACCCGTTTTGTCCAGCTAATTTTTCTTGTTTCCACTTATAAGTCAACACCCGGATATGAGCTGAGGCTGGTTGGAGCTATCCGGCATGATTATATGATTTTTTTTACCAAACCTGTCAACATCTTTTCAGGTTTACCTTTTTTCAGCCATGAGGTACAATATATTAAGATATTATCTTAATATCAATAAGTTGGACTGCTTTCCAGGCCGCAGTCCAGGACGATCCTGGAAGTTTTCGGCTGAAAGCTGATATGCACTGTCTAAAAAAAGGAGCCGCAGTATTATGCCTTCAACTGAGTATTCCCTTGTAGTAGCCATTGTTAACCAAGGTGTGAGTGAGCATGTTGTTGATATTGCCGAAGAACTTGGGGCAAGCGGAGGAACCGTTTTTTTTGGCAGAGGTTCCAGCACCCGGACCAAAATCAGCATTCTGGGCGTACCTGTGGAACCCTTGAAAGAACTGATTTACATAGTAGCCAAGCGTAATCTGGCTCCCAAAATAATCAAAAAAATCAACCAGGACTGCAGACTGGACGAGCCCAGCGGCGGACTGGCCTTTTCCATGCCATTAGACGAGGTGGCTGGGCTGGGCGATTTTTCATGAGCAGACTCGTTGCTGGTTAGGCGAGTCTGCCATTACAGCAATAACAGTAATGCTGGATTGCTATCTAAAGCCCTCCTTTTTCGGGCAATAATTTTAAAGCAGGTATAATGGGATGATGGAACACGCAAAGGACAGCAGCCTGGCACTGGAATTTCTGGTCATTATGTTCCTGGTTGCGGTTAATGGTGTCCTGGCTATGTCTGAGATAGCCCTGGTTAAGTCCAGGAAGATCCGGCTTAAGGAATTGGCCAGAAAAGGACGAAGAGGAGCAGTTTATGCTATTCATCTTATCCGCCATCCCAACCGGTTTCTGTCCACCATCCAGATCGGAATAACTCTGATGGGCATACTGAGCGGCGTCTACGGAGGTGCTGTCATTGCCCATCACCTTGGCATCATGTTGGATGATGTGCCTTATCTGGCCCCGTACTCCACCACCATCAGTTATGGACTGGTGGTGATATTCATTACTTATCTGCTGCTGGTCCTGGGTGAGCTGATTCCTAAACGGCTGGCCATGCTCAGTCCGGAACGGATTTCCTCCCGGGTGGCCAGACCCATGCTTTTGCTGTCCAAACTGGCTGGGCCGGCTGTGGCTGTACTGAGTATTTCCACCGATGGGCTGCTCAGGCTGTTTGGCATCAGCAGGCACAAGGAAGAGCCTTTGTCTGAAAACGAGGTTAAACAGATGTTCCGGCATGCAGCCCGGTCTGGTGAATTTGAGCCGTCAGAAGTGAAAATGGTTGAAAAGGTGCTTAAGCTGGACGACCAGACCGTGGGCAGTCTCATGACCAGGCCTCAGGACATAGTCTGGTTCAGCCAGGATGAGCCCTGGGCAGACATTTTGGAAAAAGTGAAACAATCCGGCCATACCTGCTATCCGGTCAGGAATAATGAATCAGACGGGATTCTAGGCATAGTCCATACCAAGGATTTGATAGGTGTAGCTGATGGTTCCGGCACAGGGTTGGAGACAATCATCAAACCTGCCGGGTACGTCAAAAGAAGCATGAACGCCCTGGAAATGATGGAACAGTTCAAGCGTTCCAGGGCGCATATGATTATTGTTGTTGACAACCAGGACCAGGTGCTGGGCCTGGTGACCATCAATGACGTCCTGCAGGCCATCACTGGACAGCTGCCTTCGCCCAAATGGCCACACGAACCTTGGATCATTCATCGAGATGATGGCTCGCTTCTGCTGGACGGTCGTCTGGGCCTGGACGAGCTCAAAGAGCTCATCAAAGTTCAGGTTCTGTCCGGGGAGGAAGATGATGGTCTGGATACTCTGGCCGGGCTGGTGTTAACCAGGATGGGCAAAGTCCCTGTCAGCGGAGACCGATTTGAGCAGGATGGATTCTTGTTTGAGGTGGTGGACATGGATGGAATGCAGGTTGATAAGGTGCTGGTGAAAGAAAAGCCTGATAATGAAACCAGCCCCAATGGCAGGCAGGACGAAACATGAGCATTCTAAGTAAAAAAACCGGTACTTCTCCAGGCTCTCTGGTTTACATTGGCCAGGGGGGTGAGCACCCTGTGGAGATGGTCCATTTTAGTTATGATCTTGACAATCTTGATCTCAAGACCTTTTCCTTCCAGGATGTACCCAGGCCGGACCAGGACCGGAAAAATCTGATTCTGGTTTTTGGAGTGCACGAAATGGAGCCCATCCGGGCTGTTGGCCAAAGATTCCAGATTCACCCTTTGATTCTTGAAGACATCGTCAATACAAAACACCGGCCCAAGCTGGACCGGAGCGAGGAGCACATTTTTCTGACCATGAAGACCTGTCTGTGGGCTGATCAGGATCAGGGAGTCCGGCTGGACCAGGTCAGTTTTATCCTGACCGGGAGTACGCTGGTCTGTTTTTTAGAAAATCGGGATGTTTTTCCGGATGAATTCCAGAAGCGCCTGGCCGAAAAGCAGGGCAGGCTGAGATCCATGGACATTGATTATACCCTTTATGCCCTGATGGACCTGTTTGTGGACAACTTTTTTCTTGCCCTGGAAAAACTGGAGGATCAGTTGGACCTGCTGGAGGAGGAAATGGTCGAGCAACCCAGGGAAGAGCATCTGCAAAAAATATTTCAGATCAGACGGACAATCTCAGCCATCAGACAGACCGTATGGCCCATGAGGGAAATCCTGAGCTCCATCCTGAGCCGGAACGAAGACTTGTTCGGCCAGAAGACCAGGGTCTTTTTCCGGGATCTGTACGACCATTGTCAGCAGATCATGGACAGCCTGGAGCTGCAGCGGGAGCTGAACACCAGCCTGCACGAGGTCTATCTGTCTCTGATCAGCCACAGGATGAATACGGTCATGAAACTTTTGACCATCATTGCCACCATTTTCATTCCACTGACCTTCATCGCCGGGATCTATGGAATGAATTTCGAGTATATGCCTGAACTGTCCTGGCCGGCTGGATATTTTATCTGCCTGGGATTCATGGCTGCCATCGGCCTGGGATTAGTCGGTTTTTTCAAGCTCAGAAGATGGTTTTAGGATTTGTTCTGTCAGATCAGAGCCGTGGCTGGCAGTACGCTGTTCAGTATCTTGGGATTCAGAGAATTAACAGAATAAACTTATCGGACGGAGGTGGTCATGAGTGAAAAAAGGGATGCTTTTGTCCAGAAAGTCAAGGCCAAGATTGATGAGTGGAATGTTGAGATCGACCGCTTAACGGCCAGGACTGAGCAGGCTGAAGCTGAGGTTAGAGATGAGTTTAATGAGGAGTTGCAGGAACTCAGGAAGATGCGAGACG
Source organism: Desulfonatronovibrio hydrogenovorans DSM 9292 (assembly GCF_000686525.1). Lineage (NCBI taxonomy): Bacteria > Pseudomonadati > Thermodesulfobacteriota > Desulfovibrionia > Desulfovibrionales > Desulfonatronovibrionaceae > Desulfonatronovibrio > Desulfonatronovibrio hydrogenovorans. Next base: position 143,178 of record NZ_JMKT01000009.1, read on the forward strand.
ATGCTAAGCATAGAATTGAGAAACTGGAGCAGGCAGGCAAGGATGCATTGGAGGATATGAAGACCGGGGCAGAGATGGCTTTTGAAGCCATGAACCAGGCTTTGCAGTCAGCCAGACAGCGGTTTAAGTAACAGGGTTTTAGAGAAAAGGAGTTCAGGATGGGAATGGAAGTTGGCGGATTGATCGGTCTGATTGTCCTGATTATCTGTGTCTGGGCTATTGTTCAAATTTTTCAAAGTAGCGCCACTACCGGGGCAAAGGTATTCTGGATCGTGCTCATCCTGATTCTCCCGGCTATAGGGGTTATTCTGTGGTTTTTTGCCGGTCCGAGACCATCCCGGCGCTGACACAAGCCTTGCCGGGCTCTAAATTTTGTGATTTTAGTGATTGTTGCGGTTTAAGTGGAGTAATATCAACCAGATTGCCAGGATATGGTTATTAAGCTGCCAGATGGTTGTCAGACAAACGTATCTTCTGGTTAGAGTTGTTAGACTTTGTTTGGGTCGAAGATTGAATATGGGGAGAAAGTATCATGGGTAGTAAAAGGGATGCTTATGTTCAGAAGATCAAGGGCAAGATAGACGAGTGGAATGCGGAATTGGACAGGCTTTCAGCCAAAGCGGATCAGGCTGAAGGAGAAGCCAGGATCAAATATCAGCGGCAAATGGAAGAACTGCAGCAAAAACAAAACGACTTGAATGACAAGCTTGAAAAATTGAAAGGTGCTGGTGATTCGGCCTGGGAAGAACTTAAAGAAGGGATTGAAAGGTCCTGGGAAACCTGGAAGCATAGCTTTGCCAAGGCCAAGTCCGAGTTCAAAAAAGGTTATAAAGAGGGGCGTGATTGATTCTTTGCAGTTTTCTCGCAGCAGGATTCTAACCCAGGCTTTTAATCAGAACTTTTTTATTTCCTGAAACAGCTCGGCAGGATCGATAAAAGAGCCTGCAGACTTCCTGAAGACAGCCTGCAGAACTCTCTTAGTTGATTATGCTGCAACAGGATGCTTAATCTGATGAAGGTGGACATCCTGCTGAGGGAATGGAATGGAAATCCCTTCCTGGTCAAAACGCTCTTTTATGATTTTATTCAGATCAAACAGGGTAGTCCAGTAATCTGCTGACTTGACCCAGGGCCGGACTGCAAAGTTGATGCTGCTGTCGGCCAGAGCCAGCACTCCGATGGTGGGGGCCGGGTCCTTGAGGATTCGCTGGTCATCATTCAGTATGGATTCAAGCACTGATTTGACTTTGCCCAGATCATCACTGTAGCTGACCCCGATGACCAGGTCGATCCTTCTGGTATCCTTGGCCGAAAAGTTGGTTATGCTTCCGCTGGTAATCTGGCTGTTGGGGATGATGATCAGCTTGTTGTCCGGTGTCTTCATCTTGGTGGTGAAGATTTCAATTTCTTCCACAGTGCCTGTGGAACCTCCGGCATCAATAAAATCTCCCACATGAAAAGGACGAAAGATTATGATCATCACTCCGGCTGCAAAATTGGCCAGGGAGCCCTGCAGGGCCAGGCCGACAGCCAGACCGGCCGCACCCAGGATGGCAATGAACGATGTGGTCTGAACTCCCAGCTGGTTCAAGGCGGCAATGATGACTACGATTAAAAGCAGGACATAGGCGATGTTGGAGGCAAAAGAGACCAGCATTTCATCGACGTTAATCCTGTGCAGGGCTTTTCTCAAAGTGTTGCGCAGGATTTTGGCTGCAATCCGGCCCACAATGAAAATTGTCAGGGCTGCAACAGCTTTTAGGCCCCACATCTGAGCAAACTCAACTACCTGATCCATGGCAATGTCCATTTGAGCCTCCTTGGCTATTTTCCTGGTTAGTGAAAAAAAGTCCTGGAAAGAACCTGGTTCCCAGTTTATTAAAGCCTACTTTTTCCAGACTGTCAGGTCAAAGCCTATTTGAAAATAACTGACCAAGAGTCATGGCTTATGCTGACGGATCAGGGTAAGCTCGGTGTCAATTCAAAGCAACAGGAGCTGCCGCGGTGAGGATGTTCATTGGTCTTGCCCTGCCGGACGTTTATCAGGAAAAGCTTGGCAGAATAAAAAAAGAATGGGAATCCAAATTTCAGTCTAAACTGACCTGGACCAAACCCGGCAACTGGCATTTGACCTTGAAATTTCTGGGAGAAGTTGAAGATTCCATTGTGCCTGAGATATGCGCATATATCAGGAGACTGGAATTTGCCGAGTTCATTCTCAGGGGGTCTGGGTCAGGCTTTTTCGGATCCAAAGCTCAGTACAGGGTGGCCTGGCTGGGTCTGGATCTGGATGTCTCCAGTCTGGTTAGCCTGGCAGAAAAGATTGACAGGGACATGGAAAAGTATGGTTTTGAGCGGGCAAAAAGGCGGTACAAAGGCCATTTGACTCTGGCCAGGATCAAGGCGTTTTATACCAATGATCCCTGGAAAGAGTTGAGAGAGTCCATTGACGGGATGCACTGGCCGGTTTTTGAGATCCAAGAAGTGGTCCTCTGGCAGAGCGTTCTGGGTCCAGCAGGTCCGCAGTACAGGGCCATGGCCAGTTCCTCCGAAAGAGGCCGGGTTGCACAGGCCCGGAACTAGGTCAGGTAGTCTCCGCGGTTGAATTTTATAACCTCGGTGGTGGCCATGACTTCAAGTTCCTGGATCATGGACTTTACTTCAGGACTCTGGTTATCAAATGATGAAGAGTTCTTCATCTCCTTGATCTGACGGGAAATGCTCTCCAGATTGGCGTATACTTCTTTCAGGCTGGAACTGGGAGAGTCCATGCCTGCGGCATAATTTTCCCATTTGTTTAGTAGGCTGTCCATCTGGTTCATAAAAGAAGATTCCCGGTTTTGCGAGGTTATTAGTGAGCTGCCCAAAAGCTGACTGGTCTGGAGTATGTCCAGCCTTGCCGGGCCGGAAGCTGTCTTGTCCTGGGTTTGCCCTCTGGAAATCTCCTGCTCCAGCATCTTCCCAAATTCGCCGGAAGGACTGGTCTTCTTCTGAACATTCCCGTTTTCCCGGGCGATCTGGCTTATTTGATCCGGATTGATTTTCATGCTTTCTCCTTAATGGAAATTTTTTCCCGTGGAAATGAACTTATTTCTCTATCAGCAACTTTCCTGCCAAAATAAGCATTGATCAGGCTGACTGGTTCGGATAATTTTCAGGGATGCATCTGGACTGCCCTTAAACCGTTCTGGCAATCCACCGTATTTATAACCCTTCATCGGCAAATCAGGTAGTTAAGTTAATATGAAGATGGACATAAATCAAGCTGTCCGGGCAGTTCTGAACAAAGGTCTAATCATCTACCCCACTGAGACCCTGTTTGCCCTGGGCGGTCTGGGCAATTCATCCGGGGTAGTGGACAGGGTCAGAAAAATTAAGGGCCGTCCGGGATATAAGCCCCTGCCTCTGGTGGCCGGGAGCGTGGATCAGTGCCTGGATGCGGTTCAGCTGGATGGACAGAGTCTGGAAATAGGGCGTATGTTCTGGCCCGGTCCATTGTCCATCCTGGCCCGGGCCAGGGATGGTATCCCGACCGGGGTAAAGGATGAACAGGGCCTGGTTTCCATAAGGGTGACCCCTCATCCGGACGCTTCCAGGCTTTGCCTCATGTCCGGATTTCCCCTTATTGCCACCAGCGCCAATTTCAGTGGAAGTCCAGCCTGTTCAGATATCAATTTTCTGGACAAGGACCTGGCAGCCCTGGTTGACGGCGTGTTCTTCTCCAGCCATCGTCCGGCAGGGGGGCATCCTTCAACTCTGATCAGGGTGGTTGGCCCTGACAGGATCAAGGTAATCAGACCTGGAAAGATTTCTATTGCCGATCTGGAAAAAAAAGGTCTGAAAGTGGACAGTTCATAACCTGCATTGTTCTTTTCCAGTCTGGGAGCGTTCAGGTCCATTGATGATCTTTGCCCCAGTGTTTTCAGCTAGTTTTCGAAGCATCCCCTTGAACAGCAAGTTGTGGACCGGAGTCAGGAGTTTCCAGTAGACCAGTCCCCACAGACCTTTGGGATAGAACCTGGCTTTCTGGACCAGGATGCAGCCCCCTTTGGGTCCAGGATAAAGGTCAAGTTCAAGAATTGCCTGTCCCGGGACCTTCATCTCCGCAAGCAGCCTCAGCTGTTCAAATTTTTTTACCCTGATGACCCGCCAGAAATCAATGGTATCTCCATAGCGCAGTTCATTTCCTGTTCTGCGGCCCTGCCGGTAGCCGCTTCCACCCATGGCCCGGTCCAGAATGCCTCTTATCTTCCATAAAAAATTGGCATAATACCATCCTTTTCTTCCGCCTATCCCTTCAATGGAAGGCCAGATTTTTTCCAGAGGTTTGTCCAGAGTTACTTCAAAAGATATTTCATAAATATCTCCTCCTGCATACGCAGTGTCGGAACAGGCAGCCCATTCAGGGACATCGACTTCTCCGGCATCGGTCCAGCAGGTTTCCACCTGCTCCTGCTCAAGCCGGTCAAGGGCCTTTTTAATGGCCTGTCTGCAGTCAAGAAGCTCCTGGGGGATGATCTTTCTGATCCGGTTTTCTTTGCAGATAACCTCATTTTTTAGTCCCTCAGCCAGTGGCCTGGCTATGGAAGCAGGCACAGGGGTGACCAGGTGGATCCAGTATGAACTGAGCTTCGGGGTCAGAAAGGGGACAGGGAGGACGAGCCTGGCCGGCAGTCCTGCTTCCTGAGAATAGATCCTGAACAGCTGAGCATAGGTCAGGATGTCTGGTCCTCCGATTTCAAAGGTCTGGTCCTGTGTCTCTGGATTTTCCAGACATCCGGCCAGATATCCCAGGACATTGGAAATGGAGATGGGCTGACATCTGGTATGGACCCATTTTGGAGTAATCATGACCGGCAGCCGCTCCACCAGGTAGCGCATGACTTCAAAGGAGGCACTGCCTGAACCGAGAATCATGGCAGCCTTCAGAAAAGTGACCGGAACCCGGCCGGACATAAGTATCTCTCCCACTTCCAGTCTGGACTGCAGGTGGTGGCTCAGGTCTTTATCCAGTTCACCAAGTCCGCCCAGGTAAATTATCTGCTCCAGTCCGACTTTTTCTGCGGCCTGGATCATATTCCGGGCAGCGGTCCTGTCCAGCGAAGCAAAGTCTCCCTTTCCGGCTGGTCCCGCTCCCATGGAATGAACAAGATAGTAGACAGCAACGCATCCATGACAGGCCTTTTCCAGGCTGTCCATATCCAGGACATTAACCTGAACCGGTTCAAAGTCTGGATGGTTTGAATAGCTTCGGCATGAAAGCTTTTCCAGGCTCCTTGCACCGGCCCGGACTCTGTAGCCTTTTTCCAGAAGAAGGGGGGTCAGCCTGCCGCCAACATATCCGCTGGCTCCAAGGATCAGGATCTTTTTTTTACTGGTCATGTCCATGCTCATTATCCTAATTTGGGTTGAATATTTTGTGTCTGGTTTGTTAATGGCAAAATTGACTGAGATTAAATTGCCGGCAGCTGGTTAGGACGACAACTGAAAATCATAGAGACGTTAGACTTGGGATTAATTTTTAGAAAATTCAGGCCTGAACATTCAAAAATTTGAACCGGCCTTGACCCGGAAACAGCCTGTCTGAAAGGATGGTTCAATAAATTGTACCAAGTGGTTCCATTGAAAACTGTGGTAAGTCAGGCGGAAAAAGACCTGACAGGCTTTGAGTCGTTTGGCCTGGTATTTGCTAGTTAAAATTTAGTTTCTTCCTCCTTTTGCAAAAGCCGGCTGCCTGTTCATCCCTGAATATGCAGCCGGCTTTTTTTGTCCGCTGGCCAGTCTTTGAGTCATGGCCGGAAAAATTAGAGTCAGGATCAATGTTTGGAGCGGGTGCAGATCATGATCAAAACACGGATATCTGTTGCTTCACTAGTTGCAAGGAGGAGAATATTCCATTAAATCCCCAGATAAGACATCTGCTGCGGGTCTGTTGCCCGGATTTTCCGATGCTTCCCTTTACTATTGTCATGAAAATTAAGCAAGAGCAAGGCTTGAGGTCATGAGCTATTATAAACCCTGTCCTTCCTGTGGTGAGCAGATCCAGTTTTATAAGAATCCTGTCCCAACGGTGGATATTGTCATCTATTCTCCCCCGGCCAGGCTGGTGCTGATTGAACGCAAGAATTTTCCGCATGGCTGGGCCCTTCCTGGCGGATTTGTGGATTATGGGGAAAGCGCTGAACTGGCGGCCATCCGGGAAGCAAAGGAAGAGACCGGTCTGGATGTGGTCTTAACCGGAATTCTGGGTGTTTATTCAGATCCGTCCAGAGACCCCAGATCGCACACCATCAGCACGGTTTTTACTGCTTATGCCCTGAATCTTGACCAGCTGCAGGGCGGTGACGATGCTTCCAGGGCGGCTCTTTTCCATTGGGATCGTCTGCCTGAGACTGCTTTTGATCATGATCAAATCCTTCTGGACTTCAAGTTAAGCCAGACTAGATTCAGACCGGGCACTAGGTGATTCAACTATGTTTATATGTCTTGACCTTGGAGGCAGTAATATCCGGGGAACCTGGTTCAGTGGTTCTGGTCAGTCCGGAATAATCCGGAAAAAAGTCAGGCCTGCTGACCTGGACGGGACTAAGGCCACTTTGAGGGAGCTTATCAGAGAAATTTCGTCTGACTGTCCGGCTGCCCCTGGAAAGATTGGTGTTGCAAGTGCCGGTCCCATGGATATAGAAAAAGGAACATACCTGACCCCCACCAATATGCCCGAGCTGAAGGGTTTTAATTTAAAGCGGTTTGTTCGGGAGTGTTTCGGGCTGGAGTCAGTTCTGGAGAACGATGCCCAGGCTGCAGCCTTGGGAGAGGCTTACAAGGGCTGTCTTGCCGGAGCAGATGATGCCATGGTCTTCACCCTGGGCACTGGTTTAGGATCAGGGGTCATCATGGATTCCAAAATATGGAGAGGTCGGCATCCTGCCGGACCTGAGCTGGGACACCTCTATCTTGGACCCGGGCGAAAAATCAAATGTGGCTGCGGCCAGACCGGGTGCGCTGAAACATGGCTTAACGCCAGGGCGCTTTTTGATCTGGCGGTGAACAACTGTCCCGGTCTGGTTAAGCTCAAAGATATTGATGCCCTTCTGGTAGACAGGGATGTCCTGGCCCTGCAAACCATGGAAAAATATGGACTAAGGCTGGGGCTTTATCTGAGTCAGGTCATATCAGTCTTTGGAATCACCAGGGTGGGCCTTAGCGGTGGCTTGAGCAGGCTGGCTCCTTTTTATGTCAAGGCAGTCCATAAGACCCTCAGACATAGACTGGGTAAAAGAAAGTGGCTGATTCCAGACAAGATCGGTATTGCTCCTGACCCGGAAATGAGTGCTCTTTGGGGGATGTGTTTTCTTCTGCAGAACAGCAGCAAACAAGAGCCGTCCGGGTTCTGATCAGACCAATAATAATGACAGTTTGTCCAGCCTGTGGAATCATTTTTACCTGTAACCTTAAAATCTTCACTTTATCCGGTCTTTGCCTTGATTTTTGGTATCTGACAGGGTTATGATCAGCATAATCCATCAGGTGGTCACGATATTTTGGGAAACATATTGCCAGTAGAGGAAGTATGGACTTCAAGCCTGATATTTGTTTTGTAGCCTCGGAAATATACCCCTTTTCCAAAACCGGGGGGCTGGCGGATGTCATGGGGGTTCTGCCCCTGACCCTGCACAATATGGGATACAAAGTCTGTGTCATCACTCCTCTGTATGGCCGGATCGCAACCAGTGAGTTCAGTCCCCATCTGGTATATGAAGACCTAAATGTGGGCTATCCCTGGCCTGAAATCAAGACGGATATATTCCGGGCCGATTTCAAGGGGATGCCGGTCTATTTTATTGACCGTGGAGAATACTTTGACCGGCGTTATTATTACTGCACTTATCGGGGCGATTATTTTGACAATTGTGAAAGGTTTATTTTTTTCTGCCGGGCTGCTCTGGCCCTGATGAAGAAAATGGCTCATGCTCCAGGCATAATCCATTCCCACGACTGGCACGCTGCCCTGCTTAATTCCTATATTTACTATCAGAAAAGATATGACCCTTTCTGGGCGGACACCTCCACGGTCTTTACTATTCATAACCTGGCCTTTCAGGGCAGGTTTTCGGTGCGTCTGTTCTGGGACTGCGGACTGCCTTACGAGGCCTGGAATATGGACGGGGTGGAGTTCTATGACAGTTTCAACCTGTTAAAGGGGGGAATCGCCCACGCTGACCTGGTCACCACTGTGAGTCCTTCTTATGCCAGGGAAATTCTGACTCCGGAATTTGGTTGCGGACTGGAGGGCATCCTGCAGAAAAGAAGCTCCCAGGTCACGGGCATACTCAACGGGGCAGATTACACGGTCTGGAATCCTGCAAAGGACAAATATCTTGAGGCCAACTATTCCTTGTCCAGACCTGAAGGAAAAATAATCTGCAAAAAAGATCTGATTCAGAACCTTTGCCTGCCTGAACGGCTCATGGACCGGCCTGTGCTTGGATTCATCGGAAGGCTGCGCAGCCAGAAAGGTATTGACCTGCTTCTTGATATAGTGCCTGAGCTGGTCCGGAAGGATGTCGGGGTAGTCATCCTGGGTGAGGGTGAAGCTGAATATGAAGCCAGGCTGGTGGATCTGGTTGAGAAGTATCCGGATAATATTTCAGGTGTTGTCGGGTACACCGAGGAAATGGCTCACAAGATCCAGGCTGGAGCTGATATATTTCTGATGCCTTCCAGGTATGAACCCTGCGGACTGACCCAGATGTACAGCCTCCGGTATGGTACCCCGCCGGTGGCTACAGCAGTTGGAGGGCTTAAAGACACCATAATTCCCTATCCGAAAAAAGATGCCAATGGTTTTGTTTTTGCTAATCCTTTGCCTGAGGAATTTCTCAAGGCCATTGAGAAGGCATTGGCGGTTTTTGAGGACAAAAAGGCCTGGGAAGGGATCAGGAAGAGGGGAATGAAAGCTGATTTTTCCTGGAAGAGATCGGCTGAAGTTTATGCCCAAGCTTATGCCAGGCTCGGATTGCGGGGCATAAGCAATTGATGCCCCTGACTTGGGGCTGTTTATTTTAACAGGGCGCAGGTGAGGAGACAGCCATGAAAATGAAGGAAATAAGGCAACTGGCCAAAAACAGAGAAATCAAAATTCCTTTTGTGGTGACCAAAATTGAAGCGGTCCGCATGATTCAGAGGTCTGAGGGTAATTTTGACTGTTTTGCCAGGGCGTGTGAAGGGTTCTGCGACCAGTCCGGATGTATTTTTTATCAGGATTGTATGGAGTTATCCCCCAAAGAGTAGCTTGTGCCTTCACTGATATACACCCTTGGCGATCCGGCAGGTCTGGGTCCAGAACTTCTTTTTCTGTCCTCCGGCCTGGAACTTTTTTCCCGGAACAATTCCCTGCTGGTGATAGGTCCGGAAAGCATCCTTGAGCATCACGCACGTTTACTTGGGCGTTCCATTTTCTGGCAGCGTACGGAGGATCCAGGCAGTATCGCCAGTAGTCCTTGCGGGATTTATCTGTATGAGCCTTCCGGGCTTGCAGGGCTGAGGTATAATCCAGGCCAGGGCAGTTCAGATACGGGTTTTGCTGCCGGGATCAGCCTGAAAGAAGCCTGTGCAATACTGAACAAAGGACTGGCCCAGGCCTTGGTGACTGGTCCTTTGAACAAGGCTTTCCTTCAAGATGCTGGTTTTGATTTCAGCGGTCATACAGAATTTCTGGCTGACTATTTTGGCCTGCAGCCGGACAAGGTCTGCATGCATCTATGTGGAAAACGCCTCCGGGTCAGTCTGGTCACCACCCATCCTCCCTTAAGAAAAGTTCCTGAACTGATTACTAAAGATAGAATTGTTCATTGTCTCAAGCTGACCTGCGAGTTCACCATGAATCTTGGCCTGACTGGGCCAGTGGCAGTGTGTGGCCTCAACCCCCACGCCGGGGAGCAGGGCAGGATCGGCAATGAAGAATCAACTCTGATCAGTCCGGCCATAGATGAGGCCCTGAAACAGGGGCTGAATGTCAACGGCCCTTTTCCGGCAGATACGGTTTTTTCCAGGGCCATGAAAGGAGAATTTTCAGCAGTCCTGGCCATGTACCATGACCAGGGTCTTGGGCCATTAAAGGTTGTGGAATTCGGAAGCTCAGTCAATATAACCCTGGGATTGCCCATTGTCAGAACATCGGTGGACCATGGCACCGGCTATGACCTGGCCGGAACAGGGAGGGCCGATCCAGGAAGCCTGGACAGGGCCTTTGAACTGGCCTTAAGGCTTGCCTCAAATTCATAGTCTGTCATGATCTCCTGATCTGTCTTTCCTGCTACAGGTCAGCTTTGCTCCTGATCCGTTTCTTGATATTTAGCCTTCTTTTTAATAAGCCTGCCTCTTTGGAAAAAAACAAAACTGGAATACCTGTAACTGAAAAGGAGTAACAGATGTCTTCACAAACTCCGGCCTATGTTGACATATCCAAGCGTTTGCAGGGCCTGCGGGAAGCCATGGAACTGACCCATGAAGACATGGCTTCCAAGCTTGGTCTTGATGTGGAAAAGGTCAGGCTTTATGAGTCCGGAACAACTGAAATTCCGGTCAGCTACCTGTTTGAAATGGCCAAGCTGTGCCATGTGGACTTGACAGTCCTGGTGTCCGGATCCGAGGCCCATTTGCATAACCATGCCCTGGTCAGAAAAGGCAAGGGCATGAGTGTGGAACGCAGAAAAGACTATGACTACAAAAGCCTGGCCTATGGATTCACTGGCCGCAGGATGGAGCCTTTTCTGGTCAGGGTTCCAGCTAAGGATGAATCCCAGCTCACATATAATGAGCATCCAGGTCAGGAATTTATCCATGTTCTTAAAGGAAAACTTGAAATTCGCCTGGAGGACAAGATCCTGGTCCTTGAACCTGGTGACAGTCTTTATTTTACTTCCAGGACCCCCCATGCCCTGCGCGGTCTGGACGGTCAGGATGCCGAGTTCATTGATGTGATTATTTAGCAGGCCAGCTGGTATGAACTGAATTTCCTGGACCTGTTCTTCTTGTTTCATACATGCTCCCGGACGGTTTAACCGGATTTCAGACAATCCAGGGAGCAAGGTTTAACCCAAGATACTTTTGATTATGAGGACCCTGATGCTTACTAAGGAAAAATACAGAAGTTATGAAGAGTTTCAAAAACAGTTCAACGTAGATATACCGGAAAATTTCAATTTTGCCTTTGATATTATTGATGCATATGCCCGCAGATCTCCTGACGCCCCGGCCATGATCCATATTAATGACCAAGGCAAACGGACTGAATACACCCTGGGCTTTTTCTCAAAAGAATCATCACGGCTGGCCAATGGATTGAAGAAAAAAGGAGTGTCCAGGGGGGACCGGGTTATGATTATCCTGTACCGCAGGGTTGAATTCTGGGTAACCATGCTGGCCCTGCATAAAATCGGGGCTGTGGCTGTCCCGTCCCCGTCTTTGCTTACTCCCAAGGACATCATCTATCGGGTCAACTTTGCCGGAATCAAGGCTGTGGTCTGTGAGGACAGTGTTTCAGATAAGGTCAATGAAGCCCGGACTGAATGTCCTGAACTGACCGTGCTGGTGGAAGCGGGGGAAGCAGATCCCGGCAGCGGGTGGCACGGATACGCTGAGCTTACCAATGGTGAATCAACCGTGTTTCCCGAGGATGAAAAACCCGGAGGGAGCGACCCTCTGCTTATTTTCTTTTCATCAGGGACAACAGGGCCACCTAAAATGGTGGAACACACCCATGACTATCCCCTTGGCCACTGGACAACAGCTGCTTACTGGCATGATCTGGAACCCGGTGATATTCATCTGACTCTGGCTGATACAGGCTGGGGCAAGGCGGTCTGGGGAAAGTTTTATGGACAATGGATGGCCAGGGCTGTTGTTTTTGTCTATGATTTCCGGGGGAAATTCACGCCGGACGCACTGCTGGATATTCTTTCCAGACATAAGGTTGCCAGTTTCTGTGCACCCCCGACGGTTTACCGGTTTCTCATCCGGGAAGACCTGCGCCGGTACGATCTTTCAAGCCTGAAGCATTGTACAACAGCTGGTGAGCTTTTGAATGATAGTGTGTTTCATGCCTGGAAGGAGGCTACTGGACTTCCTATTTACGAGGGATACGGCCAGACAGAAACCACCCTGCAGGTAGCGACTTTCCCGTTTATGAATCCTAAGCCCGGTTCCATTGGCAAACCTGCCCCTGGCTGGGAGATCCACCTTCTGGATGAAAATGATCAGCCGGTAGCAACTGGGGATGAGGGTGAGATCTGCGTTCAAATTGATCCGTCCAGGCCCACAGGGCTTTTTACCGGATATTTAAGGGAACCTGAAAAGACAGCCGGAGTCATGAAGGGTGGGTTTTATCATACCGGGGATAAGGCCTGGATGGATGAGGACGGATACCTGTGGTTCCTGGGCCGGGTGGATGATCTGATCAAAAGTTCGGGTTACCGCATTGGACCATTTGAAGTGGAAAGTGCCCTGATTACCCATCCGGCAGTTGTTGAAGCAGCAGTTACCGGGGTGCCTGACGAGGTGCGGGGGCAGGTAGTCAAGGCCACTGTTGTTCTGGCCTCTGGATATGAAGCTGGTGAAGATTTGACCAGACAGCTTCAGGAGCATGTCAAAAAGGTCACTGCTCCGTATAAGTATCCCAGGATCATTGACTACGTGTCTGAGCTTCCCAAAACCATAAGCGGTAAAATTAAACGGGCTGAAATCAGGGAGAAGGATTCAGGGAAGTGATGGGGCTGGATTCTGGAGCTGTCCATTTGCCAAGAGTGGCAGTGGGAGCTGTTGTCAGACATGATAGTGGCTTTTTGTTGGTCAGGAGGGCCAATGCTCCTTCCAGGGGCAGGTGGGCAGTCCCAGGAGGAAAGGTTCATCCCGGGGAGACACTTAAGCAGGCTGTCCAGCGGGAGGTCCTGGAAGAGACAGGGATCATTGTCCGGGCCCTTGAACCGATCTACGCCTTTGACTTTATTGAGCGGGACCAGGATGACAGGATCCTGTTCCATTATGTCATAGTTGACCTGCTGGCTGAATATGTTTCCGGCCGGATCAAACCTGGGAGTGACGCCCTGGAGGCACTCTGGGTTCCAGAGCATGAACTGGATAAATATGGCCTGAATTCTGCTACTCTTGATCTTTTTAAAAGGTTTTCCGGGTAAATGCGCTTATCTGATCTGCTGCTGTCTGCATGTTCATTACCCAGGTTATGCCTGTTTTTTCTTGCCCTGGCAGTTTTAGGCTGCTCTGCTCGATCTCCGGACGATCTTTTTACGAGGTACGGCATTGGCAGCCCTGCAGTGCAGCACGTTAGGGTCTGCGTCTCCTATGCCTGCAGGCATCATGAAGTAGCTGGATTTGAACCTTGGGAATGGGAATTAGTGGTTCAAAAGATGCATCCAGAACAGAACGATTCCCCAGAACTTGAACGGGATCGAATTTCAAAGACAGTCGGGCTGATGGAAGAAATTATTGGCCCTAAAGTTGGCACGCAGTATAATAAAGCCAGAAACAGGCCTGGACCAAAGGGAACCAGACAACTGGACTGCATTGCCGAGACAGTCAACACAACCATCTACCTGACCCTTCTGGAAGATGAGCATCTCCTGCTTTACCACCAGGTGGCTGGTCCGGCCAAAAGAGGGCCCATGAACCTGACCTTCTGGCACTATTCAGCTGTGGTCAAAGAGACAATACCTGGTAGAAGATTTGCTGTTGATCCATGGTTTAATGATAATGGCCATCCAGCTACTGTTGTCCCCCTTGATGAGTGGCTGTCCGGGTATTCCCCTGACTAGCTGTGGTTTTTTTATTGAAAGAGCCTTTTCTGTTCTGAGATCTGTGACCTGCTCTTAAAGCATGGTTTTTTAGATATGTATAGTAGATTGAAGATCAGGAAAATGGTCTATTCCGGCAGGATAAGATATTAATTTGGAATCAGGAAAAAGATTATGGATATCAGAACAGGCAGATGATCAGTATTGAAATAATCAGAGTTCTCATTTTTTCCCCTCCTTGTAATGGCTGAGGACCCAGTTTTTTGTTCTTTGAGACCTGCTCAATGGTCTTGCCATCTATTTTGCAAAAATAAGGCCGGAATCCTGGCCTGCCATTTAAAAAACTGATTATATTTTTATCAATAAAGTTAGCAAGTTGTAAGTTGATCATTGTTCAGGGCTTTTAGGTGTCCATCCAGGCAGATAACGCTGATCCTGTCCTGTTACAAACTTGTAATTCAGGTTACTGTAGAGAGTTGGCTTCCAGGGAATATTGACTGGAGATGGTGGTTTTCCTGATAACCCCTTAAACAGGCTGGCGATTCCAGCAGTCCATGGATTTATATTTGTCTTTATCTGATACCCGGATCAGTTTTACCTGGTTCTTGCGAAGACAATTGTCCGGGGTTACACTGTCAACCATCCCAGCTCAGTTGTTATAGTGAGCAAAAAAGCAGAACATCAGATTGTCATGGACCATTGGGGCTTTCATAATAACAGGATTGAGCACAGATAAATGGATAATTAGACAGGTTAGAGATTAAAAGCGGACCAGAAGCAGTGGTGACTGGTAAAAGGAGTAATGTCATGGCCAAGTACCGCATCCATCCCCTGGTGGTTGGGTCCAAGCGATTTGACAAGTCAATGATGACTCATCAGTTCGGCTACGGAAAACCCTATATCATACCGATTTACTGCTGGTATCTGGAAGGGGGCGATGGACATATCCTCATTGATACCGGGGAAATGAGTCCTGTCCAATCAGTGGATCGGGAAAATGATCTGGGCGGCCCCATCCATACTTTTGAGCAGGCCCTGGCCAGTGTCGGAATTGAGCCCAAAGACGTTGATGCGGTTGTTCACACTCATCTCCATAATGATCATTGTGAAAACGATTATAAATGTCTGAACGCAGAAATATTTGTCCATCCCCTGGAGCTTGAACACATCCACGATCCTCATCCCCTGGATTATAGATATCTTGAGGATTGCATCCTGGATGTTGAGGAAAATGGACAGATCAGAACAGTTGAAAAGGATAGTCAGCTTTTTCCGGGTGTAAGAGTAATACATACCCCTGCCCATACACCAGGGGGCATGAGTGTACTGGTAGATACTTTGAGTGGTACAGCCCTGATTACTGGGTTTTGTGTTATCCAGGAAAACCTTGATCCTCCTAGAGAGGTCCGGGCCATGGAAATGGAGGTCATCCCACCCGGAACTCATGTTAACGTCTATGAAGCTTATGACATTGTGCTCAAGACTAGAAAAATGGCTGATATCATACTGCCTCTGCATGAACCGGCATTTGCCTCAGGTCAGGTCATCAGCTAGGCTTTTTTCAGCATTCTGTCCTACAAGCTGTATTGGACAATGATTCATGTTCAGGTAAAATGAATCAGGTTTGGATCCAGGCAGAGCCGGGGTTCCGTCCAATTCGAATGGATGTCTTAGATTTCAGATTTAGAGGTTAAGATTTGAAAGATAGAATCGTATTTTCAGGAGGATTGTGTACCAGGCGGACCTTTATAAAATCTGTTTCGGTTATTCTTGGCGGCATGGGATCAGCTTTAGTTTCTTTGGCTGGAGCTCAAACATCCCAAGGCAGGAAGGTTCGTCCCGAAATAGGACTGGCCCTTGGCTCAGGCGGGGCAACAGGTCTTGCCCATATACCCATGCTGGAGGTTTTTGATGAATTAGGTATTAAACCTGGGATCATTGCCGGCTCCAGCATTGGTTCCATTATTGGAGCCCTGTACGCATCCGGCCTGTCAGGGAAAGAGATAAGAAGGATTGTCAATGAATTTTCAGGTCTGAACATGGAAACTCTAAAAGTCCTGGTTCAAGGGGATTGGGGCCTGAAATTGACTGATCTGCTCAGGCTGGATCTTGATGCTGGAGGACTGGTGGACAGCCAGGGTTTTTTGAATTTTTTAAAAACAAAGATTCGGGTTTCTTCCTTTGAAGAACTGTCCATTCCGCTGAAAGTCGTTGCTGCCGACTACTGGAAGCGCAAACAAGTGGTTCTTGACAAAGGTGACTTGCTAAGTGCAGTCAAGGCCAGCATGGCCGTGCCAGGTCTTTTTGCACCAGTTGCCCTGAATGACAAACTGCTGGTGGACGGGGGAACAGTCAATCCCCTGCCATATGATATCCTGGAACAAGAGTGCGATATTGTCGTAGCTGTGGATGTTTCAGGAGATAGGACTGTTGAGCAGTCAGATCCCCCGGATCTTTCCGATTCCCTGTTCAATGCTTTTGAAATCATGCAGCAAAGCATTATTTTCGAGAAGATGAAGCACAGGCAGCCTGACATCTATATCAGGCCCCAAGTAAGGGATGTGAGACTGCTTCATTTTCACAGATTCGGCCAGATCTTTGAACAGGCTGTTCCAGCTGCTGATAAACTAAAAAAAGAGCTGAAAAGTTATCTGGAATAATCCCCTTATCTTGAGATCATCCTTTGTCATGATTGATCTGCAAAATAATGGGATCAGGAGGCCGGCCTTGCTGGAAAACAGGCTTATGGTGAACATGGATTACTTTGATTATCCGGAGGAAAACAATGCGCAAATCAGCAATCATGGTCTGGCTGGCCTGTGCCATTCTTTTTTTTGCTTGTCCCTCGTCAGCAGATAATCCAGGGGACATATTTCTGCCTCAGCCAAACCTGCAAGGGGGCAAACCATTGATGGAAGTCCTGAAAAAGCGTCAGAGCACCCGCTCCTTCAGTTCTAAGGCTTTGTCTGATCAAATGCTTTCTGATCTTTTGTGGGCTGCCTTTGGCATAAACAGACCGGAATCCGGGAAACGCACTGCCCCTTCAGCCAGAAACTGGCAGGAAGTGGATGTATACGCTGTCATGGAACAAAACGCCTACTTATACGAGCCCCAGACCAATATCCTCAGGTTAAAGGCAGAAGGTGATCTGCGTTCACTGACCGGGACCCAGGATTTTGTGGTTCAGGCTCCGCTGAACCTGGTCTTTGTGGCTGATACTGCCAGGATGACAGGCGTATCAGCCCATAACCTGGAAATGCTTGCAGGGGCTGATGTGGGGTTTATCAGTCAGAATGTGTATCTGTTCTGCGCTTCCAAGGAACTGGCAACAGTTGTCAGAGGTTCGGTGGATCGGGACAGACTGGGCCATGCCCTTGGTCTGCCTGAGACCAGCCTGATTGTTCTTGCCCAGAGTGTGGGCTACCCTGAAGCTGATGCTGAATAACGGGGAAGACAGGTGAGGGTAGTAATCTTTTTTCCTCCGGCAGCCGGGCTGACCGGAGGAATGCAGGTGCTGGTCCAGGTTGCAGAGCGGTTAAGAGAGTTGAGCCACTGTCCAGTCTTTTTTCTATGGGAAAAAGGTCCGGAAAAGTTTCTTAAAGACATGGGCTTTGAGGTGGTTGTCAGCAGGGATTTCAGATTTAATACCTATGACCTGTTTCTTGTGCCCGAAGGCTGGCCCAATGTCCTGGCCCTTTCCATGAAAGCCGGGATCAGAAATTTTGTCTATTGTCAGAACTGGGCGTACCTGTTCAGTGGGCTTCCCCAGGGTGTGTCATGGCATGACCTGCCAGTGGAATTCATTTCTGTCTCTGATCCGGTCAGGGTATTTATCCGAAAATCCCTGAACAGAAATACGCCGGTTATCCGGCCGGCCATTGATGACCAGATTTTTTATCCCCCAGAATCCAAACCCCGGGACCGGATTTACATAGCTTACATGCCCCGAAAGAACAAAGCCCTTTACAGACAGATCAGAAGGATATTCCAGGAGAGGAACAAAGACCTGGAAGTTAGCTGGGTCAGTATCGAGGGAGTGCCCCCTGACCAGGTGGCCGGTCATTTAAGAAAGAGCCATGTGTTCCTGGCAACCGGATTTCCCGAGGGTATTGGTCTTCCTCCTTTGGAGGCCATGGCCTGCGGTTGCTTTGTGACCGGATTTGCAGGTCTGGGAGGGTGGGACTATATGAGGCAGGCTGGTTCAGGTTATGTACCGGATATCCCTCTGCGACAGGTGGCATGGCAGGGCAATGGTTTTTACAGTGCTGACTACGATGTGCTGGATGCTGCTTTGAAGCTTGAGGCAGCAGTCAGGCTTTATAGAGACAGAGACCTTGGGCTGGAGGGCCTTCTGGAGCAGAGCAGACTGACTGTAAGGGCATATTCAAAAGAAAATCAGCAAAATGAACTTTCCCGGTGGATCAGGACTGTTAACTGACCAATGTTCATGATTTTCCAGGTCAAGACTGATCTTGGAGAACACGTTTCAATTCCTGCCTGAGATCTCCTAACCTGAAGGGTTTTTGCAGAAACCCGGCCAGTCCCTGACCTTCGAAACCCTGGGTGGCTTCCTGCTCATTATAGCCGCTGCAGAGGATCACTTTTATGTCAGGATTGATTTTTATTAGATGTTCAAAGGTCTCTACCCCGTCCATGTTGGGCATCATCAGATCAAGGATTACGCAGACAATTTCATGGGCACGCCCTTGAAACAGTTTGACAGCTTCTACTCCGTCCCTGGCGGTCAGGACTTTGAAGCCCATCTCATCCAGGGCTTCTTTTGCCAGGGTCAGAATCATTTCCTCATCATCCACCACAAGTATTGTACCGGTCATTTCTTTGTCCGGTACTTTTACGGCTGAATGGGTTGGACGGGTGGAGTCAGAGCCTTCCAGGCTGACTGATTTTGGAAAGAGAACCCTGATGGTGGTTCCTTTGCCAGGCGCACTTTGGACCATGATGGCCCCGTCATGGCCCTGGATGATTCCCAGAACAGCAGAAAGTCCCAGTCCGCGTCCGGTGAATTTGGTGGAAAAAAACGGATCAAACAATTTCTGCAGGGTTCTGGAATCCATTCCCTGGCCTGAGTCAGTAACCTCCAGCCATACATACCGGCCTGGCCTTGCTTTTTTCTCACACCGGCTTTTGCTTAAGTAATCAGAATCACAGTCCATTATTCCGCTGGATATGACCACCTCCCCTGGGCCGGACCCAAGGGCTTCCGAGGCATTGGTTATGAGGTTCATGACCACTTGCTGGATTTGACCCGGGTCAGCCTGGATTTTTGGAATATCCGGGTTCAGATCCAGCTTTAGATGAATATTCTTGGAAATGGTGGACATGAAAAGCTGAGCATTTTCCGAAGCAATCCGGTTCAGGTCAATGGATTTGATAACGAACTTGCCTTTGCCTGAATAGGCCAGCATCTGCCTGGTCAGATCAGCAGCTTTACTGGCAGCCTGCTGAGCCCGTTCCAGGCGGGTCCATTCTTTTGACCCGGGGGTGAGGTCGTCCATTACCATTTCCAGGCTGCCCATCATGGCTGCCAGCAGGTTGTTAAAGTCGTGGGCTATGCCACCAGCCAGCACTCCAAGGCTCTCAAGCTTCTGGGAGTGAAGCAGGCGTCTTTCCATTTTAAGCCGGTCTGCCTGGGCCTGCTTGACTTCAGTAATATCCCTGCCTGCTCCAACAATGGCCACAACATTGCCCTGATCATCCAGGACTGATTTGTCAGCCCAGGCCAGCCAGCGCCAGCCTTTTCTGGTCATTGCCCTTTGTTCAAGATAACAGGAATAGGGGGGTTTATACAGGCTTTCCATGGTCTTGGCAGTCTGCTCCTGATCCTCCTCATGGACCAGGGGCATGAAGTTCTGTCCAAGCAGCTCTTGCTCGGATTTTCCAAAAAGATCGCAATAGGACTTGCTTACAAACTGGAATCTGCCCTGCGCATCAATCTTGACCACCAGGTCGGTCTGGTTTTCCACCAGAAGCCTGTATTTTTCTTCATTTTTACGCAGGGCTTCTTCATATTGCTTCCTGGAGGTAATGTCCTTGAAGATGCATACAGTCTCACCGTCCATGGTCTTAAATTCACTTATTTCCAACCATGACCCTCCGGCCAGAGGTTCCTCAACAGGACTGCCAGGATTACGGTGATTCTGCAGTTTGCCTTCAATCCATTTTTGTTCATGATCAACTGCATTCAGAAATATTTTTTTCCGGGCACAGGCTGTTATAAATTCCTGATAGGAAGTTCCCTGAGAAGATTTATTTTCAAGGATATGAAAGAATTCCATAAAAGTGGAATTGTAAACTGTCAGCCGGTCCTTGTCGTCAAAAAGAACAAAAGCATCGTCAATTGATTCAATGGCCTGGAATAATCTGGCTTTGGCCAGCTCAGCCCTTTTTTCCAGGGTGTCCATCAGGCCTGACATTTTCTGGGCCATATTGTTAAAGGTCTGGGCCAGATGCCCCAGTTCATCGGAAGAAGTTACAGGAGCCCTGGCTGAGAGGTCCCCTGTACTCATCAGGTCAGCGGCTCTGGAAAGCCCGGCCACGTTTCTGGATATGCTTTTATAGATAATCAATGCTATGATGCCGGACAGTATCAGCGAGAAAATAAGGGTCATGCCCATGACCAGGTTGGCTGCAAGGGCGGTTCTGGTGATGAGGTTCAGGCCTTTACCCATTTCCTGATCAGCCTGGCTGACAAGTCTGGCTGAAATGGGTTCCAGGAATTCCATCTGAAGATCAAACTCGTTGAACTTGCTTATTATATCCCGGTCAATATCAAGCATACTTTCGGCCAGGGCTCTGTAGTCGTTGATAAGCCTGACCAGTTCTTGTCCATGGCCGGAATCAGCAAGATTATAGTTCAGGATGCCCTGTTCCAGCAAAGTCATTTTATTCAGGGCCGACTGCATATACGGTCTTTGTCTGGTTATCAGGTAATCCTTTTCAAAGGTCCTGGATTCAAGGGCCAGGATAAGCAGGTCCTGGTTCCCGACATTTTCAAGACCCAGAAACAGGGCATCAGAGACCTGGGTCAGTCTTTGCTGGACCCCGGTTTCCCGGCGTCCTATGAGGGAAACAAGTTCCACTGCCTCGTCTAAGGCCAGGGAGTAAAGCTCAGCTGAGGAAAGGTAAAAATCAATGTTAGCAATGTTTCTGCGAAACTCCTGACTGACCTGGGAATCGGCAATAAGCTGCTGAAGATCATGGCTTATGAAGACAACCCTGGACAGCTCCTCCCTGATTTGGGGCATGAAAAACTCATGAGCCCGGTCAAAGCCCATGGAAGGCCAGCGAAGGAAAAAATCTCTTTCCATCTGCCTGGTCCTCTGCAGCCCAGCCTCCATTTGTAAGGCCATATTCCTGATTTGGCTGCTGGTCAGGATGGTGTTTTCCATCCTGGTCTGAATGGTACGGATGGATGCAAAGCCGGTCAGGGCAACCAGGGCAATCAAAAGGAGCATGCAACCCATTGATATGGATAGTTTTTTGGCTACTTCAAGTTTTTCCCAGCCAGATTTTATGGATGGGATTATTCCTATTGCTCTTCTGAACAATTGAGGTCAGCTCCTGGTTCAAAAGTGGAGATTATGTTTTTGGACAGAGAAAGATAAGTGGCCTGTGGATTATCAAGACGGATCAGTTTGTACTTTGGAATTCCACAGTCACCGAACCTGTTGCAGGACAACCTGCCGGTTAGTCCATTAAAACCCTTTAAGGAGCAGATTTCTTCCCGCAGGGTGTGGCGACCAATGACCAGAGATCCTTCATCATTTATAAAGGCTGTATTTTCTAGAGCCTGAAAAAGCATCCTGGCTGCATCATAGTGGTGGCCGTAAAAGGTCCCAATGATGGTTTGCCCAAACATATCAGCATAATCATCGTACAGCTTTCTGGATTCGTGGCTTTCAGTCATGTACGGGGTGACGAAATACATTTCTCTGTTGATGTCCCTGATCTTCTTAATGAATGGTTCATTGACCAGTCCGTCTGCACCGACTAGAACCAGGTCTTTAAGGCCGCTCATGGTTGCGACCTGGTTTACTATGTAGTCGGCTTCAGGTGAGAAGATGGGAAAAAAGAGCATCCCTGCTCCAGACATTTCAATGCCATGAAGGAGCGGAGCCATATTCTGATCTCCCCGGGTCACCCCGCCGGAAAATACTGTTTCCCCACCTATTTTTCGGTATTCCAGCTCAAAGAGTTCAACCAGACTCCTGGTGTAAGGATCCCCGTCATTGACCGTGGCCGCTCTGGTGATGGCCAAGTCATTGATGGAAAAGTAAGCAACTGCATAGCCCATGAATTTGTCGTTGGGTGCAGTTCGGAAAAAACCTGAATGCCAGTGTTCTCCAGGTTGACCATCAAAACTGGTCAAAGATGGTGCTGTTGCTGATCCGGAAATCATTGACAATCCAGCCCTGGAAAAGATTTCTGCAGCCGGTATGCTGGATATGGAGCAGGTTCCTCCATGGACTGCCACGATTTGAGGGTTGCTGGCAATCTTTTGAGCGGTGATATATCCGCCTTCCCTTGTACATCTTTCATCTTCGGCAATTATGACGAGGGGATGGCCGTGAATGTCACCTCCCCACTGTGCTGCTGCCAAGCGGGCAATGTTTACGTTTTCCTGACCTAGAGGGCCAAGTTCACCGGTCAAGGCCTGCATGCTGACAATTTTTACGGGTTCACCCGGGGCCAGAATCACGCATCCCAAGGGGTCCTGACAGACAAAAGGTTCTTTGGAATCCCGGGTACAGCCGGATAATAAAAACAGGGAAACAAAGAGGAGCGTAAGAACGATTTTTAATCTGAACATATTCTGCTGCCTGATAATTACTTAAAAACATGTCTGGTGGCCATTGTGCACATTATGGTAAAATATTTTTCATTAATTCCCCATTGATGTCAATAATGAGACTAAAAAGTGACTCTACTGGTAAACGTGAAAACGCGGTCAGGAAAAGAGGTCGATCTATCTTTATCCGGAGAAGACCAGGTATCTGAGCAGGGAGACACAGATCAGTCCGGTGATCAGGGATGCAATAAGGTTGCGGGTTAATATGGCCACCAGGGCTGTCAGGGCGGCTGAGATGATTTCTGGCGGTCCTTTGTCCACCAGAGTGGGAACTATGATCGCTACCAGGATGGAAGCAGGGACATGGCTGAGAAAACACCTGACTCTGGGGGAAGGGTTGATTCGACTGACCACAAAGAGGCCACCAGCCCGGGTGAAGTAAGTGGTCATGGCCATGCCGATGATGGCTGCAATGGCGATCCAGCCGGAATAATCAGGCATCCCTGCATGCTCCTGTAAGGCCGCCGGCAAGGCCGCCAAAAATTATATACCATTTACCCGGCAATAGAACAAAGGCGATGCCTGCGACCAGACCGGCCACCAGCCAGACCGGTATCTGGGCCTTGCCTTTCCAGAAAAAGGTAAGCAGAGCGATGAAAACAGCTGTAAAGGCAAAATCCAGTCCAAGAATAGACGGATCAGCCAGGTATCTGTCAATCCAGTAGGCAGTAGCAGCTCCCAGCAGGGTGGCCAGGTTCCAGAATAGATAAATGCACAGACCAGATCCAAGAAAGAACCCGGCATCTCTACTTCCTGAGGCCATTTCTCTTACTGACAATGCCCAGGACTCATCAGTCATGAAAAAAAGGCTGAAGTATGTCTTGCCCGGGGACAGTCTGACCAGCCATTCCCTCATGGCTGCACCCATCAGGATATGTCTCAGATTGACCACAAAGGTGGTCATGACAATGGTCAGTATCGGCAGGTGGGGGCTCCACAACTCCAAAGCCATAAGCTGGGAAGCTCCGGCAAAGACCAGCAGGCTCATGAGCTGGGCTTGAACCAGGGTCATTCCGGCCTGGACGGCCAGCACTCCAAAGACCAGCCCGTAGGCGAATACTCCAAGCCCTAAGGGGATGCATTTATTAAATCCATTGCTGATTCCCTGTCTGGTGAATATGATCCGTGCGTCCTGACCTGTTTTCATTGATCTTAAGCTTTGAAAAAATTCTTGCTGGTTAATTAGAGAAAGACGTTTTTATGATTCCTGGCACAAAGTCAACAGCTGATTATTACCTGCTCCAGGTCCTTAGGAAAGGTGGACAGGAGAACGGGTTCGTCTGATATGCAGACCATGTCTTCCACCCTTACCCCTATCTGATCCAGATAAATGCCTGGCTCGAGGGCAAAAACCTGGTTTCTGTGAAATACAGCTTTGTTTTCTTCATCAGAGATAAAGGCAGTTGACAGACTTTCCCTGGCCTGACTCGGTTCATGGGTTCCAGGGGCAAAGTGTTCGGGGCCGGGCAGGCTCAGCAAGGGAGGCTCATGAACTTCCAGACCAATCCCATGTCCGGCAGTGTAGATCATGAATTTTTCATATCCCTTTTCCCTGAATATTTCTCTGATCGAGATTTCCGGACCATGAATATCTTGGCCTGGTTTCATGAGCTTAAGGGCGCTGTCAGAGGCCCTGCAGACCAGGTCATAGATCTCCAGAAACAGGGAAGATGGTTCAGGACCCAGGTAAAACATCCGGGTTATGTCAGACCAGTAGCCCCGTATCCTTGCCCCGTAATCAATAAGTACCGGTCCTTTATCCAGCTTCTCATCCATCCATCTGGAGAAAGCCAGAGCCGAGTTTTTTCCGGATCTGACCCTGCATTTGGTTTCGTCAGCTCCAAGGGACTTGGCTTTTGCATCAAATAATCCGGAAAGTTCCTTTTCAGTTATACCTGGCTGGATGTAGTTCTTGACTTCTTTCATGGATTGATCCGCAATATGGCAGGCCTTGGAGATGAAGTCGATTTCAAAGCTGTCCTTTCTGGATCTAAGGTCCATGATGGTCGGAGTAATATCGGTGTAATTGCGGATATTAAATTTTTCCAGAAGAAAGACGCTCAGGTAGCTCTGCTCGATGCCCAGGGGGGATTCAGCGATTTTTCTGATGAAACTTGAGAGCATGGTCCGGGGAGGGGGTTTGATAACCCCGGTATCGAGCATGCGCTGATAAGTGGTTTCAGCAATGTCCAGGCTGCCCTGGGTGACTTTTACCAGTGAGTCTTTCCGGGCTTCGGCATAAATCGATCCAGATGCCACCAGCTCCGGCTCACCGTGGGGCGAGACAACAAGAAATGAAGGTTCGTGGGGATAAACAGATGTCAGGTAGTAGATGTTTTCCGGATTGTGAATCAGAATTCCGGACAAGAGCATCTGGCTGGCTGTTTCCTGAAGTTTGTGAATTCGTTTCAGTCCGGTCATGATTTTTCTGTTGATCATGTTCTGGATCTCCTGAATATTTTTTTCCAGTCAAATGACGGTTTGCAGGTTTGAAAGTGATAAGGCAAGAAACGGACTGCCCCCCACTTGGCCTTGAAGCTTTCAATGCCGGGATTGATGCAAAGGCCGGTGTTCAGGTATTTCTTGTTCATGGATTTTAGCAGGTTAAGGGCATGATTCATGAGCAGGTCATTTATTCCAGGCACTCTATCCGAATCAAGGCTGGTAATATTGAAAAGATAGAAGCTGTAGTCGCCGTATCCGGGCTCAAACACATCAAATCCTGCCAGGGCATTGTTCTTTTTATGTCTGGCCTCAACCATCAGAGCCTGGCTTTGTTCAGCCAGGTAATCAGGAAGACGATGAAAAAAAACAGACTTTTCTTTAGCAAAGCCCTTTTTCCGGATAAATTCGGAAAGCAGTTCCAGGTGTTCTCTGGAAAAGCTTTCAGCTGTTTCCACCCGGACATCCTGGGCAGCCCGTTTGAGCATGTTGCGCAGCTTGGCATTATCCCTGATTTTTTTCAGTTCCAGGCAGGAGTAGAAGTCTTTCTCAAAAATAGTGGTTTTGTAGCCATCAATAGTCAGTTCCACCGGGGAGATGATTTTGAGGGTCCTTGGTTTTATCCTGGAAGCCAGTTCAGTGACATGGGCACCAAGATCTTTTCCTGAACCTTCCTCTTCCAGGGGGTAGGCAATAATGTTCAACTGTCCTGGCAGTGAATAATAGACAAGATCATTGTCAATAGCTGGATCAGCCTCAGAATAAGGGACCAGATATTCCGGAAGGTGTTCAGGAATATAGGCCTTTTTTTTCAGCTGCTGTAATCTTTGGTTGCTGGTCATGGTATATTATTGCAGGCAGAACTGGGCTAATCAGGACTTTGTGCGTCTGCGGATGTTGTATACGGCCCGTCCTTCGGCAATGATTCTGTCCTGGCAATCTTGGGCATATATAATGGTTTGAACGTTTCCCACCCGGTTGCCCAGCAGCCTGACCCTGGCTTCAGCAAAAAGAGATCCCTGGGGTGCAGGACGAAGATAGTCCACTCGCATGTCAATGGTGGCGATGGCATCCTCCACCTCGCAGCAGGTCCAGATGGCCACCCCTCCACAGGTGTCCACAAGGGTTGAAAGAACACCTCCGTGCAGGGCAGGTCTTCTGGGATCGCCAGTAAATTCCGGTTGGTACGGCAGATAGAGCCGGGCAAAACCTTTTTCAAGGTGTCTGATTCTGATCCCCAGATGCTTGTTAAAGGGCATCTGGTTTTCAACATAACTGATGAGCTGGGTATAGGAATCATTCATTGCTTGGCTTATGTTTCATGGGTTGGCAGGGTTGAGGGCCTTGTCTTCATCCTGACCCGGTTGGCCAGGTAAACACCGCTGCTGACCATGACGGCCCCGATGATCAGGGATGGATCAACAGATTCACCCAGAAAGACATAGCCGATGATTATGGCGAACAGGGGAACAAAATTGATGAACACTGCTGCTCTGGAAGGCCCGATGATCTTGACTGCCTGGTAGTACCAGGTGAATCCTAGAACTGTGCCGAAAAAACCAAGATAGGCCAGGCAGAGCCAGACAATCAAGGATAAGGAAGGCATAATGTCCAAAAGTCCTTCGCTCAAGGCCGGTCCCAGCAGGGCCAGGGTTCCAGCCAGACATGAATAAGTTACTGCAGAATGGGGTGAGAGCCTGGACATGGAATACTTGCCTAAAATCGAATAAATTGCCCAGCTGGCAACGCATCCAGCAATGGCCAGGTCGCCCATGGAAACGACCTGGTTCAGCAGATGAAAAGGATGTCCCCGGGTAATGGCCAGAATGGCCCCGCCCACGGAAAGAAGTATTCCAAATGCTTTAACAGGTCCCAGGGCTTCTCTGAAAAGCAGGGCCGCCAAAAGGGCGATGAAGATGGGGTTGGTGGCCACGATAACAGCAGCCCGGCCGGCCTCCACCGTCTGAAGGCCGGTGAAGAAAAAGACATTATAGGCAAATACACCGGTCATTCCAAGGAGCAGGACCTGGATCAGCTGACTTGAATTAATCTTGGGAAGACCACCTTCAAGTCTGCGGACCAGGTACACCAGACAGATGGTAGCGATGAAGAAACGGAGAAAAGACGCGGAAAAAGGCGGGATATCTCTGGCCACTATTCTGCCTGCGGTAAAGGTCCCGCCCCAGAACAAAGTGGCCAGAAGGAGTTTAATGTAGACGAGCAAGGTTGATATCCTTTAGCGGGACCGGCTGGACCCTTTTGCTGTATACATGCTCTGATCCGCTTTGATGATTAATTCCTCCAGGGATTCACCCTCAAGGTATTCCCCTATGCCCACTGATGCGGAGATAGTGATTTTTTGTCCCTTTTTACAAAGGTCTGACAAATCAATGGCCCTGATCTGATCCTGGATTCTTTTGATTGTAGCCTGGGCCGCATGGGGATCTGTGCCGGGTAGAAGAACAACGAACTCATCTCCCCCAAGCCGGACAAAGATGTCATATTCCCGGATTATGGACTGGATGCGTCTGGCTGTTTCGATGAGGACCAGGTCTCCGCAGTGATGGCCCAGAGAGTCGTTGACACTTTTGAATCCGTCCAGGTCTATGAAAAGCAGGGAAACCGGGAATTTTTCTCTCTGGGCAAATTCAAGGATGCGCGGAGCGTGTCTCATGAGGTATGTCCGGTTAAAGGAGCCGGTCAGGTGATCCAAGGTATTTTCCAGGACCAGTTTTTCGTGCTCCCTGAGACTGACAATAGTCCAGGCCAGAATATCGGCAAAATGGTCAACAAAGTCAGTAGCTATTTCGCCTGAGAACCTTTGTTCGTCCGAATCAAAGAACAGGAGCATTCCAATGGCTTTTTCCGGAACATATTTGTCCTGCAGGGGAAAAATAATTACAGACCCGGCAGAATGAGATTCAAGACAGTTTAAAATAACATCTTGAAAATATATTTGCTTGGCAGCCATATCCCGGGCCCTGCCCAGAACAGATTTTTTCCCGGATTTCAGGCCGAGGTTTGCTATGGAACTGTCTATCATGTCTTTGGAGATGGTCTGAATCGAGGATGGAACAAACCGGGCATATTCGTCACTTTGCAGAACCAGGCGAATCTCTTCCAGATCGAGCTTGAGCTTCAGGTTCTGCAAAAGATCAGGCAGGCCGGAGAGGCTGGTGGTGGCCTGAGCCAGACTGCAGCAGTCCCGGAATTTATTAAAGGCCTCCAGGCTGCGGTGATAGAGCCTGATATTCTGTTTAAGCTGTTCCCTCAGGTCGGTCGTTTCAGTTACTGATTCAACTTCTCTAGGCTGCACAAGGCTCTTTTTAGCTGGACCGGACTTTTGATTTTGTCTGGCCCTGTTGGTCAGTCTGCCGAAGATGTTTCCCATCAATTGGATAGTCCCTGGGAACTGGTTGAAGGCTGTTGCGGGTTTGCCTGGACCATTTGAAATTAATCGTAAAAATTATTAAATTATTGCATTTTCCCATGCTTGGCAACCTGGAAAATCAAATTGCTTTCTAAAGTTATACTTTAACTAGCCGATAATATTGACAAGCAACTCCAGCAGCGGAGGTTGGACATGCTTGTACAGAATTTTTTCCAAGTTACCCCCAAAAGCGGGGATGAAATCAAGTCCGAGCTGTGGCAAAGCAACCGGGAGATCAAGATTGATCCAGATGCTCAGGGGGGCAGGGATTCAAAGTCACATGGGCGTGATTTTAAGGGGAGAAAGGAGAAAAAGGCTTCTGACTCCCTGAACAGGGAGTCAGAAGCAGTTCATCAGTCTCAGACCGGTCCTTACGAGGTCTACAATCGTAAAGGCAGGGTGGTTCGGTTGAAGATTTCAGCCTGACTTTTTCATGCTCTCTGCTGTGCTTTGACCGGTCAAAATTGTTTTTTCAGCCATTCTTTTATTTCATCCGGCAATTCATGGCTTCCCTTGGCCTCGCAACAATGCCAGAATTCTCTGGGCAACTCCATCTCGTGCAGGGTTTCAGAGCCGTCCTTGGTCATTTTCTGCAGCCTGACCAGATACGGTTCTTTCCAGGAATCAACAGAAAAATAATAGGATTCTTCGTCGGAATTCTGATGGCGTCCTGTATACCCGGTGTTGCCCCATTCCAGATGCAGAGCCACTGCATCGGCCGGACCAATGTCCCAGTTTATGGGCAGGTCTTTGAATTTTGACAGTTCTCCCATGTTGCCTCCTTATTTACCAACAGACTAAGAGCTTCCAGGGTCAGACCTGGATGACAAGAGCTTATTTCAATCCCCACCACTGGATAGGTCAGGAAGCGGTTCAGAAAATATGGCCTTGTCCTGATTTGTTCCATACTTATTAATATATCAGTATATTTTTTTTCAGATGGATTCAATTCATTTTTTCAAATTTGCTGAAAACCCAGGTTTCATAAATTGCAAAAAAGCTGTTTCAGGGATATAGCGCTCAGGTCTTGAACGCAAACAGTTTTCATTCATCAACCAATAGCTAAAGAACAGGCGGTGATCAGGTTTTGTTTTTAGAGCCCCAAATCAGGAAAAGCATTGCCGGACTTGGAGAGGAAAATAACCACCTCTACGTGCACAAATCAGGACCGGCTACTGCGGTATACTTGGCCAGACACCTTCAGAAGCAGGGCAGAAATGTTGTTATTGTGGTCCCTACCGGACAGGACCTGGGAAGTTATGCCAGACTGGCCGAAATATTTGCCCGGGATGGTTTGAGGACGGACAGGTTTTGGGAGTCAACCTGGCATGTGTTTCCGGAAAGTGATTCCAGCAAGAGAGTCAAATGGGCAAAGATCTGGTCCGGACTGCTGGGGATGATCACCAACAGCGCATGTGTGTCTGTTATTCCTTCAAATTTTCTGCTCCACTATCTTCCACCAAAAAAACTGGTTGAGAACACTTTTTTGCTTCTGTTGCGCGGTGAAGAGGCTGAGCCAGAAAAAATCATGTCCAGGGCTGTAGACTGGGGTTATGAAAGGAGGTCAACTGTTGCTGAAACCGGTGAAGTTGCCCTGAGAGGGGATATCCTGGATATTTTCCCACCTGGATATGATCATCCCGTCCGGTTAGAGTTTTTTGGGGACAATCTGGAAAGCATAAGGACTTTTGAGGCTCTGACTCAGAGGTCCAGGCAAGAGCTGGATGAATGCCTGATTCTGCCTGTATCCGGCTGTATCCTTGAGGATGCGCTGATGGCTGAATATAATCAAAAGGTTGGCCATCTCAAGGCTACGGGCGAAATCAGTTCAGATACCCTTTTTGCCCTTTCAGAATTGCTTAAAGCAAAACCAGGGGATTTTCCCGTAAGTCTGTTTTATAAAAATCCCGGAACCTGGTCTGAATTCATTGCTGAGGACGCATGCTTCATCCTGGTGGACACCACTGAAATCCGGACCGGCCTTGAAGAGGAAGAATGGAAGCTGACTCGATGGGCCAAGGAGCAGGGTTATCCTGTTTCCCAGGCTCTTCAGCCCAGTGTCAGGGCCAGAACAGTTTGGCAGGGCAGGGAGCAGGTAATTTTTGAAAAGCTGGTCATGGGTCAGAGAAGCAAAGGCATTGATCTTGGAGAGAAAAGAATCAGGTCTTTTTCAGATCTTTTCTGGAAACCAGAAGAGACCAGACGCCCCTGGCATACATTTGTTGAGGCCTTAAAGCAGTGGAAACATACCCAAAACCAGGTGATCCTGTCCTTCAACACCCAGGCCTCCAGGAATAAATTCTTAAAGATTATTGCCCAGGAAAATATTGAAATCAGCAGGACCTATGACCCTGACCGCAAAGGGATTTATGCTGTTGTTGCTGAAATCGGCACGGGTTGGGAGCTGGAGTGGAATCACCTGCTGATTCTGGGCGAAGATGTGATCCAGCCGGGAAAGAGACATTCCATCAGGCCGGGAGCAGGAAAGTTTGCAGGTATTACCAGCGTTGACGAAATAATCCCTGATGATCTCGTGGTCCACAGGGATTACGGACTGGGCCGTTTCGGCGGGTTGAAACGGGTCAGTGCTGGAAAATCGGTCAATGATTACCTGCTTATTTATTATGCCAATGAAGATATCCTTTATATCCCGGCTGACCGGTTTTCCCTGGTTCAGAAATACAAGGGGCCGGAAGGGGTTTCTCCATCCCTGGACAAGCTTGGGGGAACCGGGTGGTCCAAGACCAAGGACCGGGTTCGTAAAGCCATTGAAAAAATTGCCAGGGACTTAGTCGATATGTATGCATACCGCAAGGTGACCAAAGGATATTCTTATGGCCCGGCTGGGGAACTGTTTCGTGAATTTGAGGCTACTTTCGGGTTTGATGAGACACCTGACCAGGAACAGGCCATCAGTGATGTCATGCAGGATATGGAACGGCCTCAGCCTATGGATCGTTTGATCTGTGGAGACGTTGGCTTTGGCAAGACCGAAGTTGCCATGCGGGCCGCTTTCAGAGCTGTGCAGGACGGCAAGCAGGTGGCCATTCTCTGTCCCACCACAATCCTGGCTGAGCAGCATTATCAGAATTTCAGGCAGCGCATGGAAGATCTGTCTGTAAACGTGCGCATGCTGAGCCGCTTTATCCCTAAGGCCAGGCAGAAGGTCATCATCGAGGCTGCCAAGAGGGGGGAGGTGGATATCATCATTGGTACCCACCGAATTCTGTCCAAAGATGTCCAGCTCCCCAGGCTATCCCTGCTCATTCTTGACGAAGAACAGAGATTCGGAGTCAAGCACAAGGAAAAACTTAAGAAATTTCGACAGAATATTGATGTTCTTACTTTGACTGCGACTCCTATTCCCCGGACTCTCCAACTCTCATTGTCCGGAATCAGGACCCTGAGTATTATTGAAACACCTCCGGTTGACCGCAAGCCGGTTGAAAGCTCCCTTATTGAGCGGGACAATGATTTTCTGAAAAAAGTCATCTACAGGGAGCTGGAGCGGGAAGGGCAGATATTCTGGGTCTTTAACCGCATTCAGGGACTGGATGAGGTTTTGAGATATGTTCAAGAGCTGGCTCCAGAAGCCAGGGTGGCCATGGCCCATGGTCGGATGGCTGAACGTGACCTGGAAGAAACCATGCATAAATTCTGGCATCATGAACTGGATGTTTTAGTCACCACAGCTATTATTGAATCCGGGCTGGATTTCCCCCGGGCCAATACTCTGATTGTTGATCAGGCTCATATGTTCGGCCTTGGCCAGCTGTATCAGCTCCGGGGCAGAGTGGGCAGATCAGAGCGCCAAGCCTATGCCTACTTCATGGTCCCCTCCTTTGAGGGCCTTTCAGAACAGGCCAGAAAGAGGATGCAGATCATCCTTGACATGGACTACCTTGGGGCAGGATTTCAGGTGGCAATGGAAGACCTGCGGCTGAGGGGAGCCGGCAATCTGCTGGGTGAGGTTCAGTCCGGACAGATCGGACGAGTCGGACTTGATCTGTTCCTGGATATGCTTCAGGAAGAGGTCAGTCGGCAGAAAGGTGAACCAGTGGACAGGGAGATTGAACTGGAGGTCACCATAGGATTCGAGGCCTTTATTCCGGAAACCTATATATCAGACTCATCAGAGAGGCTCAAGTATTACAGGGTGTTGTCAGCATGCAGGGACAGTCAGTGCATTGATCAGGCTGCCCAGGGATTGCGGGACAGGTTTGGGAAAATTCCGGATGAACTGCATAATTTTCTCAATGTGTTAAAAATAAAGCACCTTCTAAAGCCACTGGGGATCTCCAGAGCCGACTTTCAAGCAGGGAAATTTATCCTGGAGTGGTCTGATCAGATTCATAAAATAAGCCCGGAAAAACTGGTGGACTGGATTGAAAGAAATAAGACTGGGGCCAGGCTTATTCCTCCATCCAAATTGGAGTTGCGTTTGTCGGATAATATATCTATTGATGAATCTCTTAAGGAAACCAGTGAAGTTGCTGCTGATCTTGTCCGCTGCCTGACTGATGACCCTGAAACTGAGAAACATGCCCAGCTGCATGGTTAGAGAGTGATGACCAAGTTTATCGGTTTGTTTTTTCTTTTTATCTGGATGACCGTTCTTTCCGGATGTGGAGATTATGAATCCCAGCCCGGGGTTGTGGCCAGGGTGGATGGGTCACCCATCTACCTTGAAGAGATCGAGTCCAAGTACGATATGTTCTTTTTTGAGTGGTCTGACCACCTTCCACCCTCGGTGCAGAACTTGAAGAACACTTACGGGGAAGTCCTCCTTGACCTGATTCTGTTAAAGCTGATCAATAATGAACTGGAGTCGCGAAATCTTGAAGTGACCCCGGGCGAAGTTCAACGGATTGAGGATGATATCCGCAGTGATTACCCTGAGGGTGAATTTGAAAATATGCTCATTGAAGAGTATATTGATATCAACTTCTGGAGAACCCAGATCAGGCACAAGCTGTTGTGGGAAAAATTCGTGGCCAGGGTGCTCATGCCCCAGGCCGGAGTAGAACTGAGCGAAGTTCAGGATTATTATTATAATAATCTCAGTGAGTTTTACATTCCTGATCGGATGGTCTTCTTATATCTGGGCTCGGCTGAACAGGAAGTCCTGGAAAAGGCCCTTGAGCTGTTCAAAGCCAGTCAGGATGTCAAGGAGTTAAGG
Source organism: Desulfonatronovibrio hydrogenovorans DSM 9292 (assembly GCF_000686525.1). Classification (NCBI taxonomy): domain Bacteria; kingdom Pseudomonadati; phylum Thermodesulfobacteriota; class Desulfovibrionia; order Desulfovibrionales; family Desulfonatronovibrionaceae; genus Desulfonatronovibrio; species Desulfonatronovibrio hydrogenovorans. The sequence continues at coordinate 176,906 of NZ_JMKT01000009.1, forward strand.
GATAAATTTGGCAATATTGTGGCAGCCCAGTATGAGATGAGGGTTGATCAGCTGCCCCAGAACCTGGCCGGAGATCTCAAGACCCTTGAACCGGGTCAGAACAGCCGGATCAAGACCGGATCCCAGGAAGGAATGTACACCCTGTACCTGATGGAGCTCAAGGAAGGGCAATTGCTCAAGCCTCATCAGGTCTACAGCATAATCGAGAAAAAACTCACGGACCAGAAACTGAGGGTGGTTTTTCAGGAGTGGCTTGGTCAGGCTCTTGATGAGTCGAGGGTGGAGATAAACAGCGTTCTTATGGAAGAGATAACCGGCAGGAATCAGTAATTCCGCCTAACCCGCACATTTTTTATGATAAAAAAGATAGTTTTTTGTTTGCTGATTTTTTTTCTGACTGTCCAGCATTCCGGAGCAACTCCTTTGGTCAACAGAATCGTGGCTGTGGTCAACGGACAGAGCATAACCCTTCTTGAACTGGAGGCCAGGCTGAAACTCTTGCTTGGCCTTTTTGAAGACATCAGGATTGAGGACTTGCCTGAATCACAGCTTAAGCAGACCAAGGCCCAGGTTCTTCAGCAGATGGTCAATGACATTCTGCTCAGGCAGGAAGCGGACAGGTTTGGAATAGAAGTAAGTGACAGAGAGATAGAGAATCATATCAGACAGGTTCGACAGGAAAACGATATGGACGAGGAGCAGTTTCTTGAACACCTCCGAAGCCAGGGGCTGACCAAAGAGGCCTATAAAAAGCAGACCAGGGACTCCATCCTCAGGCAACGGGTCCTGACCATGATGGTCCGCAGGAAGGTGGTGGTCACCAGAGAGGAAATCGAGGACTTTTATCATCGAAACACCTCCAGCTTTCTAGAGGAAAAAAGAGTCCATTTAAAGGTCATTCTTGTGGCTGATTTTGATAAGGCAGTCCAGGTCAGGGAATTGATAAAAGACGGAGAAATAAATTTTGATCAGGCTGCAGCTGATTTTTCTCAGGGTCCCAGCCCTGACAGGGGTGGGGATCTGGGCTTTGTCCACTGGGAAAGGCTTGCCCCGGAATGGCGTCAGGCCCTGGACGGACTTGAGGAGGGCGACATCAGCCAGCCTTTTGTGGTCCGAGGATCAGGGGCCTTGCTCAATGTGGTTGAGATCCAGGCAGGTGGAGCTGTTCCTCTGACCGAGGTTGAGGACGAGATCAGACGTGAAATATTTGATGCCAAACTGGATCAGAGGTTTGAAGAGTATATTCAAGGACTTCGAGAAAGAGCGGTTATAGATGTCCGGCTGTAAATTGCTGCCGGGAATCGTTACTGCCGGGAGATGATATGGAACTCTTGGATATTGGCAGTGAATTAAAGGCTGAAAGAGAACGACGGGGAATTACCCTGGAAAAGGTCAATGAAGATACTAAAATAGGGATTTATTTTCTGGACTGCCTGGAACAAGGCAAATTAGATCAGATGCCTCACCCGGTCTATGCCCGGGGGTTTGTCCAGAATTATGCCCGGTATCTTGGCCTTGACTGGAAAAGGATCGGGGATGATTTTTCCAGCCTTTACTTTGCAGAAGATCATTTCAGCACCATGAATGCCGAAGACCTGCCCACTTCTTTAAGGGTTGCCGGGAAAACTGAGGATTATTCAAAGTATATCAAGCTGCTGGTCATGGGGCTGGCCCTGGCTATTGTAGTGGGATTTGGATGGTTTGTTTATTCTTCCTTTTCTGAACGTTCAGCAGGTCCAGGCCCGGAACAGGTTTTTCAGGGAAGTGACCAAGATGTTGGAGTCTCTGACCTGGTGCTGGAGCCGGACCCAGAAGTTAACGATCCCCAGGCTTATTCTCCGTCTCAGGAGGATCAGTCTGCATCAGCACTGCCATCATCGCCTCCATCAGAACCGGATTTCCCAGGCCTCTCTGAAATTTCAGAGCTGCCCCAAGAGGTCCAGGATTTTAATCAGCAGGAGTCTTCTGCTTCCCATGATCCGGAACCTGTGGGACAGGCTGGATTGCCAGATCAGCCAGAAGTTCTGGAGATAAGAGCCAGGGAGGATTGCTGGCTTATGGCTGTGGCTGACGGTGCAGCCCGGGAAGTCTATCTCAGGGCTGGTGAGCGGATAAGGCTGGAGTTCATGGACCAGATCAGGGTCACTTTTGGCAATGCCGGAGGGGTGGATATCCTGCTGAATAACAGTGAGTATCCTTTTGAAGCCAGGTCTGGCGAAGTGAAGACTCTTGAAGTGACTGCGTCCAGCTCTGCCCGGTAAGTTAAATGGATTTTTCTGAAAAGGTACTGGTTGTCCGGACTGGCCGGTTCAGGGAGTACGATCTTTGGGTCCGCTTTCTGTCGCCATCCAAGGGGATGCTCACCGGGTTTGCCTTTGGAGGCTGCAAAAGCAGGCGGCGTTTCAGCGGGTGTCTGGATGTCCTTAATCTGGTCCTGTTCAAGGTGAGTTCAGGACCGAAAAACAAGTACCTGACCCTTGAAGAGGGCAGCCTTATCAGGGGGTTCCAGGGTCTTAAGAGTGATCCACCAAGACTGGGTATGGCAGTTAACTGCGTTCGCTTTGTGCAAAAAATCTGTCTGGAAGGTGATGAATCATCCCATATCTATCATCTACTGCTTGACTGCCTAGCTACCATTGAAGACAGCAAGGATATTCCTTCTTTTTTTCCTCTGCTGTTCAGGGCCAAAGCCGTTTTTATCCATGGATACCGGCCAAACCTTGACCTTTGCCGCAGATGCAACCTTCCCTTGAGCAGGATCAAGGATCCGGGTTTTCTGTTTGCTGAAGGCGGAGTTGTCTGCAAGACCTGCAGCAGGGCTCAGGACCGTATTCTTCAGGTCAGGCAGGACTCACTGCATTTTGTCAACATGCTCATGATGTCTGGTCCGCAACTCTGGACCGGCTGGACTCCATCCATGGAAGTTCTGCAGGATTGCTTTCACATGGTTGAGTCCTTTGTCCAGTATCACCTTGAAGAATTCTAGCTGGCTGATCTTGCAAAATCGATAAACGGAGCTGTAACAATGTTATTTCAGGATGTGATCTTAAGTCTGCAAAAATTCTGGACTGATCAAGGCTGTATTCTTCAGCAGCCTTACGACCTGGAGGTGGGGGCAGGCACCTTTAACCCGGCGACCTTTTTACGGGTGATTGGGCCCGAACCCTGGAGAACAGCCTATGTAGAGCCTTCCCGAAGGCCTACTGACGGCAGATATGGTGAAAACCCCAATCGGCTTCAGCATTATTACCAGTTTCAGGTCATATTAAAGCCCTCACCAGTGGATATTCAGGACATTTATCTGAAAAGTCTCCAGGTCCTGGGCATTGATCCGGCCAGGCATGATATCCGGTTTGTTGAAGACGACTGGGAATCTCCAACTCTGGGAGCCTGGGGGCTTGGCTGGGAAGTCTGGCTCAACGGCATGGAAATCACTCAGTTCACCTATTTTCAGCAAGTAGGTGGAATTGACCTTGACCCCATAAGTGTGGAAATCACCTATGGCCTGGAAAGGATATCAATGTACCTTCAAGAAAAGGAGTCAGTTTATGACCTGGCCTGGAACAATCAGGTGACTTATGGCCAGGTTCACCACCAGGGCGAGGTGGAGCATTCCAGATATAATTTTGAAAAGAGCAACCCGGAAATGCTCCTTTCTTTTTTTGACAGCTGCGAAAAGGAATGTCTGAGTCTTTGTTCAGAAGATCTGGCCTGGCCTGCATATGACTATTGCCTGAAATGTTCACATACTTTCAATCTGCTGGAGGCCAGAGGGGCCATCTCCATCACTGAACGCACCGGTTATATAGCCAGGGTCAGAAACCTGGCCTCCAGGGTGGCCAGGATTTACCACCAGCAGCGAGAGGAAATGGGGTTTCCCCTGCTGAAACAAGACTGATGCCAACAGGTTGAGTACCATAATCTTTTACAAGGATTTAGGATATGTCTGACTTTGTACTTGAAATCGGCTTTGAGGAGATGCCAGCCAGGTTTCTTCCAGTGCTGACCAGAAATTTGAAAGTATCATTCATGGCCCTTTTGGACAGGGAGATGATCAAATATCAAAAGGTGGAATCTTATTCGACTCCCAGGAGACTTTCTGTTCATGCCTACGCAGTGTCTGCGGTCCAGGAAAAAAAAGAAGAACTGGTTACTGGTCCTCCGGTTTCCATTGCCTTTGATGCACAAAACAGTCTGACCAAGGCAGGAATTGGTTTTGCAAGGTCTCAGCAGGTAGATGTGAGTGATCTGTTCAGGCATCCAACTGAAAAGGGTGAATACCTGGCTGTTAAAAAGATTATTGGAGGGAAAAAGACCCTCAAGGTGCTTCCGGATATCTGTGCCCAGGCAGTCAACGGACTGGTCTTTCCCAAAAAAATGCGCTGGGCCGACAGCTTTACCTTTGGCCGTCCCATCCGCTGGATTCTGGCCCTTTTTGATGATCAACCAGTGGATTTTTCTATATCGGATATCCAGTCAGGATCAGTTACCTTCGGGCACAGGGTTCTTGGCCCGGGTCCCTGGGAAGTAGGTCATGCTTCAGAGTATTTTGACATTTTATCCGGGCAGGGCAAGGTTGTTCTGGATCCTGAAAAAAGAAAAGAAATGATCAGCACTGACACGGCTGGGCTTGCTGCTGAAATTGGAGGAAATGTTGTTGAGAATCAGGGGCTGATCAAGGAGACTTCATATCTGGTTGAATTTCCCAAGGTGGTGCTGGGAGGTTATGATCGGAAATATCTTGAACTTCCCCGCGAAGTGCTTTTGACCAGCATGGAAACCCATCAGAAAAGTTTTGGTCTGGCCGACGAAGCTGGCAATCTGCTGCCTTATTTTTTGACGGTCATTAACAACGACCCTCTGGACCTTGATCTGGTCCGCAAGGGATGGGAGAGGGTGCTCAAGGCCCGGCTTGAAGATGCCATGTTTTTCTGGAATGCAGACCGGGCAATTACAGCTGAGGAACGCTTGAAAATGCTGGACAGAGTTGTTTTTCTGGCATCCCTGGGAACCATGGGTGATAAATCACGGCGCCTGGAGAAAATTTCCGGATTCATCTGCGATGATCTGGGAGAAAGCCGCAAGGCTGACATCCGTAAAGCTGCCCTGATCTGTAAATCCGACCTGGTATCCGAGATGGTGGGTGAGTTTCCTGATCTCCAGGGAATCATGGGGGGAATTTACTCTTCCCTGGAAGGGTATGGACAGGACATTTCCAAGGCAGTTTACGATCATTATCTCCCATTGGGACCGGATTCACCACTTCCTTCTGACATTGCCGGGGCAATAGTTTCCCTGGCTGACAAGGCTGATAACCTTACGGGCTGCTTCGGGCTGAATTTGATCCCAACTGGTGCGGCTGATCCTTACGCTCTGAGACGGCAGGCCCTGGGCATGATCAGGATCATCCTTGATCAGGGTCTTGACATTGATCTGCGAAAACTCTTTCATTTTTGCAGCAGGTCCTATTCAGGAGTGAAGTGGAAACTCGATCTCTATCAGGCCCAGGAAAGTCTCCTCCAGTTTATGTCGGCCAGACTCAAGTCCCTATGGCAGGGCAGGGGAGTTGACGGCAAAATTGTGGATGCAGTCATCCAGGCCGGATCTGAGAATATACTCGTGGCTGAGAAACGGCTTGATTCCCTGCTGAGGTTCAGCACGCATCCTGACTTTGAAGCTGCGGTTCTGACCTTTAAAAGAATTGACAATATTGTCCGTAAACAGGGCAGGGAGGACGGAGTCGAGCTCCAGGATGATTTCAATCCGGAACTGCTGCAGGATGCGCAGGAGGTTGCCCTTGGTCGGCATATTCAAGAGGTGGTCAAGGATTGGGATGAGCAATGGAACAGAAAAGAATTTGACCTTCTTTTTGCCCGGCTCCATGAACTGCGTCCGTTAATAGACGATTTTTTTGATGGGGTCATGGTCATGTGCGATGATCAGAATCTGAGGCAAAACAGGCTCAACATGCTCAATACTTTGTCCAAAAGGCTTGGCAGCCTGGCTGATTTTTCAGCCCTTCAGGTTTAGGCGGAAGGAGATCGAAAAAAAACTTGACATGCCGTGTTGCTTGGGCCTAAAAAACTAGGTTTTGGAAAACAACAGAGTTTATTAATTATATTCAGGAATCAAGAATCAGGAGGTTTTGACCTTGGCCAATCATAAATCCGCCTTAAAGAGACACAGGCAGAGCCTTAAGGCTAGAGCACGCAACAAAGCGGTAAAGACCAGCGTTAAGAACGCCACCAAGGCAGTTCGTTCAGCAATCGAACAAAAGGATGCGGAAAATGCTTCCAAGGCCCTGCAGGCAGCATCATCTCTTATTGACAAGGCAGCCCGGAAAAAAGTCCTTCACTGGAAGGCTGCTGCCAGAAAGATTTCCCGATTGAGCAGGGCAGTCAACCAGATCAACTAAATCTTCAAGAGTCTTTTCCGGATTTGAGTTTTTTTGACCGGACAATAGATGATCCTTTTCCAAAGCCCGGATACCTGGAGTAACATCCAGGAACCGGGCTTTTTTCATTCAAGCTGTTATTACTTCAGATCAGCCTGTTTTGTCTGCTGGCCAGCCTGTCCAGCTGATTGATCAGAAATTCAGCATCCCGGTTCTCCTGGGTTGCCACAGCATGATTTCAGCCGTTTAAGCTTGAGCAGGTTGTTTTTCAGATACATTCTTGCTTTTTTTGAAAAGGGCATAGGCTGACCTAGATTGGACAGGAAACTTTTCAAGTCCGGTCTTTTATCCTGGCACATGGGCACCTCCTTGAAGCAGTTTTGCTGTTAAATAAAGTCCAAAACCGGCATGCCAGGAATCATTTCAAGCCTGGTCAGATAGTTACCGTACACTGTCAATCCAGCCAGATGCTCCGGGTCAAGAGCGAATTCTATTTTTTCCCAATATGCTTCAATTTCTCTGGACTGAAAACCAGGTGCAGGGCAGGTGGCGGCAAGCTCGGACATTTTCCCGGGCAGGCTTTCCCTGGCCATATGCAGCAATCCGCAAAGGTCAATGATTTCCTTTTTCAGTTTTTTCCAGGCCCGGCTATGGACGATCCAAAGGGCGAATACAAAAGGAAGGCCTGTAAATTTTTGCCACTCACCAGCAAGGTCAATTATTCTGAGATCAGGGTCTTGATTCAGGTAGATATTCAGAGCCTGGTCGCCGATCTCCAGAAACGGCTCTATTGAACCCCGTCCTTGCCCTGGAGCAACTGGAATCCAGCGGGGTTGCGGAAGTTTCCAGTAAAAAGTCCATAATACCTTAAGGAGGGCAGTTGAAGCAGCTGAAGCTGTAGTAATGCGTACAGCTCCTCCGCCAGCCACATAACTTTCAAGGTGGTCAAAAGAAAAGGGCAGACAGAACAGAACACTCTGGACCTCGTTGCGGGCGCTTATGCCCAGTCCCGGAAGGAGACGGTATTGTTCTGACCGGATCAGATATTCAAAGGACGAGGAGGGGGAGATATGAATCAGACCTCGGGCCAGACCTGAGTTGAGAAAAGAAGGATGTCCGGAAATAAAGTCCACCCGGGATGAAATCGGATTATGATTCAGCATCTCAAAAAGGGGCCAGATGTTAAGGTAGCTGATTCGACCCACCAGGAGCTTTTCCCTGGTTGTGGAAAGATTCTGATTCCTCATCTTGCTGGGATTGCTAAAGGGTGATGATTTTGTCAGCCACGTTCATTGCACTGACAATATCCAGCATATTGGTTGTCAGTCCAGCCTTTCTACTTTGAGTCAATCCGAAAAACTCAAGACATGTTCCGCAGACCAGGATCTGGACATGGCTCTTTTCCAGCTTCAACAGGCTTTCCAGGGCCTGGCTCCCTTCAACAGCCAGCTTGACACCTGAGTTGACCATGACCACTTTCCACAGGCATTCTCCCATCTCTGGAAGAGTGGCCAGAAAATTAAGCATTAGCTTTGAACCAAGCTCATCATTTCCCTGGCCCAGCTTGTCCTGGGAGATTAACACCACAACTCTGGACGAGCCTGATTCTCCAATGCTTTCAGATGGTTTTGAGGCAGATTCAGTCTGTTGGGATCTGGCAGCGGAAATGATCCAGACAGAATCTTTTTTTTCAGGTTTTTCCAGGGAATATCCCTGATGGGAGAGAAACCTTGAGACATTCTCCAGGGCTGGATCGTTGTCCACGATTATCCTGATCTTTTCAGGCCGATCTTTTTCAATGACTTCCTTAGCCTTGAGTACGGGCTGGGGGCATGGCAGGTTTTGACAATCAAGGGTTTTTTCTGAATTCATATGGATCTCCTTTGATGAATATTGGTCCAGGGGCAGGATAACAAATCATCTTTTATAATAGCCAACCAATAGATTTCTGAAAACAAAGGGTCAAATAGGTTTTTTCAATACCAGGTTTTAAGGTGCCAACATGTAGTACAATGTCTTAATCCGGTCAGTGAGTCCGGATACAGCAGGAAGAAGTACCTGACAACGATTAATTTTCTTGCTCGCTGTCTTTTTACAATTTAACATAATTTTTATGAATGACTTCACAAAGTCGGCAGTGCATTCTGTCCTGACCCAGATAACCAGAATCTGGTCTTCAACCCTAAATTATTCCAGAGAGGGCTACGATCTCACTCTTGAGCTGCAAAGAAAGAACATCCCCATAATATTCGCAATTTACCACGGGGAAGTCTTTCCTTTGTGCTGTCTGCATCAGAATGAAGGAATCATGGTTGTAGTCAGCAGAAGCAGAGACGGTGAACTGATAGCCGGCATTCTGGAACGTCTGGGCTATAATCTGGCCAGGGGCTCAAGTTCAAGAGAGGGGCTCAGGGCACTGCTCAGGACCGCCAGGCAAATAAGGGAAAAAAAGTCAGACGTGGTATTTACAGTGGACGGACCAAGGGGACCAAGGCATAAGTCCAAGCCGGGAATAATCTACCTGGCCTCCAGAAGCAGGGCCTATGTTGTGCCGGCCAGGGTTGCCATGAGTACCAGGCATGTCTTCGAGAAATCCTGGGATAGATTTCATTTACCCTGGATCTGGTCGTCCTGCAGAGTTGTATACGGGCGTCCCTTTCAGGTCCCCATGCGGCTCAATCAGCAGGAAATCAACAAATGGTCCCTGGAACTAGATGAAAGACTTAAACTTCTGCTTTAGGTTTTTAAAGGGTCAGCCTGGTCTTGGAGCCAGGCCAGAAGAAATAGCAGAAGGTTTTTATTCCTGACAGGTGGACTTGTTCAACTGCCTGATTATTATTGAATTGTCTGCTTCCATTGACCGCGCTTCCAACTCATGGGAGTGTCCGAAACACTTCAGCTTGCCTTTGTCCAGACAAACCAGACCGGCTGAAAGGACCCGGGTGTAGGGGATCTGTTCTCGCATCTCCTGAAAGGACACCCTTTCCGGGAAGATGATGGGAGTGGGTTCACCGGAAAAATCTTCAAAGATAATGTATTTCATGGCTGATTCCCAAAAGTTGAATGTTGGATAGCAGTGAAAACCTGCCAGGATTTACTGTCAGGCAGGCCTAAAAAAGGTATGCCCCACCGCCTGTAGAAGCACCCATTCTGGATTCAATGGCATCGATTCTTTGTCTGGCTGCCTCCTTCTGGGCATTGCGGTCAGCATTTCTAAGCACGGTCTGAAAAAGATTTTTGGCCGGGTCAAGCATCCCTCTTTGTTCGTAAATTAGACCTGCCCGGTACATGGCTGTAACCGCCCAGATGTTTTCCCCGGGGAATCCCCAGGCAAGCCTTAAATAATAATCCAAAGCCTTTTCAAGGTCACCCCGGTACTGGGCTCCTTCTCCCAGCCAGAATAGTATTTCAGCCTGAATTGATTCAGAAATGTTGCTTCTGTCTCTCCATAAGTCCTGGAGCATTGCCTGGGCAGTGTCCCATTGGTTTTTTTCCTGGGCCAGCAAGGCAAGCTTCAGCCTGGTTTCAGGATTAAGTCTGGCAGGGTCGATCTTCAGGATTTCCTGATAGGTGCTGAGAGATTCCTCTTCCCGGCCCATGTCCATGAGGATTCCGGCCTTGGCTTCCAGGAGTTCCAGCTGCCTTGGACCCTGGGCGAACTCCTGGGATATATTCTGCAGATAGCGCCAGGCCAGGGTTTTATTTCCATCCTTGTAGGCATGTCTGGCCAGGTTCAAATAAGAACTCTGGCCGATTTCGGAATAAGGAAACAGAAAGGCAAGATTGATTGCTGATTCCCGGTCCTGTTTGGCAGTGAAGTTTTTTTGATAAAAAAGATAGTTAACAGCATAATCAAGGGGAAAAACTGTGTATAGTGAGCTTAAGTTTTTGATTTCTTCTTTCCAGAATCCAGCCATGTGCTCAGGGTCAGGGTTGAATCCGGCTGCGTTGAGAAGCTCCTTGAGCACCGGATAAGTCGAGGAGGGCAGACTGGAAAGGCTGCCAGGGTCTTTGCTCAGGATGGATACCGCCAAGATGATGGTGAAAGGCAGGCCTGATGGGTCAGTTCCGGATTTATACCAGGATTCAAGAGCCTGGACATGGTTTTTTTCCTGAAGTTCGAAGATGAACTCCAGGGCATGAAGACGGGAGCGGACGTCACCAGAAAGCAGGGCGGATGAAAGTTCCTGCCTGATGACTTCCAGGGACCTGCCAGGAGGAAAAGTCTTGACCTGCGTAAGAAAGGGTTCCCATGATCCTGCTTCAGGAGATTTTAATCTGAAATCTTCCAGAACGAAATTAATGAGTTGTTGGGCATATACTTGGGAAAAACCAGAACTCTTTATGGAAGAATCATTACTTTTCCAGGCAGCAAGATCAGATGATCTAAGAAAAGTGCCCAGTTCCCTGAAAAAGGATTTCTTGCTGGAATTGGATACCTGTTCCAGGGCCTGGTCTGCCATTGACCAGTGGCCTATGCTCCACAAGGACAGGGCTTTGGCGATCTGGATCTGATCAGATGAAGGACCGGTTTTTTCTGCAGGGGTTGCTGCCAGGGGGCTGGATATTTTTGACCAGAACCCCTGGTCAGGCCAGGCAGCAGATGCCAGGCGAAAGGATAGATCCATGATCAGGATCCGTCCCTCATGGACCATATCAGGTCGTAATGTCTGAAAATACCATCTTTTCCAGACATTGTTCCATAGTTTTTCAAGGTCCGGCTCCTGGCTCATGAGCTGAACTGTTTCCTGGAATCCCAGTAATCCTGCTGCCTCCACAACCGACAGAATCGATCTTTCAAATTCTCCAAGCTGCCTCAGGGCCCTGTGCCTGATCCAGTGGGACTTGCCCTGGACTTGAGGCGAGTCCATGGTTTCCAGCGAGTTTAGAACTGTAAGGGCTTCCTGAGCATTGCCCAGAGAAACCAGGGCATTGGCATAATCCAGTCGGGCCTGAGGGCTGGGGTCCTGCTCCCTGAGGTTCATGGCGTAGATATCCATGGCCCCGTAACGCTTGAGCCATTCATGGTAGGAGTCCCGATTGCCGGGATCAAGGGCCAAGGCCTGACTGGGAAAGAAAAGCAAGAGTGAAAAAAATAATATGATAAAGTGATAATTCATAAGATATTTAACCGTGAAAGTGCTTAGCCGATCGGATGAACGGCTGTTGATTAAAATGGCCCGGCTGCAAAGCACCAAGGCTGAACCAATTCTAAAATGTTTTTCCCATGAAGGTCAATAAACTGATTTCATCTCGGTGCTGGCAGATGATTGGTCTTGAAAAGATTTTTTCATGTTTGTTCAACTGCTTCCAGTTTTTTCCAGCCAGGTTCAGGGCAGGCTTAGATATCATTCTGAATTCATTGGCATTAACTTTCATTTCAACATTATTAAAGTTTACATAATTTACATTATGGGACAATAGTAAAAAGAAAGGATTGAGCATTTAAAATAAAAAAGCCGGCATCTTTATTTTAAAAAGATGCCGGCTTTTAGACTTAACTTAGGCCAGAAAAATGGCTGAAACTGATCAGGCCAAATCCACTTCCCTGGATGGTCAGAGACGTTCCGGGATCAAGCCTATCTCTATTTTACTGTTTTCCAGTCAGCCAGAAAGGCTTCCAGACCTGTGTCAGTCAGCGGATGTCTGGACAGCTTTTCAATTACCTTGAATGGTATTGTTGCGATGTCAGCGCCCATCATGGCTGATTCCAGGACATGACCAGGATGCCTTACACTGGCTACAATGATTTCCGTGTCCAGAGCATAGTTGTCGTAAATGTCAATGATTCCTGCCACCACATCCATCCCGTTCTGGCCAATGTCATCCAGCCTGCCCACAAACGGACTGACGTATGCAGCCCCTGCCTTGGCAGCAAGCAAGGCCTGGAGCGGGGAAAAAACCAGGGTGACATTAGTCTCTATCTGCATGTTGGCAAGAGTTTTGACAGCTTCCAGGCCTGGCATGGTCATGGGAATCTTGATTACAACATTTGGCCCGAATTTGACCAGTTCAACCGCCTCATTGACCATATCCTCTGCAGTCGTTCCAATTACTTCCAGGCTTACCGGTCCCTGGACAAGCTGGCAAATATCCGAGGCCACATCTCTCCAGTTTCGGCCTTCCCTGGCCATAAGGCTGGGATTGGTAGTGACACCGTCCACCATGCCGAAGTCCATGCCCTTTTTGATTTCATCAATGTTGGCAGTATCAATGAAAAATTTCATTCTTCAACCTCCTGGGTCGGGGTTAGTTGTTAATTCCATGATCTGAATTCAGATTGAGGCAGTTGAGGCTGTACCCTGTTCATGGCAGCTGGATTCAGATTTGATCAGCCTGAATATCTATCTGGTTCTGTTAACAAAACAGCCGGTCAGCTATACTTTTTGTGGCAGGGTTATTCTTTTTCCTTTTGATTCTGGTCCAGAACCTCATGGGCTCCGATCCTCTTCAGGTACTTGTCTCTGCAGTCATAGCTGCAAAAACAGAGGACATTTCCATCCTTTTTAACCCGGATGTCGCTGCCCTTGTCCACGTAAGTCCCACAGACTGGGTCTTTGACCATGACTCCATTGGCAGCCATTTTTTCCTTTTCTTTGGTTACTTTTTCCTTTTTCTTTTTCTGATCATTAATCAGAAGTTTATACAGGATAAATCCAACAACGATCAGGATGACAAATTTAAGCATGGCAATTCCTTAAAGTTTTAGTTTAACCTTTCAGGGTCTATTGATAGATGATATTATTGTCTATCCTGAATGGGATGCTCTCCAGGGCCTGCTGCAAAGACTGTCCATCAGGAAAGGTGAATTCCGGATAAATATCCATCAGGGGCACAAGGACAAAGGCTCTTTTTTTCATGGCAGGATGAGGAACAACCAGTTCAGGACTGCAAATGGTTCTTGAATTGTAAGACAGGATGTCCAGGTCTATAACCCTTGGACCTTTGGGGACATTTCTGCTCCGTCCCATCTTGAGTTCTATCTGCTGGAGTGCTTGTAAAAGACTCCATGGGTTCCATTCTGGACCGGTGACGAGCATGGCAACCTGATTCAGGAACCAGGGCTGGTCGGGTTTATCCTGGGGCTGGGTCAAATAAATCCGGGACAGTTTCAAGATGCTAAGCCCATTTAGACTGTCAAGGGCTGCAATTGCATTTTCCAGGTTCTTACTGCATAATCCTAGATTAGTGCCAAGGCTGATAATAACCCTTTTTTTGGACACGGAAAAACCCATGTAACTCCTCTTTCCAAGGGAGGGAGCAGCTGGGTACGCCCTCAGATATGGAATGCCGGTGTTTATTACAATATGTTATATTTTTATAACTATCCTAGCAAGCCTGAATCACCCTTCCAAGCCGTAAGGTCGGTGTAAGTTGTCCCTGGAACGTCCCCAACCCACAGCAGAGGTTGAAAGCTTTCTGGAGCACTCTCTGGTGGTCAAAGGCCTTTCTCAGGCCACCATCCGTTCCTATTCCCAGGATCTGGATTCTTTTTTCCTGTTCATCAAGGAAAAATCAATACCTGTCACCCGGGTTTCCGAACAGGACATCTTTATCTATCTTGTTTTTCTGCGGGGAAAGGGGCTGCAGAGTCGGAGTCTGGCCAGACACATGGCAACTCTGCGCGGGTTTTTCTTGTTCCTCCAAGATCAGGGAATTGTCCAGGACAACCCTGCTGGTCTGCTTGAAAATCCCAAACTGCCCAAGTTGCTGCCCAAGGTCTTGTCTGTTGAAGAGGTGGAAACAATTCTATCCCAGCCAGAAACAGGACAAAAGCTTGGAGCCAGGGACAAGGCCATGCTTGAGCTCCTGTATGCAGCCGGGTTGAGGGTTTCTGAGGTGGCTGACTTGAAGGTCCTCAGTTATGACCAGCAAAGCGGGCTGATCAGGGTCTGGGGAAAGGGAGCTAAGGAGAGGATAGTTCCCCTGCACTACTCCTGCATGAAGTGGCTTGATTTTTACCTGCAAAACTGGCGGAACACATTTTCGCCAAAAGAGGATAACATCTTCCTGAACCGTTCAGGCAGAAGGCTTTCCAGGCAGGGAGTCTGGAAGATGATCAAAAAGTACGCCCTACAGGCTGGAATCAAAAAACAGGTCTCCCCTCATACCTTAAGGCATTCCTTTGCCACCCATCTTCTGGAAGGCGGGGCTGACCTGAGAACCGTGCAGATCCTGCTGGGGCACTCGGATATTACTGCTACTGAAATCTATACTCATGTCCAGAAAGATCGACTCCAGGCCACCCACGATAGATATCACCCCAGAACCCGAACTCAAAGACCATGAAGAAATCACTGATCAAGGCTTCAACCGTAATTACCTGTCATGTCAATGCTGATTTTGATGCCCTGTCCTCAATGATCGCAGCCAGCAAGCTTTACCCCGATTCAGTGCTCATTTTTCCGGGAAGCCAGGAAAAAAATCTGAAGAATTTTTTTATCCAGAGCGCCACTTATCTTTATAATTTTAAATCATTTCGGGACATTGACCCTGAAAGCGTCACCAGGCTGATCATAGTTGACACCAGGCAGAAATCAAGGGTCACGCACATTGCTCCTTTACTGGAAAAGGATTTGACCATCCATATTTATGATCACCATCCTGATTCAGATGAAGATATTTCCGGAGAGGTTGAGGTGGTCAAGCCATGGGGCTCCACCACTTCCATCATCTCTGAAATTCTGGCCAGAAATGATATTGCCCTTACCGAGGACGAAGCCACAGTTCTGGGGTTAGGCATATATGAAGATACAGGCTGCTTTACATTCAAGTCCACCACCAGCCACGATTTTGAAGCTGCTTCCTGGCTTCTGGCCAGGGGTATGGATCTGAATATGGTGTCAGATCTCATCAACAGGGATTTGTCTGCTGAGCAGGTTTCCATCCTTAATTCTTTACTGGAATCAGCCACCACCCATAAGATCAACGGCATCGACATTGTTGTGGCCGAAGTATCTTTAGAACATTATGTTGGTGATTTTGCCCTGTTGGCCCACAAGCTTCTAGATATGGAAAACATCAGAGTTCTCTTTGCCATCGGCCGCATGCATGACCGGGTCCATATCGTTGCCAGGAGCAGGACCACGGACGTGGATGTGGGTCGAATATGTTCTTCCATGGGAGGCGGGGGCCATTCTTTTGCAGCATCGGCCACTGTCAAGCACAAGACCCTGATTCAGGTCAAGGATGAGCTTTTTGGTCTGTTGTATTCCCAAATCAATCCACAGATCCTGGTTGCTCACCTCATGTCTGCCCCGGCTGTCAGTATTGAAGAAAATGAGATCATATCTCAGGCAGCCGAAGTAATGACCAGATTTGGGTTAAAGGCTGTTCCAGTCATGGATGAAGGCAGAAAAAAGTGCGTGGGAATCATTGAGCACCAGGTTGCTGATAAGGCTGTGTCCCATGGGCTGGGCAAGATTCCTTTGAAGGAGTATATGCTTACCGACTTTTCTGTGCTGAGCACCAAAGATGATATTTACAGAGTCATGGAAATAATCATTGGTCAAAGACAACGGCTCATCCCTATTGTCAAGGATGATGCAGTGATTGGAGTAGTGACCAGGACTGACCTGATAAATAATATTATCAAAGAGCCGGCCAGGATACCTGAAGCTCTTCTTCCGGAAAGAAAAAGAGAGAGGAACGTCAAAAAAATACTCAAGGACAGGCTTCCTGAACATATATATGTTCTAATGGAGAAATGCGGAAATTTATCCCGGGAGATGGGATTTCAACTGTACATTGTTGGAGGTTTTGTCCGGGATATCCTTCTTGGTCGGGACAATCTGGATGTTGACCTGGTGGTGGAGGGAGATGGAATAGCCTTTGCCAGAAAGCTGGCTAAGGAGCTTGGCGGCCGGGTCAGGGCTCATCATAAGTTTCAGACCGCAGTAGTTATTCTGGATCAGGGACAGAAAATCGACGTGGCCACTGCCAGGCTCGAATATTATGAACATCCGGCTGCACTGCCTACGGTTGAACTGTCGTCAATAAAGATGGACCTGTACCGGAGAGATTTCAGCATCAATGCCCTGGCCGTGCATCTCAATCCTGACAGTTTTGGCAAACTGGTGGATTTTTTTGGAGGTCAGAGGGATATCAAGGACAAGGTTATCAGGGTCCTCCATTCTTTGAGTTTTGTTGAAGATCCCACCAGGATCATCAGGGCCATCAGGTTTGAGCAGAGGTTTGCCTTCAGGATAGGCAGCCAGACTGAAAAACTGATCAAGAATGCGGTGGAACTGAATATCTTTCACAAGTTATCCGGGAGCAGGATCTTTCACGAACTGAAAATGATCTTTGAAGAAAACAATCCTCTGGGGTGCATGACCCGGATGGATAATTTCGGACTGCTGCGCAACATCCATCCCCTGCTTAAATTGACTCCAGGCATTAACGGGCTTTTGCTGGAAACCGAAAAGGTAATCAACTGGTTCCAGTTGCTTTATACAGAAGAAAAAATAAAAAAATGGCTTTTATACCTGCTGGGTTTATTAAATAATATTAATGACGCCCAGGCCAAGATCATTTTTAACAGGTTCAGCTTTTCCAAAAAACAGGAACTCAATTTTTTCACCATCAGGGGACAGGTCCGGGAAGCAGTGTCCAGGCTTCATGACTGGCAAAGAAAAAATAAAAAAATGAGCGAGTTATATTTCATCCTAAGCCCCCTGCCCCTGGAAGCCCTTCTGTTTCTTATGGCCAGAAATCAAAAAGATGATCTGCGCAAGAAGATATCCTACTTCATAACCAGACTGCGGAATATTGAACCTTTATTGTCAGGTAAAGATTTGAAAAAAATGGGGATCACTCCTGGACCATTATATGGAAAAATACTTCAGGATTTGATTGCGGCAAGAATCGACGGGCTTTCGTGTGACCGTAAAGCCCAAATGGAGTGGGTCAGGGAAAAATATGGTCACAGCCGGGATTGACAGGCTGGGCTGAGGCCGCAGCTGCACGAGGTTGCTGTCATCCCTTTGGAGCGGACAGATCCAGAAGGGATGACAGCACAGGATTCGGCTAAATTACTCCGTGATCAAGCATGGCATCGGCAACCCGGACAAAACCGGCAATGTTGGCCCCAGCCACAAGGTTGTCCTTCATTCCGTATTCTTCTGCCGCCTCAATACACTGCTTGTGGATGGCGGTCATGATTTCTCTGAGTTTTTGATCCACCTCTTCCCTGGTCCACTTCAGACGCATGGAATTCTGGGACATTTCCAGACCTGAGACTGCTACTCCTCCGGCATTGGCTGCTTTGCCAGGTCCGAAAAGACAGCCGGATGAAAGGGCCAGCTGGACAGCTCCGGGTTCAGTGGGCATGTTAGCTCCCTCGGAAATCAGATTACATCCGTTGTTGAACATGACCTCAGCGTCAGCAGGACTGATTTCATTCTGAGTGGCTGAAGGAAAAGCACAGTCACACTTGATGGCCCAGGGCTTTTTCCCTTCATAGTATTCCACTCCTTTGAATTTTTCTGCGTATTCCTTGATTCTCCCATAGCGGATGCTTTTGAGTTCCTTAATGAATCTTAGTTTTTCCTGGTCAATTCCCTGGGGATCATAAATGGTGCCTCCTGAGTCGGAAAGGGATACTACTTTACCACCGAGTTCAAGGATCTTTTCCACCGTGAACTGGGCAACATTGCCGGATCCGCTTACCACGCAGGTCTTTCCTTCCATACTGTCGTTTTTGCTTTTAAGCATTTCCTGGGCAAAATATACAGAACCGTAGCCTGTGGCTTCCGGCCTGATGAGAGAACCTCCCCAATTCAGACTTTTCCCGGTCAGGACACCGGTGAATTCGTTTCTAAGCCTTTTGTACTGCCCGAACATATAACCGACTTCCCTGGCCCCCACGCCGATGTCTCCAGCTGGAACATCGGTGTCAGCTCCGATATGTCTCTGCAGTTCTGTCATAAACGACTGGCAGAAACGCATGATTTCTGAGTCGGATTTGAATTTTGGATCAAAGTCTGACCCGCCCTTACCACCACCCATGGGAAGCGTGGTCAGGGAATTCTTGAATATCTGTTCAAAACCCAAAAATTTGATTATGCCCTGGTTTACGCTGGGATGAAACCTGATACCACCCTTATAGGGCCCCAGAGTACTGTTGAACTGGACTCTGAATCCCCTGTTGACCTGGACATTTCCCTTGTCGTCCTGCCAGGGTACTCTGAAGGTGATCATCCTTTCAGGTTCAACTATTCTCCCCAGGATATTGGCCTCCTGATAGTCGGACCTGGCTTCAATTACCGGTTCAAGCGATTCAAGGACCTCTTTAACAGCCTGGTGGAACTCAATTTCACCGGGATTCCGTTTGACTACCTGTTCAAATACGCTTTGGATGTGCTCTTTTGCCGTCATTAACCTTCCTCTCTAAGTCTGTTTTTAGTGGACTGTTCCACAATGCTTTGCTAGATGGTTAGGGGTAGTAAAAAACTAATTAATCATGTATGTTGCACAAATATTTAATTTAGAGAAAAAACTTACAACAATCAACTTATTTTAACGATACGCAAGGCATATGCAAGATTACAATTTCAGCACAGGCCTGTCCGGTTTGGATGACATACTCAAAGGACTTAGAACCGGAGATAATGTTGTCTGGCAGACTGATTCAATTGAAGACTCCCTACCCTTTGTAATGCCCTTCAGCGATTACTGTCTTTTTCAGGGGATACCGCTGATATATATAAGATTTGCCAGGCATAAGCCTTTGTTGAGAGAAGACAAGGCAACAGCCATCTATCGGCTGAACCCTCAACAGGGTTTTGAAGATTTCATTTTCAGGATCCACTCGGTCATTCATAAGCATGGCAAGGGCTGCTGCTATGTCTTTGACTGTCTAAGCAACTTATCTTCGGACTGGTATTCGGATCGGATGCTTGGCAACTTTTTCATGCTGACCTGTCCCTATCTGGCCGGGATGGACACCATTGCCTACTTCACCCTGCTTCGCAACAGGCATTCATTCCACGCCACCAGTCCCATCCTTAATGTGACCCAGTTGTTTCTTGATGTCTTCAGACATGATGAGGGACTTTATCTCCACCCACTGAAGGTGGACAACAGGTATTCCCCGACCATGAACACTCTTCACCAATGGCAGGGAGAGAGATTCATTCCTGTGCGCAGCAGCGAAAAGATCAGCCGGGTCCTTGCTTCCAAACCCTGGTCCAGACTAGACTCTGCCCTTCAGACCCTTGGCTACTGGAGCATGACTTTTGCCCAGGCCGAACAGATTCTAAATGATTACGAACAGGGACTCGGACATGAAAGCGAGGTGACTGAGTGGCGGAGAAAGTTACTAAAAATGATTTTTTCCAGGGATCAACGTATACTTGAACTGGCTGACAAGTACATTTCCCTGAAAGATATCCTTTTTTTCCGTCGCAGAATGATCGGCACAGGGCTTATGGGGGGGAAAAGCAGCGGCTTTCTCCTGGCCAGGGCTATGCTCAAAAAAAATGATCCAGAAAAATGGAATGACAAGCTTGAACCTCACGACTCCTTTTACATTGGCTCTGATGTCTTTTACACCTTTCTTGTTCAAAACGGGGTATGGTGGATAAGACAGCAACAGCGTGACCCGGACTTGTTTCTCAAGGATCTGGAACGGGCAAGGACCCAGATTCTGGGGGGGTCTTTTCCCCACTATATTGTCAAGCAATTTGTTGATCTGCTGGATTATTTTGGTCAGTGGCCTTTTATTGTCAGATCCAGCTCCCTGATGGAGGACAATTTCGGCAATATTTTTGCCGGAAAATATGAAAGTGTTTTCTGCTCAAACCAGGGAACCAGGGGCCAGCGTTTAGCTGCCTTTATTGAAGCTGTCAGGCAGGTATATGCCTCTTCCATCAGTGAAAAAGCTCTTGTCTATCGCAAGCAAAGGGGACTGCTGGACAGAGATGAGCAGATGGCTCTGCTGGTCCAGCGGGTCAGTGGAGAGAATCATGGGAAATATTTTTTCCCCCAGGCAGCCGGGGTGGGTTTCTCATTTAATCCCTATGTCTGGGACGAAAAGGTTGATCCTGAATCTGGAATGCTCAGGCTGGTATTCGGTCTTGGGACCAGGGCAGTCAACCGTTCCGATGACGACTATACCAGGGTTATTGCTCTTAATGAACCATCCATGCAGCCTTTGGTCAGTCTTGACGGACACCGGCACACCCAGCAGAAGGTGGATGTCCTTGATCTGGAACAGAATGAGTTTTCTTCTGTTGCTTTTCAGGACCTGGCCAGAGCATGTCCTGACATCCCCTTAGATCTTTTTGCCCAAAAGGACCGGGAGTTACAGCAACGGGCCAGGAACATGAACCTTTCGGATTTTTTTCCATGGGTACTGAGTTTCAAAAAGCTTCTCATGCAGACTGATTTTGCCCAGGATATGCAGGACATGCTCAATACCCTTGAAAAAGCTTACGGTGCAACGGTGGATATAGAGTACACGGTCAACTCCTTTCCTGGCTATCGCGGAATGCATGATTACTTGATTAATCTTGTTCAGTGCAGACCGCTGGAGATCAAAGGAAGTAAAGGCCAGGAAAGAACAGCCCGAGAAATTCCTGAAGATCGGATCATTGTAAAAAGCACAGGACCGGTCATTGGGCAGAGCAGAACAGACAAGATTGACCGAATTATCTATGTCTGTCCGGAAAAGTATGGCTACCTGTCCCAGGAAAATCGTCATGCAGTGGCCCGTCTGGTTGGAAGGATCGCCCATGAACCATCCTGCAGGTCATGTTTCAATATCATGCTCATGGGTCCTGGACGCTGGGGAACAAGCATAGCCTCTCTGGGAGTGCCTGTCAGCTTTACTGAGATCAGCACTGTATCTGTGCTGTGTGAAATAGTGGCCATGCGCGGAGACTTTGTGCCTGATGTTTCCCTTGGAACTCATTTTTTCAGTGATCTGATTGAATTTGACATTTTGTATCTGGCCCTTTACCCGGATCGGCAGGGAAATATCATAAACCGGGGCTTTCTGGAAAAATCCATTAACAGACTTGAGACCATATTTCCGGAAGAGAAGAAATGGACGGAAACAGTTTTTGTCATTGACCAGGATGAACTTGGTCCTGGCAGGACCCTGCATCTTTATGCTGATGTAAAAAAACAGTCAGTGTTGTGTTTCTCGGAGCTTGAGTCTGGTTTATGAGAAGAAACATTTTGAATTTTATAATAAAAATCAGCTCATAATTGATTCATGGATATTCTTGGACAGTACTTTCTTGTATTTATATTGGCGGCAGTACCCTGGGTGGAACTGCTGGTAGTCATCCCGGCCGGACTGGCCATGGGCTTACAGCCTTTTTTAGTCGGATTCATTGCCTTTGTTGGCAATGCCATTCCTGTGTTCATAATTGTTTACGGATACAGCTCGTGGCAGCAGTGGAGGCTTTCTAAGAATAGGCAGAAAAGTGGGCCTGGCCCTTCCAAAAGAAAGCAGCGGGCTCTTGCTATCTGGAACCGTTACGGCCTGCCCGGGCTGGCTTTTTCAGGACCACTGCTGACTGGAATCCACCTGGCTGTAGTCATTGCACTGGCCTTCAAGCCTCCCAGAAAAGATCTGCTGCTGTGGATGAATTCAAGTCTGATTGTCTGGACCATTGGGATGACAATAGTATCGTTCTACGGCTTGGAAGGAATCAGATCCATTCTTGGTTAAGCCTTCCCGTATATCTCCCTGTACTTTTCAAGCAAGGCCTGGAAACTGTTTTCAAGAACAGCCTGTCTGGCTCTTTGAGCAAGCCCAACAAAAAAGCTGAGGTTGTGAATGGAGTTAAGCCGGTAAGCCAGCAGTTCTCTGGCCATGTAAAGGTGTCTCAGATAGGCTTTGGAAAAATTTGAGCAGGTATAACAACTGCAGCCCGGGTCAAGGGGGGTGTCGTCCTTTTTGAACTGAGCTCTTTTTATATTCACCTGCCCCAGTGAGGTATAAAGAGTGCCGTTGCGTGCGTTTCTGGTGGGCAGAACACAATCGAACATGTCTATTCCGGCGTTTATTCCTTCCAGGATATCCAGGGGTTTCCCAACGCCCATGAGATATCTGGGCTTATCCACTGGCAGCAGCGGGGCTGAATAGTACATGATATCCAGCATTTCATCCTTGGGTTCACCTACACTCAATCCGCCAAGGGCATATCCGTCAAATGAGATATCAGTTATCTGTCCGGCGCTTTGTCTTCGGAGTTCTTTGAAAAAACCACCCTGGACTATTCCGAACATGAGCTGGTTGCCGGCATTGTGTGGATAGAACTGTCTGCTCCTTCTGGCCCATTTCGTAGTTATTTTAAGGGATTTTTCTGTATAATCATAGTCGGCTCCGTAAGGAACGCACTCATCCAGGACCATCATTATGCTTGAACCTATTTTGTTCTGGATGGAGACAACTTTTTCCGGAGTAAAAAAATGTCTGGAGCCATCAATATGCGAAGCAAACTCCACTCCATCGTCATTTATTTTTCTCAGTTCAGACAGACTAAATACCTGAAAACCTCCGGAATCGGTAAGTATCGGCCTGTCCCAGTTCATGAACTGGTGCAGCCCGCCCATTTCATCCAGGAGCTGATCCCCGGGCCGGAGATAGAGGTGATAGGTATTTCCCAGAATAATTGACGCATTGATTCTTTTCAGGTCTTCCGGACAAAGACTTTTGACACTACCCTGGGTTCCTACGGGCATGAACACCGGGGTTCTGACGGTTCCGTGGGCAGTTGTCAGCTCCCCTGCCCTGGCCTGGCCGTCGGAGTGTTCAAGGTGGAATTGACCTGGATTAATTACTGGCATAATGAATCAGACTCCGGTTCTTGGGCAAATGTCTTCAAGTTCACATTCATGGCACAATGGTTTTCTGGCCTTACACACTTCCCGTCCGAAAAATACGAGCATATGATTTATGTTTCCCCATTCTTTCCGTGGAAAGAGCTTGATCAGGTCTTTTTCCACGGAATCCGGATTAGTCGCTTCTGTCAGGCCCAGCCTGAAAGATATCCTTTTGACATGAGTATCCACGGCAATGCCTTCGTTTTTGCCAAAAGCATTGAACAGGATTATGTTTGCAGTTTTTCTGGCAACCCCTGGCAGAACCAGAAGATCTTTCATGGTGTCCGGAACCCGGCCATTGAATCTGGATACGATAATCCTGGACGTTGCTAAAAGGTTCCTGGATTTGGTGCGGAAAAAACCAGCTGACCTGACAGCATCTTCCACCTCTTCCAGACTGGCTCTTGCCAGATCATGGGCTGCTGGCCATTTTTTGAAAAAAAGTGGAGTTATCCGGTTGACCTGCTTGTCCGTGCTTTGGGCGGACAGGACCGTTGCCACCAGCAGCTGCCATGGATTTTCCCAGTTCAGGGCGGTTTCAGGGCTGGAGTACCTGGACTTCAGTCTGTTCAGGATGATTGGAGCTGTCAAAGGTCTGTTCATCTGCTGGCTTTAACGTTTAAGAAATTTGGACGGATAAGCCTGGATTAATCTAATTGATCCGGTCCACAATATACTGAGCCAGAGATTCTAAAAAGTCCTTTTCAGGTCCCTTGTACCCTGTCAGTGACTCTTTGGCTTTATCCGCACATGACTGGGCCATGATCATGCTTTGCTCAAGTCCCAGAAATTTTGGATAAGTGGCTTTGTCCATTGATTCGTCACTGCCAACTGGCTTGCCCAGGGATTCCTGGTCACCTGTGATGTCCAGGATATCGTCTACTATCTGAAAAGCCAGCCCAACAGAAGTTCCAAAGGAAGAGGCATTATCAAGGTCGCCTTGTCCCGCACCTGCGGATCGAGCCAGAATAGCTCCGCAGGTGCATGAAGCCCTGATCAGGGCTCCGGTCTTCATGGCGTGCATCTTTTTTAAAGTTTTCAGGTCCATCGCGCTGGTGCCGGTAGCCATGATGTCCACAACCTGCCCTCCGACCATTCCGCCGGGCCCGGCAGCCAGAGCCATCTCACGACAGGCAAAAAGGACGTCATCCGGAGGAAGGCCTGCTCCGGACATGAGGTAAAAAGCATGGGTGAGCAGGCTGTCTCCTGCCAGGATGGACATGGCTTCCCCAAACACTTTGTGGTTGGTCGGCCTTCCTCTTCTCAGGTCGTCGTTATCCATGGCCGGAAGGTCGTCATGGACAAGTGAATAAGTATGGATGAGTTCAATTCCACAGGCAAAGTCAATGAACTGTTTCTGCTTAAGCCCAAGCATGCCACCCCAGTACAGGCAGAGGATCGGTCTAATCCTCTTTCCACCGGCCATCAGGCTGTACTCCATAGCCTTCAGCAGCTGGTCAGGCGCGGAAACTCCATTAAGACATTCGGACAGGTGTCTTTCCACTGAACCTGCCAGATCCTTCAGCTGGGATTTGAATTCAGAATGATCAGGATGCAACTTCATTTTCTCCGGATTGTTCAGAATAAACCGTTAACTTGTGCCTGGCCTTTTCCAGCTGTTCCCTGCAGGACCTGGTCAACTCCAGTCCTTCCTGAAAAAGGGTTACTCCTTTTTCCAAAGGTAAATCGCCCTGTTCCAGATCCTGGATTATTTTTTCCAGTTTTTTCATTTTTTTTTCAAAATCTGAATGTCTTCCAGCCATATGTCTGCCTCAAAGGATGTAAAAATTTTTATGATCAGCTTTTCCGTATTTTTTCAGGAATTGTCCACTAGAATTTTTTTAAGCAGGACTCCAAGCTCGTCAATGGTGTAGGGCTTGGCCAGGACGCCTGAAAAGCCGTACTCTTTGTAATTAGCCATAACCGGATCCTGAGAATAGCCGCTTGAAACAACAGCTTTAGCCTGGGGATCAATTGCTTTGAGTCTTTTAATGGTTTCCAGACCGCCCATGCCTCCGGGGATGGTCAGATCCATAATGATCAGGTCATAGGGATCGCCTTTTTGCCTTGCTTTTTGGTATTTTTCAAGCACTTCTTTACCATCCGATACCAGGTGCGGCTCATATCCCAGCAAATCCAGAACTTCTTTGACCACTTCAAGGATCTCCAGGTCATCATCCAGAACCAAGACCTTGCCCTTGCCGGATGCAAGGGTCTCTTCCGGGCTGTCACTCTTAGTAACCACGGTCTTGGAAGTTGCTGGCAGATAGATAGTAAATTCAGTTCCTTTTCCGGTTTCAGAATACACTTCAATATGGCCGTTGTGGTTTTTGATTATGGAATAGGTGGTAGCAAGACCGAGTCCGGTTCCAGACTGTTTTGTTGTAAAATAGGGATCAAATATTTTTTTCAGGTTATCCTGGGAGATGCCTTTGCCATTGTCCTTAATCCTGATCTTGACGTACTTTCCGGGCGTCAGGGGGGTGTGGTGGTCCGAGCCTGCGGTCATGTTTTCAGCCCGGATCAGGATCGTTCCGCCGATGGGCATTGCCTGAACCGCATTTATGACCAGATTTTCCAGGACCTGGGATATCTGCCCCGGATCAACATTGGCTGGCCACAGGTTCCGGGACAGCTTCAGGGTACTGACTACATTGGACCCCCTGAGGGTAAAGGCGATGGTATCTTCTATAAGCTCAACCAGGGAGGTGGTTTCCTTGATGGGTGCTCCTCCTCTGGAAAAGGTCAGCAGCTGCTGGGTAAGTCTTTTGGCTCGGATGCACGCTTTTTGGGCTGCCTCCATTTTAAGCATATTCTTGTCATCAGGAATCATGGAGGACTTGGCCATGATTATGTGATTCAAGATTGCTGTCAGTATATTGTTGAAATCATGAGCTATTCCTCCAGCGAGCAGGCCGATGGACTCCAGTTTTTCTTTGCGGAGGCGTTCCTCTTCCAGATGAAGGATGTGGGAAATGTCTTGAAACACCATAACCGTGCCCAGGATCTGACTCTGGCGGTCATAAATTGGTGAGACTTTCAAGGAAATCCTGTAGGCTTGGCCCTTTTTGCCGGTCAGAATTGCACCTCTGGATCTTTCATAAATTTTGCGGGTTACAATGACTTTTTGAAAAGGATCAATAGGGTTTCCCATCTGGTCGGAAATTGTAAAGACATCCTGGGCAGGCCTGCCTTTACATTCTTCAGGGTCCTGCTCCAGGATATCTCCGGCAACCCGGTTCATAAAGGCCAGACGACCAGTATTGTCTGTGGTGAGTACTGCATCGCCTATGCTTTTAAGGGTGACAGCGAAAAACTCTTTTTCCGCCTGGAGCTCGATTTCAGCAATTTTTCTCAGATTGACCTCATTGCTGAGCTTTTCATTGGTCTGAACCAGCTCCTGGGTCCTCTCCCGGATCTTTATTTCCAGACCAGCGTACAGGGCCTTTAATTCTTCTTCCATGGATTTTCTGGTGGTAATATCATGAAAGATAACGATGTAGCTTACTCCGCAGGTCATGGTTACAAGGGAAATGGAGGCTTCTATAAAAATATTCTGGTTGTCTGGGCCTGAAAAAGAAAACTCGGTCCTCTGGTGGTCCCTGGTGGATTTGGTATGGTAGAATTTGACCAGATCCCTGCCGATGTATCTGGAAGCCTTCTCCTCTATCAGATTGCTTTTATCTATAGAAAAGATGCGTTTAAAAGAAAGATTGTAGCGGATTATCCTTCCCTCTTCATCCAGGACCACCAGTCCGTCAGCCATGTTGTCCATGATGGACCCCAGGTAGGTAAGGGCCTGCTGAAGCTCATCAGTTGCGTCTTTAACCGATTGCTGCAGCTTATGCACATATCCTGACAGCTCTTGACGCATTCCCTCCATGGTAGCTGCCAGTTCTCCGACTTCATCCTTTGACTTGATCCGGATTTCAAAATCAAGATCTCTGTTGCGCAGCCTGTGAGCGTATCCGGTCAGCTGGACAAGGGGCTGGGATATCCTTTTAATAAACTGGTATACAGCCAGAATGCACAGGATGAAGATGCCCAGATTGAAGGCCTGGATTTTCAGAAGGGTTGAGGCGATTTTCTGATTTATCTGAGCCATCTTCATCCCAATGTGGATGAAACCCCCTTTTCCCATGAGCACAGCTCCATAGACGTCCAGGTAGGTTTCTCCGTCAATCATTATCCACTGATGGTCCAGGTGGTGCTCGAAGTAACCATGAACCTTATGGAACTCTATTTCAGGCGGAATCTGAGGCGAAAAAGTGTGGGCAATTATGTTATTTTCCTGATCATGGACCAGAACATAGCCCACACCTTCAACCAGCATGTATTGGTCAATAATCGACTGGATGGTGGCAGCGTTTTTTTCCAGAAAAACATCCGGTACTGACATGGAAATACTGGAAACAATGCTCTGAGCCTTGTTCAAATATTCTTCAATCATCTGCTGGCGCATGACCTTCATTGAAAAAAAAGAAGAAGCTCCAACAATAACGATGAAGATCCCGAGTACAGCGATCAGGGTTTTTCTGAACAGCTTGGAGGAAATCACTTAATAAGTCCGGACAGGTCGTTGACAGACGTGATTTGATTGTTTGCAAAAGATATGAAGTACACGTTTCCCGTATCAATCATTTCAGGATATCCATGGGCTGCCAGAATCTGGGGATAGGATTTTATCGGCTGATCCAGAACTTCACGGATTATCTTCCTTTCTATGTCCGGCCCCATTTGCTCAAGAATCTCACTCAAAAACCAGGCGTTAAGAAATCCTTCAAAGCCGACCGCACCTGGTTCTTTGAAGGTGTATGCAGTGGTATCAATACCTTCAGGCAGCCCAGGCTTAAAAGTATCCATGCAGGATGAAAATTTCTGGACAGGATCAAAATCCTCGAATCCGTAAAATGGAACCACCTGAGTATTGATCAAGTTGGAAGTATATTTTTCCGAGGATCCACTTTCCAGAGATGTCAGGAGTTCATGCATTCTTTTGGCGTTAACAAAGGACAGGTTAAGGATAGGCACTTCCAGGCCGGCGTTGCGGGCGTCACGAATAAAGGCTGCAGCCGGTTCATAGGCAGCCACACTGATTATTGCGTCAGGACTTGCTTTTTTAAGAATGGAAACCTGATCATTAAAGGATGTATTAAAGCTGGACCCACGTTCATAGGTGGCTTCTCCAGCAATCTCCAGTCCGTGTCGTTTCAGGGATGTGCTTATGCTTTGCCAGCCGCCTCGACCATAGGCATCTAGCTGGTGCAGAACAGCAACTTTTTTAAAACCTCTTTTCACTAGCTCATCTACCATTTTGCTGATTTCATCGCTGTATGAGGCCCTGAGGCTAAATATATATTCGTTATCCAGAACTGGCTGGGCACCAGTCAAGGGAGTGAAAAGCCAGATGGTCCGGTCATGGTAGTGCTTGAGCAAAGGGAGAATTCTGGTGGTGGTTGGGGTTCCCACGTAATTGAACAAGGCAAAGACATCACCATCTTCTATCAGCCTGATGGTGTTGTTTACTGCAGGTTCAGGATCATATCCATCATCATAGGCCTTGATGACAATTTTCCGACCATGAATTCCACCGTTTTGATTAACCATCCTGAAGTAGCAGTCGGCCCCTAGGTAGAATTCAGCACCCAGACCTTTGTTCGGCCCGGTGAAATCAGCCGACATCCCCAGAATGATATCCTTGGAAGCCGCTGAAGCGACTGCCAGGTGAATGACCCAGCCGGCAAGCAGGACAGCAATGGCAAGTTTTTTAATCAATTTTCCTTCCTGATAAGGCCTGGATATCACTATAGGAAAACATTATCAGCCTAGATTAAAACCAGTGGTCAGTCCAGCAAATTGTTGGGTTGAGTTGACTGGGCCACTGGTTTTGGGATAATCAGTTAAAGTGTTGGCTCAACTCTTGACTGGCACTGACTTGACAAATTACTCATAATCCTCAAGGGATATCTTCCCGCAGGCTTTGGGAGCCAAAGCATCAAGAGTCTTAATTATCCAGCCTGGCGGTCTTCACCTTAAACACTATGAATAGACTCAAAAAATTGCAAAATGAAAAAAGATCAGAAATTATCCATCTACGATAAGATTTTTAAATTCTTCATCAATGACTCCAAGGGTTGCGTTATGGCTGTAACAGATGATGCATTATTCCTCAAGGCAGTCAAAGGTGCCTACAAGTCTCAAGGCCTGGACTACAAAAGTTTTTTTGCCAAGCATGATCTGGAAAAAGCTGTGGCTGAAGCCAAAATGATACTGAACAGATACAAACAGATACTTTTCTTTGTTGAGGCTTCCATTGAAGGGTTGAGCAATGTCCTGATAGTCAAAAACATCAAGTCCCTCTTCGGTCATAAATGTAAACTCATAGTTATTACTGATGAGACTGAACGCAACAGGATTATTCAGATGTACGAAATGGGCGCAGATAATGTTATAGTCAAGCCGGTTTCGATCAATTCCCTTATCCAGAAAATTGCCCTGACCCTGAATCCCAACAATAATCTGGGCAAAATGGTTGATGAAGCCAAATCACTGATTCAGCTCGGTGAACTGGATCAGGCAGAAAAGGTTGCCGAACAGATTCTGAAGCAAAAACCGGACAGCTCCATCGCCTTTATTATCAAAGGAGACATCGCTCTTGCCAAGGATAAGTTCAAGGATGCGGAAGATCACTATATAAGAGCCGGGTCGCAGAGCAGGATGTACCTGGAGCCCCTGAAAAGGCTGGCTGAATTGTTTTCCCGCACCGGAGACCAGAACAAGAGACTCGAGTATCTCAAAAAACTGGATAAGCTTTCGCCTCTCAATTATGAGCGCAAGATCGATATCGGTCATACTTACCTGCTGCTCAATGTTGAGGATAAAGCCAGGGAAAATTTTGATGAAGCGGTAAGTCAGGTGCAGAAGCAGGCCAGGGATATGGTCAGCGCCACGTTGATGCGGATAGCCAAAACCATTGGACAGGAAAGGCCGGACCTTGGCACTGAATACATAGCCAAAGCCATTGAACACAAAGGCAGCAGTCTGACCAGGGAGGACCTGTGGATGTTCAACGAGATCGGCATCAGCCTGAGACAACAGGGTAAATGGGAGCAATCCATTGATTACTATAAAAGAGGATTGGAAATTTCACCTATGGACGGGGGGCTTTACTACAACATGGGGATGGCCTTTGCACAGGGGAAACAATATTATAAGGCCTTGGAGAACTTTCAAAAGGCAGTTGATTCCACTCCAGACATTCTGGACCAGTCAGTCAGCATTCCCTATAACATCGCCAAGGTCTGCGCAGCCCTGAACAAATATCAGGATGCTGGAAAGTATCTGAAAAAAGCTTTGAAGATCGACCCGGATTTTGAAAATGCCAAGAAGCTGCTGGCCAAGATCTATTCCTGATTTTTTATTCTTTTTCCGGGGAGCCAAGTCTGAGCTGAACCACGGACAGCCCCTGACGATCGGCCGTTTTTCTCATTGAGTCCATTTCCGTTCTTTTGTATGATCTGCCTTCAAAGGCAGTCTCCTTGATCCGGACATCCCCTTCCCTGATCGGAACTGTGGATTGACATCTAGGCAGGATGGACCTTGATGTCCGAAATATCCTGATTCCCAGGGTCAGGGTGGATCTGAAAAATTCACTCCTGATCTTTTCCAGATCATCAAGGCTGCACAGAACCTGCATCTGGCCACCTGGTCTGTTTTTTTTCATTATGCCGGGCAGAAAAATAACGTCCAGGGCTCCTGCCTCCATTATCCGGTCAAAAAAGCAGCCCAGTTCTTCTCCGGTCAGATGATCAATGTTAGATTCAAGAACCCAGATCTGGTCTTCCTGAAATTCACTTTCAGATCCATCTTCCCACAAAAATGTCCTCAGTCCGTTAAAGATGAAATCGTCTTTGCCGTATCCAAGGCCTGACTTCAGATACCTTCCCTTAAACCCGCTTTCAAAGTTTGAAACCAGCTGGTCCACCAGCAAAGCCCCTGTAGGGGTGATGATTTCCCTGGTGTGATCAGAGGGTGTGATCATCTTGTTCTGCATCAGGATGGCTGTTGCCGGGGCTGGAAGAGAAATTTCTCCGTGGGCAATTTTTATTTTTCCTGTGAACCAGGGCATGGGGCTGGCCGACACATCTTGAATATCCAGAAGGTCAAGGCCATAAAACACGCCCACTATATCAGCCAGAGTGTCAAGGGCCCCCAGCTCATGGAAGTGGACATCTTCTTTTTTTTGTCCATGAACCATGGCCTCGACCCGGGCCAGTCTTTCAAAGGCTGAAGCTGACCTGGCTGTTACCTGAGGGGGCAGCTTTAATTTTCTGATTATGGGCAGGATTTCATTCAAGGTCCTGGCAGGCTGGTTCCCAGTCCAGGTAACAGTGGTTAATTGTCCCAGGATTCCGTTTCTTTTTATTGGAGTGGTCGTGATCCTGATATCAAGTCCAATGGCCTGAAATGCCCTTTCCAGTCCGGAGAAATCAGCTCCAAGATCAGCCAGAGCCGAGATAAACATGTCTCCACTTATTCCCCAGGACAGGTCCAAAAACAGTTTTTTCATTTTTATTCCCACCATCAAGCGGTCGTAATCTTCGTTGAGTGGCACTTTACCCCTTGTAAAAGAAGCTGCCTGAAACCTGGATTGTTGAACTCGGGATTTTGACCGCTGACCAAAAAAGAAATGCAAGGCCCTTGTTAACTTCGTATTGGTTAGTTGCTGGATAAGCCAAAACCTTAAGCCGGGGCCATGCAAAAGATGTTCACTTCAAAAAAAAAGAATGTTCTCACCCTGGATACCGCCATGGTGACCAAGTTCCTGGAAAAAACCCTTCCCTTCAACGAACTTGACCGGGACACCCTGGAGCACCTGGCCAGGCACGCCACCATTGATTTTTTTCCCAAGGGAACCAGGATACTCACCCAGGATGTTACCGACGTCAAGCATGTCTATCTCATTCAGAAAGGCGGGGTCAAACTGTATCTTCAGGATGAATCCGGACAGACTACTTTAAAGGACTACCGGGGGGAAGGAACAGTTTTCGGAGCACTGGCCGTGATCCGCAATGCCAGGGCCAGCCTTACTGTTGAGGCCATTGAAGACACTTTTTGTTTCCTTTTCACCAAGCAGTCTTTTCTTGAACTGCTCAAAACCCATCCCGGGTTTTCCCAGTATTATCTTAAGGCCTTTTCTGAGAACTATATCAAAAGATCCTTTTCAGAACTGAGAAAAGAAAAGCTTACCCCCAAAACTGAAGGGGCTCTCTATCTTTTCACGGTCAAGATCAATGATATCATCCGCAAAAAACCCGAAATAGTCACTCCGGTGGAAACCATTCAAAATGCAGCCAGACGCATGTCCAACATGGGCATCGGATCACTGCTCATCAAAGACGAGTTCGGCAAAATCGCCGGGATCATCACTGACAAAGATCTAAGGTCAAAGGTGGTGGCTGCGGGCCTGCCCTATTCCACTTCGGTGGAAAAAGTCATGACCAGTCCAGTCCAGACCATTCCGGCCAACCGGGTCTGCTTTGACGCTCTGTTAAGCATGATGAGTAAACAGATCCACCACCTGGCAGTGGAAGATGAGGGCAGGATCATTGGAGTCATCACCAGTCACGATATTCTTGTGCTCCAGGGTGAGTCCCCGGTTTATCTGTTCAAGGAAATAATGAACCAGAACAGCATTGAAAGGCTGTATGAACTTTCCATGAAAGTACCCCTGGTGGTCAGGCCGCTCATTGAAGAAGGCGCCAAGGCCAACAACATAACCAGAATGATTACTGTGCTTAACGATCTTATCCTGGACCGCATTTTGACCCTGATGCAGGAAGAACTTGGACCGCCTCCAGTGCCTTTCTGCTGGCTGGTTACCGGCAGTGAAGGACGTAAGGAACAGACTTTCAGGACTGATCAGGACAACGCCCTTGTTTACCAGGATCCTAAAGATGACCAGGAAAAAGAGGCTGCTTTCAGATATTTCAAGATGTTTGGGCAGGAAGCCATCAACCATCTGGTCAAGTGCGGTTATCCTGTCTGCAAGGGCGGCAACATGGCCTCAAATCCCAAGTGGAATCAACCCCTTTCGGTTTGGAAGGGTTATTTTAAAAGATGGGTGAGTGTCCCTGAACCAGAAGAGGTCCTGAACTCTACAATATTTTTTGATTTCAGGCCGGCCTACGGCCATCTGGAGCTAGGATTCAAGCTCAGACAGTATTTGAACAGCCTTGTAGCTGGAAATGACAGGTTTTTACGGTACCTGGCTCAGGATTGCCTGAGGACCAAGCCTCCGCTGAGTTTTTTCAAGAATTTTATAGTTGACCGGGATGGAGAACACAAAAACCGCCTGGATCTCAAGGCCAGGGGACTGGTTCCTTTTTGGGATTTTGCCAGGATTATGGCCCTTCGAAACGGTATTGATGAAACCAATACCATGGGCA
This sequence comes from Desulfonatronovibrio hydrogenovorans DSM 9292, assembly GCF_000686525.1. NCBI lineage: Bacteria > Pseudomonadati > Thermodesulfobacteriota > Desulfovibrionia > Desulfovibrionales > Desulfonatronovibrionaceae > Desulfonatronovibrio > Desulfonatronovibrio hydrogenovorans. The sequence goes on from NZ_JMKT01000009.1 coordinate 210,587, forward strand.
GGATGGAGCTTTTGAGACAGGGTGGCCATCTGCCGGAGGAACTTTTTTTAAAAGCCAGGGAATCATACGAATTTCAGATGCAATTGCGCTTTCTGAATCAGCTCAAACTCATGGAAGCCGGCGAAAACCCACATAACTATATCGACCCTGTAGAATTGAGTGATCTGGAAAAACAGACCCTTAAAGGAGCTTTTTCCGTCATAACCAACCTGCAGAGCTTTTTAAAAGAAACCTTCAAGCTGAACATGGCCTGACAATGACAGCAGCACTATCACCGGTCCACTACCTCTACTCCATGTGGTCTATGGGGTTACTCAGATCAAAGCCAAAACATCCGGTACTGGCTGGCAGCAGGGATTACTTCAACCGGTTCAACCAGGACCTTCCTTTGGAGGAGTATGAGTTCATAGTTCTTGACACTGAATTGACCGGTCTTGACCAGAAAAGAGACGAAATTGTGTCTATTGGAGCAGTTCGGATAAAGAACCTGCGTATCGACCTGGAGGACAATTTCTATTCCAATATCTGTCCTGACCAGGATATGCCAAAATTCAGCACTCTGATTCACAGAATCACTCCTGGGCAGGCCAGGAAGTCTCCGCCCATCGCAGATATTCTCCCTGATTTTCTGGATTATTGCGGTAATTCAATGATTATTGGTCACAACATTGGTCTGGACATGGCATTCATCAATAAGGCCCTTAAGCAGTGTCTCGGAGGCATACTTTACAACCCTTGTTTGGATACCATGCGCATGGCCAGGATTTATAGAGAGGAACAATGGATAAATTACTATGACCGTTACAATCTGAGCGTTTCATATAATCTGAAAGAATTGAGCAAGGAATATGGACTGCCCGTTTTTCCGGAGCACAATGCCATGAACGATGCCATTCAGGCGGCATACCTGTTTCTGTATCTGGTGCATAAGCTTCAGCACGGAAGCATCAGGACGCTGAAGGATCTGTATATGGCCGGTCGGAACTGGCGCTGGATGTTCTAGAAGTAAGGGCTCAACAATATAACTTCATGAGGAGGGTAATCATGAAAAAGTCCTTTCAGGAGTACTGGGCCAAAAATCTTAGGCTGATCACCATCTTGCTGATCATATGGGCAGTAGTGTCCTACGGTTTCGGAATCATTCTGGTCAAGCCCCTGAACGCCATCTGGATGGGTGGATTCCCTCTGGGATTCTGGTTCGCCCAGCAGGGCTCCATCTATGTGTTTGTGATTCTGATTTTTGTTTATTGTTTTTTGATGAACCGGCTGGACCGTCAATACGATGTTGATGAAAAATAGTTCATGTCAATATAACATATGATTTTCAGGGGGACTTTATGTCAATATTAGCTTGGACCTATATAATGGTCATTATAACTTTCGGGCTTTACCTTTTTATCGCCTGGAGATCCAGGGTTAAGGAAACAAAAGGGTTTTATATTGCTGGAGCAAGCGTTCCCCCCCTGGCTAACGGTATGGCCACTGCCGCAGACTGGATGAGTGCAGCCTCTTTCATATCCATGGCCGGGCTGATCTCTTTCATGGGGTACAGTGGTGCAGTCTACCTCATGGGCTGGACCGGAGGTTATGTGCTCCTGGCCCTTTTGCTTGCTCCTTATCTTCGCAAGTTTGGCAAATTCACAGTGCCAGATTTTGTCGGAGACAGATACTACTCCTCCACTGCCCGGGTCGTAGCCCTTATCTGTGCTATTTTTGTGTCCCTGACCTATGTAGCCGGTCAGATGCGAGGTGTGGGGATAGTTTTCAGCCGGTTTCTGGAAGTGGATGTAAATACCGGAGTCGTTATAGGTATGGCTATTGTCTTTTTCTATGCTTCACTGGGCGGAATGAAAGGCATCACTTATACCCAGGTGGCTCAGTATTGCGTATTGATTGTTGCCTTTATCATCTGTGCTGCTGCCATCTCCCTGAAAATTACTGGTAATCCTGTTCCTCAGCTGGGATTCGGTTCAACAATTATCGAGGGAGAGAGTGCCGGCAAATACATTCTCCAGGCCTTGGACGGTATTCACAAGGATCTCGGCTTTTCAGAATATACTTCAGCCTTTGGGCCCGGGGACATGAGCATGCTTTCGGTCATCTGCATCACCCTGGCATTGATGGTTGGAACTGCCGGACTGCCCCATGTTATCATCAGGTTTTATACAGTACCAAGCGTCAAGGCTGCCAGGCTGAGTGCCGGATACGCCCTTTTCTTTATTGCCCTTTTGTATACGACTGCCCCTACTCTGGCTGCATTTGCCAGGTACAGCATGATTGATTCCGTAAATAACACGTCTTACGCCGAAGCCCCCTCCTGGTTCAAGAATTGGGAACAGACCGGGCTTGTGGCCTGGTATGACAAGGATGGGGATGGAATAATCCGTTACAGAGACGGGGCTCCTTTCCAAGGCCCTCCCCAGTTTTCGGGTGAAGTTGGGGAATATGGACAGAGACTGGTGACCAACAGTCCAACGGATAATGAGAATGAACTTTACATTGACCGGGATATTATTGTTCTGGCGAGTCCGGAAATGGCGAACCTCTCCCCCTGGATCATCGGACTTATGGCTGCAGGAGGTCTGGCCGCAGCCCTTTCAACGGCATCAGGGCTGTTGATAGTAATTTCATCATCGGTATCTCATGATCTTTACTACCGGATCATAAATCGGCAAGCCAGTGAAAAACAGAGGATGCTGGTGGGAAGGGTGATGGTAGGTATCGGAGTACTTATGGCCGGATACCTTGGAATTAATCCACCCGGATTTGTTGCCCAGGTGGTGGCCTTTGCCTTTGGCCTGGCTGCTTCTTCCTTTTTTCCGGTAATCATTTTGGGCATATTCACCAAGTGGGTCAACAGGGAAGGAGCAATCGCCGGGATGATAAGCGGTATAGGATTTACAATGTTTTACATCCTTCAGACCAGGTTCATGGGTGTGGATCCCTGGTTTTTTGGCATAACTGCTGAAGGTATCGGAACCATTGGCATGCTTATTAACTTTGCTGTAACTATGTCTGTTTCTAAATTCACCAAAGCGCCTCCGCCGGAAATACAGGAACTGGTGGAAAGTGTCCGTACGCCGCGGGGTGCAGGGACAGCTATCGATCATTAGCCCATTTAAGCTTGTTTTAATTAGCGCAAAAGGCCGCAGCAACTGGAAAAGGCAGGTGCTGCGGCCTTTTGCAGCAATCTTCCGGTGTTGATTTGCAGGATTTTTTGGATTAACAGACAGATAAGTTTGTTAGTTAAAAACAGGTCCAAGACAATAGTTAAATCAAGGAGGAGTTGAATAATGCTGGTCAGAGACTGGATGAGCAGAGATGTAACTACCGTGACCAAGGACACCTCGATGCTTAAGGCCTCCAAAATATTTAAAGACAATGATTTTAGAAGATTGCCGGTTGTTGACGAGTCAGGACGTCTGGTGGGCATTGTCACCGACCGGGACATCAAGGATGCTTCTCCATCCAAAGCTACCACTCTGGATGTGCATGAATTATACTATCTGCTTTCAGAGATTAAGATTAAGGATATTATGACTTCCAGTCCCTTTACTGTTGGAATTGATGACAGTCTGGAGAAAGCAGCCATCAGGATGCTTGAAAAAAAAGTCGAAGGCCTTCCAGTGGTTGATGAAGGACGGGTCGTTGGCATCATCACTGAAACCGATATTTTCAAGGCTTTGGTCAATATTACCGGAGCTTTTCAGGGAGGTATCAAGGTCGGTCTTAAGCTTTCCAGCGAACCCGGAACCTTGAAGCCCATCCTTGACCTCTTGAGATCCCACCAGGCCAGGGTGATCAGCATACTGACCTCTCATGATCAGGCTGAAAAAGGTTTCAGGCATGTTTACATGAGAATCCAGGATATGGACAAGTCTGCTGAGAATACCTTGAAGAGCGAACTTTCCAGCGGACACGATCTTCTTTTCTGGCTTCGTGACAATCCCAAATAGCATCCTTCCTGTTCAAGGCTCTGGACAGCTTTGTTTGATGTCCAGAGCCTGTCGTGCAGTGCTTTTAATCAGCCGACCATGAAGACTCGAAGCCATTTTTTTTGACAACTGTCTAATGGTCCCTATATTTTTCATTTCCGAATCAATCTAACTTGATAAAAGGAGTTGCAACATGTCCAAAGACATTTTCCTTTACGCCCTGAGTACCTGCATCCACTGTAAGAATACTAAAAAATTTCTTGAAGAAAATAATATTGATTATGATTTTGTTTATGTTGATCAGTTGAGTGGTGAAGAAAAAGAGAGAATCGTGGAAGAAATCAAAAAGTATAATCCCAGAATTTCTTTTCCGACCCTGGTTGTTGATGGAAAAAAGGTCATTGTCGGCCTTAAGAAGGATGAAATCATGGAGGCCTGCCAATAATGACTCCCCAGAAGCTTTATGAAGCTCTGAAAAAAGTCCAGGAACCCCAAGGCTATTATTTTAACAAAGATCATTCCATGACTATGGAATTGATGGCCAGTCTTCTGGAAAATAAAAATCGTTACGGCTATATGGTCTGCCCATGTCGTCTGGCTTCAGGAGACCGTGCTCAGGACAGAGATATAATCTGTCCTTGTGCCTACCGTGAAGCTGATGTGAAGGAGTTTGGAAGCTGTTACTGCGGGCTTTATGTATCCAGAGCCTGGAATGAAGATGAGATACCTCATGAGTATGTTCCTGAGCGCAGGCCTTCAGACAAAATGCCAATTTAAAGGGCAGGGCCTTTATTTCAACCTCTCTGGAACAGGCTAGTTTTTTTGACAGTTTCTACTGGATTTTACCTTGATGAACCAGATATTACGAAATGAAATCTCTGCAGGACCTGAAAAAAGTTAAAATTACCCGAGTCAAAAAAAACAAGGATTCCAAGGTAGTTTCAGATAAAAAAGAAAAGCCCCCTCAAACTGAGGATGGGATTTTTTTTCAGGCCATGCAGGGGGTCAAGCCGCTGAACCGCAGGGGACGTGATGTTGCCTTGTCTCCTGTTGAACAAAATATTGCCCAGCCTGAGCAGGACAACAGTCTGGAAATTTTGAACATGCTTGTCAGCGGTGAGATTTCTTTTGATGTTGAGTATTCTGACGAGTATGTTCAAGGGGTTGCTCAGGGAATAAATTCCAAAACACTCCGTAAATTCAAGGCTGGTAAGCTCAGCATCGAGGCCCATCTGGACCTTCATGGCTTGAACGCACTCCAGGCCAGGCTCCAGCTTTTGAATTTTATGCGTGACCAATATATTAACAGCAGAAAGTGTCTGCTGTTGATAACTGGTCGAGGTAAAAACTCCCCCCTGGGTACACCAGTCCTTAAAAATGAGGTTCAAAGCTGGCTTACCCGGGAACCATTAAAGAGAATAGTTCTGGCTTTTTGTTCTGCCCAGCCCAGACACGGTGGGACAGGAGCCCTTTACGTACTCTTGCGTAATTTCAAAAAGTCAGGCGGAAAGATTTTCTGGGAAAGGTTTACTGTTGATCCGGAAGCTGATTAGTATAATTCAGGAGGAGCTGGAATGGGTTTTTTCAGTAAAATAAAAAAATTCTGGAAGACTGAAAAGCCGGATCAGGACCCGGCCAAACATTTAGATTCTGAAAAGGAACAAAGCCCTGATCTGGATCACCCGGACTGGCAAGGTGCGCTTAGACGTTCTCTTTCTCTGGCTGAACCCAAGCTCAGCATCTGGCTTGAATGTCTTTTGGACGGGGTGGATAAAAAGGGAGATCTTCTCTGGGACAGGCTGCTTTTTCTGTTTAAGGTCCTTGAGACTCCCGAACATGAAGCTGATAAATTTGTTGCTTCTTTTTCCGCCTGGCTTGATGACATGGGTTATGTCCACCTTGATGAGTTTAAATCTGAGCTTCAATACAGGCTGGCCCTGGCTCTGGATCTGGAAGATGAGGAGGATGAGCGGGACAGGCTTTTCCTGAAGCTCTCCCAAGGTCTGACCAAGACAAAGGAGCAGCTTTCCCATAGAGTGGACATGCTGCTTTCATCCACCACCAGCTTTGATGATGCATTCTGGGAAGAGCTGGAAGAAATACTTATTATGGCTGATGTGGGCTACCAGGCCACATCAGAACTGCTGGATAAACTAAGGCCCCAGGTCCGGGGCGTGGACCCTGAGGACAGAGACAGGTTCAAGGAACTTTTCATGCAGGAGTTGGCCGGGATTTTTCCTGTGCCGCCCAAGAGAATTCCTCCTGACCCTCCAGAGATAATCCTGGTTATAGGGGTCAATGGGGTAGGCAAAACCACTACCATTGCCAAACTGGCCTATCGATCTAAAATGAAAGGACGCAAAGTTATGATAGTGGCTGGTGATACCTTCAGGGCTGCCGCTATTGAACAGTTGTCCATCTGGTCTAAAAGGACCGGGGCTGGTTTTTTTGCCAAGGACCGTGGATCTGATCCAGCCTCTGTGGCCTATGAAGCAATGGATAAAGCCCGGGCCGAAGGATATGATCAGGTCCTGGTGGACACTGCTGGAAGATTGCATACCAAGGTTGATCTTATGCAGGAACTCAAAAAGATCAAAAACGTCATCGCCAAAAAGTGTCCAGGGGCTCCACACAAAACCATACTGGTCCTTGATGCCACTACAGGTCAGAATGCCCTGTCCCAGACCGAGCTGTTTGGCAGGGAAGTAAGGATCGATGAGATCATCATGACGAAACTTGACGGAACTGCTAAAGGCGGGGTAGTTGCCGCCATAGCCCTGCAGCACCAAATTCCCATAACTTATATCGGGTTGGGTGAGAAAATGGAGGATCTGCGTCCGTTTGACGGACAAAGCTTTGCCAAGGCCCTTTTGGGATAGACATGGGTTTGAAACTAAGATATTATTTTTTACTTGAACTATAACATAACCGGATACTAACTTGAAAGGCGAAAAAAATGGCCAAGAATAAAAAACAGAAAATACTTTCCACAGCAACAAAGCTGTTTGCCCTTCAGGGATTTGACAACACCACCACCCTGCAGATCGCCAAAGAATCCGGGGTGACCGAGCCTCTTTTGTACTATCATTTTAAGGGCAAGGAAGAGATTTTTACCGATATCATCAGAAGAATTTTTGATGAATATGCCAGGCTGATCAGCTCTCTCCCTCAAGAAACTGAGACCGAGTTCGACAAAATCAGCAACCTGATAAGACTTCATCTTCATATTGCTGAAAACAGGCCCCATGACGGCAGACTGATCCTGGCCAATTGTCCAGCCAAGCTCAAAAATGATCGTCATATCTGCCAGGAAGTTTTGTATAAGCAGCAGGAGCTGGTTACTAACTATCTCAGAGATTGCCTGAACCAGGGCAATTCCAGTGGAGAGTTTAATGCTCAACCTGTGGATGACTTGGTGATTGTAATTTTATGTCTTCTCAACGGAATTATCCGGAAAAAACTGTTGGGAAAAAAGGAGACTTCCTCATACGAGTATACTGCGATTGATTTTTGCAGAAAAGCCCTGACTGCTGCTGACTGATAAGCTGCTGGATTAATCTCTGTCTGCCTTCCTCCCTGCAACCATTCACCTTCCTGGGGTGTTTCCAGCGGTATGGATGCAAGTTCACTGATTCCCCTTTTTAAAGTGGTTCTCATCTTCGGGACCATGCTGGCCGGCATTAAATTTGGCCTGGGCATTGGTCTTTCCATTTTATCCGGAAGCCTGGCAACCGCCTTTTTTTTCAAGATTCATCCTCTGGATCTGACGGTCATCGCCTTTCAAGCTGTTTTTGATTTTCAGTTCATTATTTTGGCCATGATTGTCATTCTGATCATGCTTCTCAGTCGGATCATGGAGAACTCCGGACAAAGCCAAAAACTCATGAGTGAACTGGCCGGACTTTTGACCTGGCCAAAATTCAAGCTGGCCTTTTTCCCGGCCTTAATTGGTCTCTTGCCCATGCCTGGAGGTGCTGTTTTTTCTGCTCCAATGGTCAAGGCTGTTGCCCAGGACCAGAACCTGTCCAGTCAGGACAAGATTCTGATCAACTACTGGTTCAGGCATGTTTGGGAACTTGTCTGGCCTCTTTATCCCGGCATAATACTGGCTGCCTATCTGTCCGGAATTCCGCTGGTCAAGCTCCTGGGATATACATGGCCAGGCCTGGTAATTTGTCTTCTGGTCGGCTGGATATTCTATCTTGCTCCGCTGCGCTTGAACTCAGGGCAAGGACAGATGGACAAACCCGACTTCAACGCTGGTAAAGCCTTTTATCAGGGAATGCCACTGATCATGGCCATTGCAGGGTCACTAAGTCTGGAAGGAGTGGTCTGGTCTTTGACATCTTTTGATCCTGAAATCGGCCTGGTGGCCGGTCTGGTTCTCTCTATAGCCATATGCATGGCACAGAATAAAATGTCGCTTTTCCAATCCCTTGGCTACCTCAGGGAAAAACATCTCTGGCAGATGGTTTTTGTGATTCTGGTGATTTTTATTTTTAAAAATGTCCTGGATCATGGAGGGGTTGTAAAGGAAATATCTGGAAGTATTTCCGGACCCGGGGCTCTCCTGGCAGCTGCCGCCCTTTTGCCCATGCTGGTGGGAATGATTTCCGGCATCACCATAGCTTTTGTGGGATCAACTTTTCCCTTGTTTTTGGGTGTGGCAGAACAGCTGGGCATACAGAGCAATATACCCTATGTAATCCTTGGTCTTTTTTCAGGTCTGGCCGGAGTCATGGTTTCTCCTATTCACATCTGCTTTGTGCTGACCTGCGAATTCTTTCACACCAATATCACCAAAGTCTGGCCCAGACTTTTCCGCCCCTGTGCCCTACTTTTTGTTTCAGGGTTGGGGTATTTTTTTCTTTTAAAGGCCTGGACCTGAATCTAGAGCCCCAGCTTTTTCATTAATTCTTCCGGACTCTCATTGTTTTCAGCAGATCCATTGCCCATGGAATCCTCGGACATGGCTGGGTCCTGATAAATAAATTCGACTTTTTCCAGGGTTATTTCCAGATAAAAGAATTTATGGTCCTGAGTCTTCATCTCCACCCTTCTGAATTGAGGGCGATCAAGATCCGCCTCAAGGGACAACTTCATGGCTTGGTTCAAGGCAACCATTTTGGGCTGGGTCTGATTGACTCCAACACCTACGGCATTTTTCAAGAGCTGTCTGAATTTGCCTATGCACTGATTCATCAGTTCACCCATGGCGTCAGCGACTTCATTGGAGGTGTGGTGTCTGGCCAGATCTTCTTTAGGCATTCCCATGTTAAGGTTATATTTTGTGTAAATTTCCAGAGCAGCCTCAGCAGAAAAGTTCATGGCCACCAGACCAGAAAATCCTCCCTCAAAAAGGACAAAACAGCCGATATCCGGACGTAGGCAGGTTTTATTGGTTTTAATAAAGGTCGGAGAATAATAAATCTGGGAGCCGGTTGTAGTTTCCAGGGTTTCTTTGATTCCCTGGCAAAGTATGGTCAGAATTTCATCAGTACTTTTGGTTAGTTTCTTTTTGGCCATCCAGCACTCCTTTTTACCTGAAATTATTTTAACTCTTTCCTGACAAAATCATAATGAAATACGATTATACCATCAAGTCCAGCCGGCAATCAAATTTTGGGCTGTTCTCTGGACCTTCTGTTTTAATTACAAAAGCCCATTTTGCCAGCTGGCAAAATGGGCTTTTGATACAAGTCTGATAAGCTATGGCTTATTAATAGCTGGATTCCCTTCTGGGCTTGGCTACGTTGACTTTAAGGTTGCGGCCGTCAAGGTCGTAACCATTCAAAGATTCGACTGCCTTTTCAGCACCTGATTCCATTTCCACAAAACCGAAGCCGCGAGATCTTCCTGTTTCACGGTCCTCAATGATCTTGGCCGAGAGAACCTGACCATAGGTAGAAAAAAGATCGCTAAGCTGGGCCTCTGTTGTGTTCCATGAAATGTTGCCGACGTACAGATTGGTCATAAACTAAAAACTCCTAAAAAATTAAAAACAAAATCACCAGCAAGGGTTTATCCATTTTCCCCTTGTACAATCACTGGTGAAAGACAAAGAATCAACCATATCTATTATTTTTATAAAAGCAAGCTATTTTATCAATAATCAGCCAATTATTTTATTCTGGGCTTAACGTAGAGCTCTCCTCCAAAAGAATCGTTAACAACCAGTAATGGAAAATCCTTTACTTCCAGCTCCCGGATGGCTTCAGGGCCTAAGTCTTCATAGGCCAGGATTCTGGCACTGGTGATCCTCTGAGATAGCAATGCTCCGGCTCCACCGGTTGCCCCAAAGTAAACACCTTTGAATTCCTGCAAAGCATCCTTGACCGTATCACCCCTTTTGCCCTTGCCGATGCTGGCCTTGACCCCCATGGAATGGAGTCTTGGAGCGTATGTATCCATGCGGTAGCTGGTGGTTGGTCCGGCTGATCCAATAGGTCTGCCCGGAGGCGCTGGGGATGGGCCAACATAGTAGATCACAGCCCCTTCAAGTTCAAATGGGGGTTTCTGGCCTGCATCAATATCTGCCAGAAGCCTTTTATGGGCTGCATCCCTTGCTGTGTATATCTTGCCGGACAGCAATACCTTGTCGCCGGTCTTGAGACCGGCAATATCTTCATCCTTAAGGGGAGTTGAAAGTCTTATGGGTTCAGACATTATATTACCACCTCCTTATGCCTTGCACTATGGCATTGGATATTCACGGCCAGGGGCAGACTGGCAATATGGCATGGAGCCATCTCAATCTTGACCCCCAGACTGGTGGTGTTCCCACCCATGCCCATGGGGCCGATGCCAAGGTCATTAATGGCTGCAAAAAGTTCATCCTCCATGGCCGCAATTTCCGGATCGGAATGCTTTTGATCCAGGGGCCGGAAAAGAGCTTTTTTGGCCAGGATGGGAGCATGGTCAAAAGTCCCGCCAATACCCACACCAACTATGGTCGGGGGACAGGGATTGGGACCTGCTTCAGCCACCCTGTTGACCACGAACTTTTTGATTCCTTCCCAACCCTGGGCCGGAGTTAGCATGGTCGCCCTGGACATGTTCTCACTGCCGCCACCCTTGGCCATGAACTTTATCCTGATTTTATCTCCAGGAACCAGGTCAAGGTGGATGATGGCCGGGGTATTGTCTCCGGTATTTTTCCTGGTCAGGGGATGGCAGACAGATTTTCGCAGATAGCCTTTTTCATAACCCTGCCTGACACCATCATTTATGGCTTGATAAAGGTCACCCTCCACCCGGCAGTCTGTGCCCAGTTCCACAAAAAAAACTGCCAGACCAGTATCCTGACACAAAGGCAATCCGGTTTCACCGGCCAGCTTCACGTTTTCCAGAAGCTGATTCAGGATCTCCAGCCCGGCAGGACTGGTCTCTGTTTCCTGGGACTTTTTAAAGGCCTGTAATACATCGTCCGGAGCTTTGATATTAGCCTCCAAACAGATTTTGGCCACAACATCGGTTATTGCACCGGCATTAATGGTTCGCATGCGTTTTCCTGTTGTTAATTATTGCTGGTTAATAATTATGTGGGGCCATAAAATAACCGGGCAGGTTACAATTTTGCCCTGAACCTGCCCGGAACAATCCCCACCCTCAGACCTTTAGGAGACAGGATAGCCTGTGACAGGCTTCAATTTTTCCAGGGAATTATTTTTTTCAGGGCGTACATTCCCATCCTGCGCCGGACAAAGGCCAGCTGATCTTGCAAAGGCAAGTGTTTGGGACAGACATCTTCGCAACCCAGAAGCCCCATGCAGCCGAATATGCCCTGATCAGTACCCACCACTTCAAAGTAGTCCTTTTCCTGCCTCTTGTCCCTGGGGTCAATGATGAATCTGGCGATGCGGTTCAAAGCAACAGCTCCCAGGAAATCCTCACGCATCTGGGCAGTGGCGCAGGCCCCAACGCAGCATCCGCATTCAATGCACCGTTCCAGCTCATATATCTGCTCAGCCACACTGTTGTCCATGCGCTCTTCTTCAGCATTGGGATCAAATTCCCCATCCGTATGAATCCAGGACCTGACTTTTTCATTCATGGATCTAAACCAAGTTCCGGTGTCCACGGACAGATCCCCAACCAGCTTGAATCCAGGCAGGGGCATGAGGGTAATGTCAGCCGGGAGATCTTTGGCCTTGGTATGACAGGCCAGGCCGGGACGACCATTGATGACCATTGCGCAGGCTCCGCAGATACCGGCCCGGCAACAGAAATCAAACTGCAGTGAAGGGTCCTGTTCTTCCCTGATCTTGTTCAATGCTACAAACAGGTTCAGATTCTCAGTTTCTTCCAGTTTGAATTTCTTCATCTCTGGCTTGGATGAAGGGTCCATGGGATTATATCGAAATATATTGAAGATTAACTTTCTTGCCATGTTATGCCTCTTTTGTTTCAGCGCTGATTATCTTTCCTCCACCGTATCCCCGGTCTCCAGGAGGCAGTTCAACAACTTTGGTTGCTGGTTCATACTTGAGCTCGGGCAAATCTTCGCCCTCTTTCCAGTAGGCCAGGGTCCGGACCAGCCAGTCCCTGTCATTGCGTTCAGGAAAGTCTTCTCTGGCATGTGAACCACGGCTTTCTTTTCTTTCCAAAGCCCCGTAAGCAACGCACAGGGCAAGCCTGACCATTCCAGGCAGACGCAGAGCCAGAGCCATTTCCGGGTTGGCGCCTGTTCCATTGGATTTAAGCTTGAGGTTGCCTGCCCGTTTATGGATCTCTTTGAGTTTGTCCACAGCCAGGGCCAGATCCTTTTCGTTCCGGAAGATGCCGACATAATCCATTAATACATCCTGCATGGCATCCCTGACCTCAAAAACACCCTCTTTTCCGTCTCCTGAAACCAGGTCTGCCATTCTCTCCTGCTGTTTTCTCAGGGCTGAATTAACAACTTTAGTGTCAAAACCGGTCTCGTAACCTTTGAGGAATTCAACTATTTTCTCTCCGACAATCATGCCGGCCACCACGGTTTCAGCCAGGGAGTTTCCACCCAGGCGGTTAAAGCCATGCATGTCCCAGCAGGAAGCTTCTCCGGCCGAGAAAAGCCCTTTCAGCCCATAAGCAGCTCCATCCTTATTTGTCCGAACACCGCCCATACTGTAGTGCTGGGTGGGTCTGACCGGAATGAGTTCGGTTATGGGGTCAATACCCAGGAAGTTTTTGCATATTTCATAAACCTCCCTGAGCTTGGTGGTGATGTGCTGTTTGCCAAGATGACGGATATCCAGCCAGAGGTGTTCTCCATAAGAACTCTTGACCCCCAGGCCTTTTCTGATGTGTTCGGTCATGCGTCTGGAAACCACGTCTCTGGAGGCCAATTCTGCCTTTTCCGGTTCATATACATGCATGAACCGTTCAAGGTTGACATCCAGGAGGGTGCCTCCGTCTCCGCGACAGCCTTCTGTGACTAGAATGTCCGTAGGCACGATCCCGGTGGGGTGAAACTGGACTGCTTCCATGTTGCCCAGAGGAACCACACCAGTATCCAGAGCAATGATCAGTCCGCCCCCGTCATTGATGACTGCATTGGTCGAAGCCCGGTAAATCCGTCCGAAACCGCCGGTGGCGATGAGAGTTGCTTTGGCCAGATAGGCCCTGAGTTCACCTGTTTTAAGGCATCTGACAACAGCACCCAGGCATTTTTCCCCGTCATGGATCAGACTGATGGCTTCTGTGCGGTCATGTACCTTGACCCCACTCTGCACCGCAACATTGTCCAGGGTGTAAAGCATGGCATGGCCGGTTCCATCGGAACAGTAACAGGCCCGCCACTTGGCTGTGCCGCCGAAATCCCTGGCCGTGATCAAGCCCTCCCGGTCTTTTTTCTCTTCCTTTTCCAGTTTTTCTCCGCCCTTATAGTAACTGGATTTGCCAGGCACCACCCTGTTCCAGGGCACTCCCCAGTAAGCCATCTGGCGAATGGCCAGGGGAGCGTTATCAGCAAACATCCTGACTACTTCCTGGTCGCAACCCCAGTCAGAACCCTTGACAGTGTCCTGGAAATGGACATCAGGACAGTCTCCTTCGCCTTTGATGCAGTTTCCAAGGGAAGCCTGCATACCGCCCTGAGCAGCTGAAGAATGGGAACGCCTGGGAGGGACAAGACTTAAACAGATGGCCTCAAATCCGGCTTGAGCAGCTTCAATGGCCACCCTTTCTCCGGCCAGGCCCGATCCAATACATAGTAAATCAGTATAAATTATCTGCATGAATGCACTCCGGATTTATATTTTAACGAAAAGAAATCGAATAAGGGTGATCAGGCCAAGGAAAATAAAGAAGCCGGTAATATAGTATTCGAATTTTTTAACTTTTTTCCTGGCCTGGCTCTTGATGAATCCCCATTTGACCCCCAGCCTGTACCAGCCTACTCCCACATGCAGCTCAACCATGGGCAGAAGAATCAGGTAAAAGGTCAGCCAGAATCCGCTTTGAATCCTGGCGGCACTTTTGTCAGCAGTGATAGGCAGATCCGTCAGGACTACCCACATATGAATCGCCCCCATGATCAGGATGATCATGGCAGACACTACCTGGACCACCCACATCCAGGTATCCCTGTGAGCCAGCATCTTGCTTTGAAACCAGAGTTTCTTCTGCTGTTCCGATCTGAAGGGAATCTTTCTGGCCGCAAGAATAAAATGGGCGAAAAAGATCAATACGATCAAAGGTCCACCTACCTGAGCCAGGTAATAGTCTTCAAAGAAATTGGCCAGCGCATTAAAGGCTCCGGTTCCAAAGATAATACTGGCTACAAAAAGGGCATGCAGATACATGAACGATATCAGACAAAGCCCTGTAAACATCTGCAGCCAGTCCAGATAAGCGGCCTGCCTGGTAACGGCAGGCACATACACTGTACTGTCAATACGCATACTTCCTCCTGTTATATTTCTGAAAAAATAATTTTTGCTGGACAGCTTTATAGCTGTGATAACAACACACTTTACATTTCCAGTTCCAGTCCAATGGGACAATGGTCTGAACCCTTCACTCCCGGCTCAATCCAGGATCGGAGAACCTTGCTCTTCAATTCCTCGGACACAAAAAAATAATCAATCCGCCAGCCAGCGTTTCTGGATCTGGCTCCAAATCTGTAGGTCCACCAAGTATACTGGTCCGGCTCCTGGTTGAACATCCTGAAGGTATCCACATAACCGTGGCTGATAAACCTATCCAGCCACTGCCTTTCAATGGGCAAAAAGCCGGAGCGGTCCTGGTTGGCCTTGGGGTTTTTCAGGTCGATTTCCTTGTGGGCAGTATTAAAATCCCCGCAAACCACTATGGGCTTTGATTTCCTCAGCTCTTCAGCATAATTTAGAAATGAATCATAATAATCCAGTTTGAACTTGAGGCGTTCTTCATTCATCTGGCCGTTGGGAAAGTAAACATTGAGCAGATGAAAATCTTCATATTCCATGCAGATCAATCTGCCTTCACCCTGAAATCTATCTTCAGGCAAACCTGTGGAGATCTTAAGGGGTTTAACCCTGAAAAAAGAAGCTACCCCGGAATACCCCTGTTTAGCCCTGGAAGGATTCCAGGCCATGTCATAACCGGGTATGGATCTATCCCGCTCCTCAAGCTGGTCAAGTCTGGCCTTGGTCTCCTGCAGACAGACAACATCCGAGTCAGACTGCTGGAACCAATCCCAGAAGCCCTTGCCGACCACCGCGCGAAAGCCGTTGACATTCCAGGAATGAATTATCATTGGACCATTCTCAACTGGGCGTCCAGTTCAGAGCCACTAAAAGAAATCCGGACATATCCCCCGGATGACAAGGGACCAGGGTTGATGATCAGGGTTTTACCAATGCGATCCACAGACCGGGCTTCATGGATATGCCCGGTTACGCAGACTCCTGGCTGAACTTTTTCAATAAACTCTCTTACAGCCCTGCTGCCCACATTGCTGCCTGATTTCAGAAGATCAGCCTTGGTCCTGTACGGGGGGGTGTGGGTCAGAAAGATGAGATGTTTTGGCTCCATGGCCTGGTCTTCAACGCTGTCCAGCCACAATTTGAGTTGTTCTTCTTCCACTTCTGACGGCGTGGAAAAAGGGGTTGGAGTTGAGTATCCAAGGCCGGTGAGATGTACGCCGCCGACCATGGGGATGACCCTGGCATGAATGTTCATCCCTGTCTGGTCGAGATATTCTTCCACTTCCCGGGTATCCATATTCCCTATCTGGGCATAGACGTTGGGATTCAGTTTTTTAACTTCTTCCATCAGCCTGGAAACCTTTCCAAGGTTGCCCACATTGGTCAAATCTCCGGACATGAGTATACCCGAGGCCATGGAAATATCATCAATTTTATGGATATTCTTCAGCCGCTCATGCACATCGCCAAAGGCTATCCAAAAGAGTTCAAACATGTTGAAAAACCTGATCCTAAAATGGATTAGTGTGTTGCTTGCGATCTACTGCTTAATCTGAAGTCTGGCATTCTTACCTGGACAACCTTGATCATCTGACTTTGTAGACCCTTGGGCCGGTGTGAGTGTCCTCCAGACGAAAACCAAGCTCTGTGAGCTTCTGTCTCAGCTGGTCAGCCAGGACGTAATCCCTGTTGTTCCTGGCTGTTATTCTTTCCTGTATTAGCTGAGACAGCCCGGCTGGGAACTCATTTTCGGCCAGAGGCAGATTGTTCCAGTCCAAAATACCCAGAATATCATCAATATCTTTTAAAGCTTCCAGACAGGCATCAGCTTCAGCCTGGCTCAGCTGGAGAGCTTGGGATACCTTCCTGATTTCTTTGCAAAAGGATAGAAGATCAGGCCAGAATCTGTATATTGAGAGATCATCTTCCAGGTGTCTGTCCAGGCTTTGCCTCAGTTCAGTGCACTTTTTGATGATTGTTTCTCTTGATTCCCCGTCCTGGTCAAACCTGCCTGACTTCAATATGGCATAAAGATCCTGGACTTTGTGCCAGTTCTTCATCCACATGTTCAGACTGGGTTCCGAAAAAATCAGACTTTTATGGTATGATGCAGACAGCAGCCATAGCCTGAGGGCCAGATAACCGGTTCCCTGGGAAAACAGGTCATTGAGTCCCGGCAGTAAGGATGTACCTGGCTCGGGTCTGACAGCCTGGGCCAGCATCCAGCACTGGGGAATCAGGTTCATGGCACCCTGCCAGAGGCTTTTCAAATTATCCAGGTGGGGGAAGAAATGAGCTTCTCCACCAAGAACCAGGTCCAGGTGAGATTCCCGGGCTGAAGCAGCCATCTGGAGATACCATGAGGGACGGACATTGCCCCATCTGGTTTTAAGGACATTATCCTCTTTGAGATCTTTCAGGCTGGCCCGTTTAAGCAGAGTGAAATCCCTGGGGCTGTCTTTGACATAATCTTCCAGGTCCACGGTCTTGCCCGAAATAATGGACTCAGGATCAATGCCTGATAAATGTCCGTATTCAGCATCCCGGCCAACATCGAAATAAACCGAGCGCAGCTTTTCATAGGCCAGGCCTTTGGATAACAGTCTGGAGCAGATCTGTACTCCTTTTTCCAGGTTGGCCGAGGCTGGAACAAATCTAAATTCTTTACTCAAGTTGAGTTCAGCTGCCAGGTTCTCAAGAAGATCTATGGATCGACTGCTGAACTCCTTAAGACTCATTCCTTTTTTCCGGACAGCTTCCAGGGTCCGGTCATCAAAGTCAGCCACAGCGACCGCTGGCTTTGACTGATCACCTTTTTTTACCAGAAATCGATGGACCACATCCAGGAGTACTGCCCTTCTCCAAAAATCAGGATCATCCGGAAAGTCTGTTCTGGGCCCTATGGTAAATAAAACAGGCTTTTTGGCAGTACTCTGCATGGATACCTTGGTCCGGGAGCGTAAATCAAAGATCTTGATCCCGCCCTGATCAGGGGAACTGAACAGGGCAGTGCTCAAATATCTTTCTCCGCTGTCCGGGAAAATTGTGACAATCGTACCCTGGTCGATCATTTTGGCCAGCTCAAGTGACCCGGCCATGGCGGCTCCCGAACTCATGCCTACAAAAAGCCCTTCTTTTTCAGCCAGTTCCCGGCACATGGCAAAAGCATCCTGGTCCTTGACGTGAATAACCTGGTCCAGAAATTTCTTGTCATATATTCCAGGAGGGTATGACTCCTGCATATTTTTGAGACCCTGAATCTTATGGCCTGGATAGGGCTCAATGCCTATACACCGGATTTCTGGATCGATCTCTCTCATCTTCCTGGTAATGCCCATGATGGTCCCGGTGGTACCCAGACATGCCGCCACATGGGTGACCTCTCCTCTGGTCTGCTCCCATATTTCAGGTCCAGTTGTCCGGTAATGGGCTTCAATGCTGGCCGGGTTATTGAACTGGTCCATGAGCACATACCGGTCAGGTTCTTCCCTGGCCATGCGGTAGGCTTCTTCTATGGCTCCATCCGTGCTCAGATGCCCTGGAGTCAGAACTATCTCGGCCCCGTAAGCCCGCATGATTTTTTTCCTTTCTTCTGAAGCAGCCGAGGACATGAGCAGCTTGATGGGATAACCCTTTACCGCACAGACCATGGCCAGACCAATGCCGGTATTTCCGGACGTAGCCTCGATGACGGTCTTGCCGGGAACCAGGTCTCCGGTATTTTCCGCCCGCTCAATCATGGCCAGGGCTACCCTGTCCTTGACCGAACCCCCTGGATTCTTCATTTCCAGCTTGGCCAGAATCTTGACCTTGGGATTGGTGGAGATGTTCCTGATTTCCACCAGAGGAGTGCTGCCGATAAGAGAGAGGAGGTTGTTCATTATGGATGTCGCATGCTTTATGATGGATCCCGGGTCCTGCCGGATTCTGGCCCGGATATGTGTTGATCAAAAAAGACAAAAGTTTTAAATAAATCCGTAAGCATATCTTTTCAAGTAAAAAATTCTTTAATAATTTTTCAAGATGATGCCCAGTTTATGTCAGATCAAAAAAAAGCCTATTTATATGCCCTGCTCACCGTAGGCATCTGGTCAACTGTTGCCTCGGCCTTTAAGATCTCTCTTCGATACCTGGACCATGTGCAGCTGCTCTTTTATTCCGGTCTAACGTCAACTCTGGTGCTTGGCTGCCTGTGCATCTACTTTTTCGGTCCTTTTTTCTGGATGAGGATTTCAATCTCTAATATTAAATCCTCCCTGGTGCTGGGTTTTCTCAACCCTTTTTTATACTATCTTGTGCTGTTCAAGGCCTATGATCTGTTGCCGGCCCAGGAAGCCCAGCCTTTGAACTATACCTGGGGCATAACCCTGGCCCTTTTGTCCATCCCTTTGTTAAAGCAAAGAATTACCAAGGCTCAGATCCTGGCCATTCTGATCAGTTATTCCGGGACTCTGGTCATTTCCACCCGGGGAAACGTCCTGGGGCTTGAATTTTCCAATCCTCTGGGGGTCAGCCTGGCCCTGGGGAGCACCATCATCTGGTCCCTGTACTGGATATATAACACCAGGGACAGTCTTGATCCTTTATTAAAGCTTTTTCTGAACTTTTGCGCCGGACTGGTTTACATCAGCATTTTTTTACCCTTTGTAACCACATTCAGCTTCGGGGATATCCGGGGGTTATACGGAGCAATGTATGTGGGGGTATTTGAAATGGGTATTACTTTTGTGTTCTGGCTGATGGCTCTTCGTCTTTCCAGGACAACGGCCCAGGTAAGCAATCTGATCTATCTCTCGCCCTTTTTGTCTCTTGTGTTTATTTACTTTCTCGTGGGTGAACAGATACTTTCGTCCACTTTAATCGGGCTGGCCCTGATCATGTCAGGCCTTATCATCCAGAGCAGAACCCGGGGCTGGTCAGATTAAGAATCAGACAACCATCCTAAATTACCTGGATTTTTTACACCGATCCGGATATTTTTAAGTTGAAGGGCATGCAACCTGCCCTATTTTTTTAATCCAAACAGCCATGATCACAGAAAAATTATATAAGCACTATATGCAATGCCTTCTTGAAGGTGACCGAGCCCAGTGTTTCAAGATAGTTAAAGAACTCCTGGAAAAGGATGTCCCAATTCATGATCTTTACCTGGGCTTGTTTCAAAAATCATTGTATGAGGTTGGCGAGCTCTGGGAAAACAACCGGATATCAGTTGCTGTAGAACACATGGCCACTTCCATCACCGAGAGTCTGCTCACTCTGGCCTATCCAAGAATTTTTGCTGCTGAACACAACGGCAGAAAAGCTGTTATTTCCTGCATAGCCAACGAATTCCATCAGATCGGCGGAAAAATGGTGGCAGACTTTTTTGAACTCAACGGCTGGGATGGGTACTTTCTGGGTGCCAATACTCCTGCATCTGAAATGATGGATATTATCCATCATAAACAGCCGGATATGCTTGCACTTTCATTAAGTATCTATTTCAATATGAATTCTTTGTACCAGATTCTTGAACTGATAAAAAAGGCCCATCCAGGTCTGAAAGTCATAGTCGGGGGACAGGCCTTTCAATGGGGAGGAAGGGATATCAGCAGCAGGTTTCCAGGGGTTGAGTATGTTGCCTCGATTTACCATCTGGAAGCCCTTCTGGAAAGTTATGAGCCAGCTTAAAGCATCCATTTTTTCTGGCCATATCCTGAGTGAATACCTGCTTCAGGAATCAGCCGTCTTGATTCTTGTTTTGGACAGCCAGGGTTTAATAGTTGAAGCAAACAACTATGCCCTGAATATTGTTGGTCAAGATATCAAGGGCAAGGACTTCAATCAGGTTATTGTCGACTTTTCTGAAAATTTTAATTTTCAGAAAATCATGGCTGAAAACAATCAGACCCACCTGCTGAATATTTCCTCTTACACCGGCCTGCCTCAGACGTTTTACTTCAGATTTTTGAAACATGGTGACAAAATTATTGCTGTGGGCGAACTCAACCATCTGGAAATCGAGTCCCTGCGAAAAAGCCTGATCGACCTTAATAATGAGTTCAGTAATCTCAACCGTGAGCTGCAAAAGAAAAATGCTGAATTGTCCAAACTCAACCAATTAAAGAATCATCTTCTGGGTATGGCCGCCCATGACCTGCGAAATCCCATAGGGGCCATTGACAGCCTTAGTGAATTTTTACTGGAAGAAGCTGGTCCAGAGTTGACCCAGGAACATATCCAGTTTTTACAGGCCATTCAAAGTTCCAGCAGATTCATGCTCAATCTTCTGGACGATCTGCTGGACGTAGCCAAAATAGAGGCAGGCAGGCTTGACTTAAATATCCAGTCTGCTGACCTGGCTGCCCTTACAAGGTCCTGGATCGCCCTTAACCAGGTCATGGCCCAGAAGAAAAAAATCCGTATTGATCTTCATCAGGATGAAAGCCTGCCCTTGGTCCCTTTGGACTCAATGAAGATCGAGCAGGTCATGAACAATCTCTTGTCCAATGCGGTCAAATTTTCTCCGTCAGGCACAGTAGTTAAAGTAAGTGTGTTTTTAAATTCTGAACAGGTTACAGTGGCTGTTTCTGACCAGGGTCCGGGAATTCCTAAGGATGACCTTAAAAAAATTTTTCAACCTTTTACCAAGACCAGCGTAGCCTTGCCTGAAGGAGAAAAGAGCACAGGTCTTGGTCTGGCCATTGTTCAAAAAATAATCAAGGGGCACAAGGGAAAGATCTGGGTGGAAAGCGAGCCTGGAAAAGGCTCGACATTCTACATTTCTCTACCTTTGACAGACAAGAATAAAGATGGAGTCCATGAGAAATGAACAGACAAGAACTTATTGAAAGGGCTGCCCGGATCACCCCCCCTTCCATCAAGTCGGCTTCAGAGTATGGGGAAAAAAGCCAGATTATGGCAGCTGAGCTGAACATGATCATGTCTGCCAGGCCGGATCTGGATAGCCTCATCGGGAAAAACAACCGGGACATGATGGAGGACAATCATAGAAACCATGCCAGGTTTATTTCATCCTTGATTCTTGATTATCGTCCTGACGTGCTGGTTGATACAGTCATCTGGGTATTCAGAGCCTACAGGGCTCATGGGTTCAAACTGACTTACTGGCCAGCCCAGCTGGATATCTGGGTCAATGTCCTGAAAAAACACCTCTCCCAGGACGCTTATCAGGAAATTTATCCCATATATGACTTCATGATCGTCAACCAGGCCCTCTTTGCCCGCTTGAGCACCAATTAATACTTTGGATTGAACCAGCTTAAGGATAAGATCAGCTCAAGGCAGCAGGATGGATAGTTGTCATCTATAATACTCAGGAAGAACCTGTGGCTGAGCGGACCTGATGAATGTCGGTTATTCCGGATAGGACTTTTATTATCCCGTCCTGCTTGATGGAAAGCATCCCTTCTTTCAGGGCCTGAGCCCTGACCTCTTCTGTAGGCTTTTTATACTTGATCATCCGCTTGATGCCCTCAGTGCTTAGCATTAATTCGTGGATGCCGATCCTTCCCTTATACCCTCCGATGCATTTTCTGCAGCCCTTTGCCCTGTACAGAACCGAATCGTGAAGAAAAGCCTTTTCCAGCCGGCCCTGGAATCCCTGACCGTATTCCAGGGCCAGCTCTTCCATTTCATCGGCAGTTGGGAAATATTTTTCTTTACAGGATGGACACAGGGTTTTGATGAGCCTCTGGCCCAAGACTCCCAGCAGGGAATCAGCAAAATTAAATGGATCCAGATTCATGTCCAGGAGTCTGGTTACGGTTTCCGGAGCAGTGTTGGTATGCAGGGTGCTGAAAACCACATGACCGGTCAAGGAGGCTTCAACGCCTATGTGGGCTGTTTCTCTGTCCCTCATTTCCCCGATCATTATCACGTCGGGATCAGCCCTGAGAAAAGAGCGCAGAATCGAAGCGAAAGTCAGCCCGATCTTCGGGTTCACCTGGACTTGGCGCAATCCTTCCTGGCTGATCTCAACCGGATCTTCAGCAGTCCAGATCTTGCGCTCAGGGGTGTTGATATAGCTGACTGCTGAATGCAGGGTAGTGGTTTTTCCCGATCCAGTGGGTCCCACCACCAGAATCAGTCCGTAGGGACTGTGAATCAGACGCTCAAAGCTGACTTGATTATCTTTACTGAGACCCAGTTCCTCCAGTGACATGGGCTTACCAGAGGCCAGGACCCTCATGACCACATCCTCCTGCCCTTCCATGGTAGGAATGGTGGCCACCCTGAACTCCAGAACCCTGTTTGCCTCGGACAGACGGATCTTGACCTTGCCATCCTGGGGCAGTCTTCGTTCAGCAATATCCAGGTGGGCCATGATCTTGATTCTGGAAACCAGGGGTCTGGCCAGAGGCAGGCGGAGTTTTCTGAATTCATGGCAGGTACCGTCTATCCTGAGTCGAATCAGACAGTATCTGGAACGGACATTGGGTTCGATATGAATGTCTGAAGCGTTTCTTTTCCAGGCTTCAAGCAACAGGGCATTGACCAGTCTGACCACTTCACTGTCATGTTCGGAGAGTTCGTTATCTTCAATGAAATCGTCAACCGCCTGATCAGATCCGATATCCATACCCTCCACCAGAGAAGATATATCCTGCTCGGACTTATATTGCTGGTGAAAGTGATCAATGAACAGTTCAATATCTCTGGCAGTGGCCACCTGGGGTATAATCCGGCTGGTTCCGAATATAAACCGGATTTCATCCAGCCGTCCCAGGTCAAAGGGGTTGCTGACCAGCACGATTATATTGTTCCCTTCTTTTTTTAAAGGAACCCATTGGTATTTTTTCAAAAAATCAGGATCAAGCCTTTTCTGCTCATAAAGCTCGTATGGAGGTTCAAAGGACTGATCAAAAGCCACGAAGGTGGCATCATAATAGGTCTCAAGAGACTTGCCCAGTTCCGCTTTATCCACGGCAAATGAGTCAAGAAGGACGTCGTCCATGGATTTCTGGTGCTCTTTTGCAATTTCCATGGCCTTGTCTAGGCTGGCAGGGCTCAAACAGCCGGTTTTGACCAGATAAGCATACCTGTTATCAGGTTTGGCATGATCAGTGGTTTTTTTTTCCAGCATTAAACTGAAAACCTTTCAAAAAAGGCCCTGCTTTCACAGGGCCTGGAGATGGATGAACAATTATTTCTTGAGCCAGGGCATCATTTTTCTAAGTTTTGTTCCGACTTCTTCAATCTGATGCTGGTGGGCCTTGCGTCGCATGGCCTTGAAGCCAGGGGTTCCAGCCTGGTTTTCCAGGATCCATTCCCTGGCAAAAGTTCCGTCCTGGATCTCTTCAAGGACTTTTTTCATTTCCTTCTTGGCCTCAGGTGAAACAATCCGCTTGCCTCTGGAATAATCTCCATATTCCGCTGTATCACTGATTGAATGGTGCATTTTGCTGAATCCACCTTCATACAGCAGGTCAACTATCAGCTTGAGCTCGTGCATGCATTCAAAGTAGGCTACTTCAGGCTGATACCCTGCTTCCACCAGGGTTTCAAAGCCGCATCTGATAAGTTCGCTCACTCCTCCGCACAGGACAACCTGTTCGCCGAACAAATCGGTTTCCGTCTCTTCCTCAAAGGTAGTCTGGATTACACCTGACCTGGTTGAGCCGATCCCCTTGGCATAGGCCAGGGCATACTCCATGGCTTTCCCGGAATAATCCTGGTGAACAGCAGCAAGAGCCGGCACTGCGCCACCCTTGACGTATTCCCTGCGAACCAGGTGTCCGGGGCCTTTGGGCGCGACCATGACTACATCCACATCCCTGGGCGGCTGAATCTGATTAAAATGGATATTGAAACCATGGCTGAAAACCAGGACCTTGCCAGCAGTCAGGTTGGGCAGGACTTCTTTTGCAAAAACCACGGGCTGATACTGATCCTGAACCAGGATCTGAATCAGGTCAGCCTTCATGGCTGCATCAGCAGCTGAAACCGGCTCAAAGCCGTCTTCCCTGGCTTGCTTCCAGTTTTCTCCTCCAGGACGCTGCCCAACAACAACGTCCAGTCCGGAATCTCTCAGATTCTGGGCGTGGGCGTGTCCCTGACTGCCATAGCCGATTATGGCAATGGTCTTGTCTTTAAGTATGGATAAGTCAGCGTCGTTTTCATAATAAACTTTCATCAATAACTCCTTAACTTATTTGTATAACATTGAAAAATGCACTTGACCGGCAAGTCGGCAAAAAGATGAGGCAGCTTGGCCAGCCCAAAATTAATTATCAACAGAGCACTAGTCAGGATGCTGGGAGGTGAAACCAATATTGCTCTGGGTGCATCACTGGCCTTTCATCCAGATAAGCCCGGCTTATGAAGGTTTATTGTTTTTTTACTATTGCATGCTCCTGCGCAGGGCTACAGTTCCGGTTCTGGCAAATTCTTTGATCCCGAACCGCTGGAGCAGATTGACAATGGCCTTGATCTTACCCTGATCACCTGTGACTTCCAGAGTGATTTCGTCCACACTGACATCCACAACCTTGCACCTGAAGATATCGGCTACTCTGAGTATTTCCGCTCTTTTGGAGTCTTCTGCATTGACCTTGATCAAGACCATTTCCCTTTCTACGGACTTTAGATCGGTCAGATCCACGACTTTGATTACAGAAACAACTTTACGCAGTTGTTTAACAATCTGTTCGATTATCTGTTCGTCTCCAAAAGTGGTAATGGTCATCAGGGAGATACCCTTTTCAAGGGTGGGGCCAACATTGAGAGTGTCGATGTTGAAGCCTCTCCCGCTGAAAAGGCCGGCAACTCTGGACAGGACTCCGGGCTCATTTTCCACAAGAACTGATAGGACATGTCTCATAGTCAGCCTCCTAAACCAAAAGCATTTCAGTCAGTGAGGCCCCAGCCGGAACCATGGGATATACATTTTCCTCTGGTTCCACCCGGACGTCAACAATGCAGGGAAGGGGCGAAGCAAAGGCTTTAGTCAAAACAGGCTCCACATCCTCATTTTTCTCAATCAGGTATCCTTCAGCTCCAAATGCCTGGGCCAGCTTGACAAAGTCTGGGTTCAGATGGAGGCAGGTGGAGCAGTAATTCCTGTTGTAGAAGAGCTCTTGCCATTGTCTGACCATGCCTAGGTATCCATTGTTGAGGATGACTATCTTGACCGGGAGCTTGTAACTCATGGCAGTGGCCATTTCCTGGATATTCATCTGAATAGAACCGTCCCCTGCAATATCAATAACCAGTTTGTCAGGATGGGCCACCTGGGCGCCGATGGCAGCAGGAAAGCCGTATCCCATTGTGCCAAGTCCTCCGGAAGTCAAAAGCGTTCTTGGAGCATGATACCGATAGAACTGGGCCGCCCACATCTGGTTCTGACCCACTTCAGTGGAAATGATGGCTTCCCCTTTAGTGATTTGGTAGATTTTTTCCATAACGAACTGAGGCTTTACAACCCCTTCTTTAGATTCATACTTCAGGGGATGTTCGTCAGCCCATTTCTGGACTTTTTTTAACCAGCTGTCGTGTTTTTGCTGCCAGTCCAGGTCCTCAAGGCTGTCCAGTTCCTGTTCCATGGCTTCAAGAGCATTCAGGCAGTCGGATACTATGGGGATATGCACAGATACGTTCTTGCGGATGGATGTCGGGTCTATGTCAATATGAATGATCTTGGCTCTAGGTGCAAAAGTGTTCACTTTTCCGGTGACCCGGTCATCAAATCTGGCCCCGACAGAGATCAGAACATCGGAGTTGTTCACAGCCATGTTGGCAGGAAAAGTCCCATGCATTCCAAGCATTCCAAGCCACAAAGGATCATTGCCAGGAAATGCCCCCAGGCCCATCAGGGTGGCTGTGACAGGAATCGCATGCTTTCTGGCAAGTCTGGTCAGGACCTGGCCTGCATGGGAGGATATTACCCCGCCTCCGGCATAGATCAGCGGCTTTTCAGCCTTGGCAATGAGCCTTACAGCCTTTTTGACCTGTTTTCTGTTGGGCAGATAATTAGGGTTGTAACTTCTGATGCTGATGGTTTCCGGATATTCATAACCAGTCTTGGCCTGCATAATGTCTTTGGGCAGGTCCACCAGCACTGGGCCGGGTCTTCCTGTAGAAGCAATGTAAAAAGCTTCCTTGATAGTTCCGGCCAGCTTTTCAATATCCTTGACCAGGTAGTTATGCTTGGTACAAGGCCTGGTGATGCCCACAATATCAACTTCCTGAAAGGCATCATTGCCGATGAGCGGAGTCGGCACCTGCCCGGTGAAAATAACCATAGGTATGGAATCCATGTAGGCAGTGGCGATGCCGGTCACAGTATTTGTGGCTCCGGGACCAGAAGTGACCAGACAGACCCCTACCTTGCCGGTTGACCTGGCATATCCGTCCGCAGCGTGCACAGCCCCCTGCTCATGGCGCACAAGATAATGCTGGATCGGATAGTTTGGAATTTGGTCATAAATATCAATGACCGCTCCACCAGGAAAACCGAATATATGTTTCACACCTTCCCGCTTAAGGCTTTCAAGCAGGATCTGAGCCCCGGTGAGCTCCATTTTATTCCTCCGCTGTTTTATATTTATCGAGAATCGTATGCATTTTTGTTTTGCCGGCCAGTTTCTTTTTCTTCAGTTCCTTTACTTCCTGTTCTTCAACCGGGGTTAAAAAAGGTTTGGTTTCATACTTTTCCAAAATTTTTTCATATGAAATATGATCATCCCACAGTTGTTTGAGTTCCTCATCCTTTTCCCCAT
The DNA here is from genome assembly GCF_000686525.1 of Desulfonatronovibrio hydrogenovorans DSM 9292. Taxonomy (NCBI): domain Bacteria; kingdom Pseudomonadati; phylum Thermodesulfobacteriota; class Desulfovibrionia; order Desulfovibrionales; family Desulfonatronovibrionaceae; genus Desulfonatronovibrio; species Desulfonatronovibrio hydrogenovorans. The sequence goes on from NZ_JMKT01000009.1 coordinate 238,136, forward strand.
ATTTGGCAATCAATTCCAGCTCGAATTGCTCCATTACGCCCTCCTTAAATGAACTTATTGTATTTTTTTAAAAAAAAGTTCCATTGTCTGTCTGTCCACATTCGAAACAACCACACTTTTACATCGGGATGACAACCCTTTTTCCACCACGACCTGATTCCTTCTCAGGCCAATGACCCCAGCCAGGAATGCACACAGATAATGATTGGCCTTGCCGTCCACTGGTGGCGCCTTTATCCTGATTTTCATCCTTTGATCATGAATGCCGGCGATTTCATCCTTCCTGGCCCTGGGCTGAACCAGGACATTGATTCTCCATGTATTGTTGCTGATTTTTTCAAAGTAATTCATTTCCAGTATCGACTGATCAACTCCAGATTGAAGGTCAGGCTTTCTGCAGAAATTTGAGCTTGGATTCAGCTTCCTCCAGGTGCAGATTGTCCTCATCTTGAGAATCCAGGAGCTTAAGATGAGACTCGATTATGGACCTGAGCTTGATTTCAAAATGAGCCCGCTGCTTTTTCAGCTCAGAGATGTCTTCGTGAATCTGGGCCAGCCGTTTATGGGCATGTCTTAAAATGTCTTCAGCCTTGGACTGAGATTCCTGGATGATCAGTTTGGCCTGCTTTTGAGCATTGGACTTGATATCATCTGTCATTTTCTGGGTGGTCACCAGAGTATTCTGGAGTATTTCCTCCCTTCCTCTGTACTCCTGAATCTTTTCTTCCAGGCCTTTGAGACTGCGTTCCAAGTCCATCTTCTGTTCCGCCAGGGTCCCCACATAGTCGGCCAGCTCCTGCAGAAACATTTCAACATCCTGTTTTTTATAGCCAAACAAAGAAGAAGAGAATTTTTTGTTAAGTATGTCAATTTTGGATATGTCCATAATTTTGCGTCCTCATGCCGGGGATTGATCCGCCTATCCAACCCCAGCAGCCATTTGATAAAGGGTTTGTATAATGAACATGCGGATAAACTGGATGCCGATCAGGACAACCACCGGAGAGAGATCAATGCCGCCGAGGTTGGTAAAGGGAATCCAGGTGCGGACACGGTAAAAAACTGGTTCAGTCAGATTTCGGAGTATCCGGACAATAGGGTTGTAGGGATCAGGATTGACCCAGGACAACAGAGCTGAAATGATTACTATCCAGAAGTAAAGGGAAAGCAGGGTATCAGCTACGCTGATTATGGCAGTTAAAAAGTTGCTGAAAACGAACATCCTTCCTCCATATGAACAGGACAACATCCTGCAGGGCTTATCTTTTACAAACAGTTTACTAAATTAATCCAGATTGCGCATCAAAAAATCGCGTAGAATCCAAAAATCAGGAACAAGCATTTTTGCCTGCAAACCGTCGTTTTTGTATCCCCAGAACTGAACATCAGCTCCCTGGGCTGTTTCTTGGTCAACGATGGAGTCACCGATGAACACCATCTCTCTTGCAGAAACAGACCAGATATCCATTATCTTAAAAAGACTTTCCGGATGAGGCTTGGGCCTGCTTACATCAGATGCGGTTACAACCGGCCAGAAGTACTTATCAAGCCCAAAGGTTGCCAGAAGCAGATCCATGGTTGTTGTTCTGTTGGTATTGATTGCGGTTTTGATCTTTCTCAGACTCAAAAGTTCAAGCAGCTCAACCAGACCTTCTTCCATGCGCATATGGGGCAGTAAACTCGAATAATCCAGTTTGTCCTTGATCTTTGAAAGCTCTGATTCATAGCCCAGGGGCAGAATATGGTTGAATGATTCCTGCACCGAATGCATATGAACAAAATCTTCCTGTTCCTTGGACATGGGGGAAAGATCAAAACAGCTTCGGACCTGATTGTAAAAATGGATGTTTACATCTTTGGAATCAAAAAGGACCCCGTCACAATCGAATACTATACCCTTAATCTCTTTCAGGCCGGGGTCTTTTAAAAAAGGATTGCACAGCTGCAAAATACCTCCCGTATTACTGGGTAATGGGAAAAATTACTTAATTGCCTGGGGAAAATAATCCAGTGCTGCCTCGCGCAATTTATACTTCTGGACTTTACCACTAGCTGTCATGGGATATTCGTTTACAAAGGCCACATACTTTGGAGTCTTATATCTGGCAATCTTGCCTCTGCAGAAATCCCGCACATCTTCGGGTGCATAGTCATATCCAGGTTTGAGTATGATGAATGCCCCGACTTCTTCACCATACTTCTGACTGGGCACACCTGCAACCTGGACATCCTGTACCCCTTCCATGGTATACAGGAATTCTTCTATCTCCCTGGGATAAATGTTCTCTCCCCCCCGGATAATCATATCTTTCAGACGCCCGGTTATGCTTAAATAACCATCCTCATCCATGACCCCTAAATCTCCTGAGTGAAGCCAGCCGTCCCTGTCAATGGTTTTAGCCGTTTCATCAGGCAGATTGTAGTATCCTTTCATGGTATTGTAGCCCCTGCAGCAGACTTCTCCCTGGACTCCAGTCGGCACCTCCTGACCAGTTTCCGGATCCACCAGGCGGATTTCAACCTCGGGCATAGGCCTGCCTACAGTTTCAACCCTTTTACTGATGTCATCATCTGTTCTGGTCTGGGTCATCACCGGAGAAGACTCTGTCAGGCCGTAGCAGATGGTTATATCCTTCATATTCATTTTATCCATGACCTGACGCATGACCTTGATGGGACAGGGAGATCCGGCCATAATGCCTGTCCTGAGAGATGAGTAATCGAACTTGGCGAACATGCGGTGTTCCAGGATGGCGATGAACATTGTAGGCACACCGTAAAGGGCAGTGCATTTCTCAGTCTCTACAGAGGTCATGACCAGGAGAGGATTAAAACCCTCAAGGATAACCAGAGTGGAACCGTGGCTCACTGCAGCCAGGACCCCCAGAACACATCCGAAGCAATGAAAGAGGGGAACTGGAAGACATATCCTGTCTTCATGGGTCAGTTTCTGGTTTTCTCCAATCCAGTAGCCATTGTTGGCGATATTGTAATGGGTCAGCATAACACCCTTGGGAAAACCTGTGGTTCCTGAAGTGTACTGCATATTGACCACATCGTGAGGGTTAAGACTCTTTTGCCTGGCCAGATATTCTGAATCAGTGATCATTCCCCCCAAGGCCATGATCTCCGGTACTGAATACATGCCCCGGTGTTTTTCCTGACCCAGAAAAAGGACCCTTTTCAAGTGAGGGAAGTCATTGCTTCTTAGATGTCCCCTAGGCTTGGTCTTCAGCTCCGGAACAAGTTCATACACAGTTTGAACGTAATCAGTATCTCTGAACCCATCAATTATTACCAGGTTCTCACATTCAGACTGTTTAAGCAGGTAAGCCAGCTCATGTCTTTTGTAATAAGTATTCACAGTCAGCAGAACCGCACCAATCTTGGCAGTTGCAAATTGCAAGGCTACCCAGTGGGGGACATTGGTTGCCCAGATAGCGACCTTTTCCCCCTTTTGGACACCAATGGACATGAGTCCCTTGGCCAGCTTGTCAACCACGTCAGAAAATTCGCGATAAGTAAGCTTGTAGTCCCGGTCAACATAAACCACTGCATCATTGTCGGGATATCTCTCAACTGCTTCATCCAGCAGATGTCCAAGGGTGATTTCTCTTAACGGCTTATCCCACATAAAGTAAACTCTCCAAAATAAGATTCAACTTGAATTTCCCTGGTTTCTCCGGCTGAATGTTCCTGTGCAGAAATCAGGGCCAGACCGGAGGCATCCTTGTTCAGTATTCTTAGGAAGCCAGTCCTTTCTGAACTGCTCCTGAGAAGAAAACCTGGTTAATCCGGAAAATACAGGACAGCATATATTTCTGCAGTCTGACCGCCTCTTGAAGAAACATGGTGAGGGACAATGGAGTTGTAGTAAATACTGTCTCCAGGCTTGAGTACATGAGTTTCCTGACCATAGGTTATCTCAATTTCACCGGACACAACCACTATGAACTCTTCACCTTCATGAGATGACAGCTTCTTGTCTTTGGCAGAATCTGGGAATATTTCAATGTAAAAAGGCTCCATATGACGATCACTTTTCCCCCTGCCCAGGGAAAAGAAACGCAGAGCTGCAGGTTTTTCCGTTCCTTTAAGAAGACCGGATTCCTCCTGCCTTTCTTCAAGCCGGACAACCAGTGGGTCCTGGCTGATGGTGTCGTCCAGGAATGTTCCCAATCTTGTCCCCATGGCTCTGGCTATCTTCAGAAGCGGGCCCAGAGAAGGATACATCCCCTCTTCCTCAATGGCCATGATGTATTCCTGATCCAATCCGCTCCTGGCAGCCAGCTCTTCCAGGGTTATTTCTTCCAGTTCTCTGAACTTTTTGATTTTATGGCCGATTCTTTCCTTGATCATCCTTCCTCCTCAAGGCAATTTGAAAATAAAAATAGATCAATAGGTCATTGGGTTAATTTTGGTCAACCCGCCCTCTGGTTTTCTCCAGATTTTACATGCAGAAAAAACAAGTCGTTTTTCAGCCTGGAAAGGTGGGTGGTTTTCTGACCTGATTTCAAGACACCGGAGAAAAGCTGGAGGCCTGCAGGGAAAGGGTTATAATAATCCCTGTGGTCAACCTCTCTCCAGCTCAGACCAGCCTCCTCCAGTTCAGAAGCGGTTTCTGGATCATGGACCAGTAGAAAGACACTCCGGGGTAAAAGCATGGCAAAGGCCCATAACAGTTTTTTCCAGTCTGCAGATGTGGAAAGCCCTGATACCGGGTCCCGGTCAATATATGCAAAGTCACCATCTTCGCGTTCTATTCCAAGATCCTGGTCGAATTTTTTCCAGGTTTCACCAAGGTCCCTGTCCAGGAGACGCAGGTCAGCAACCCTTTCTTCAAATACATATTCAAGGATCAGCATTTGCTGAGCCTGCAGCAATTCCTGACTGGGCTGGGTATGATTTTTGTCTTGATCATAGGTGGAGATCTGCCACCTCAAGGCCAGGGAGGTGTCGGAATAAAAATCATCATTGTTTTTCACTCCCAGGTAAGCCATGTCAGAGGGTTTTTTGAACTGTTCTCCGAACTGAATGCTTTGATTAAGAAAAAAATTGGCTTCTTTGGGAGAAAGGACCAGCCGTTCAGGACGAAAGGCATTGGGAGTATCTTCCACAAGCCCGGGATTGAGGAAAAGAGCCAGAGATCTTAACTGCTCAGAAACAAAGTCTTCATGCATGAAAGGAAAATGGATAATCAGACTGTCTTTATTCACTGCACTCCTCAGTTGTTCAAATCGTGGTATGCCTGTCAACCCCCCACCTTTCAGGAGGGCTCGGGTTTTTTATATGAAAATACCTGTTAACTCTCAATATCTTTTTTCGGCTTAAAAACGGAATAACTGGAACAGATTCCCAGACACCGGGGTAAAAACCCAAGGCAGGAATTGCCGAAAAGATACCGGCATCGATCATCCAGTTCAGCCTGGGGCATATAAGAGGTACAAAGAGAGTCCCAGGAAATTTCTTCACCAAATCTTGAAGCCCATATGGTGTGAACCTGTTCGCTGGTCAACCTGAATACGTCAGCCTGGTGCAGCAGATGATCAAACTTTTTTTCGAGTTCAGCCAGGACTGAACACTGGACCTTGGGATCAAATCCAGGATTAAGGGCCTCCTCGTAGACACAACTGCCTAATCTGAAAAAAACACAGTTGTAGGCCGGGAACTTTTTGACTTTGTGTTGGGCCATGAATTCTCTAGCAGGCAGGGCAACCACCTGCTGAAGCGGGCCGGTCTGAAGCCGAAACCAAAGAAATATCCTTTTCAAGGGTATACAAACCATATCCACCATCCAGCACATAAAGCTGCTTTGCTCCCATACCCTTCAGGATTCTGGCGCCCTGGTAAGCCCTGGCAGAACATTCCGAATAAAGCACCAGTGGAGTGAACCTTGGAATCTCCATGACTCTTTTTTTAAGTTGATCCAGGGGAATATTAGTCGAACCAGGCAGTCTTCCTTTGGAGAATTCTTCCTTGCTTCTTACATCCATAAGGAAAAACTCAGCTCCCTGATCAGCGGACTGCTTGAGTTCAAGGGGTGTTATGCCGAGGATACCCGGCTGAGCTTTGTTTTTCAGCATGCGTGAACACCGGATCAAGGGATTGATTCCCAGACCGGGCCAGGTAAATTCAGAATCGGAAATATCCGAAATCTCTGCCTGACTGTTCATGAGACAAGCTCCAATGTTCAGCCACTCATGAGCATACATCCCAACAGCTTCCATCTCAACAAGTCTTGAGTTTGATTTATCCATGCCCATTCTAATCAGGAAGCCATTGTCTCCTGACTCAAGACCATCGTGCAACAGTGCGGATTCAAACATATCCCCGGGCCCATCCGGCCATTGATTGTCGACCCGGATACGTCCGGCAAAAAAATCTCCCAAGTTCCAGAGAGTTGCCTTGACTCTGTTGGTGATTTCCCGACCTTTTCCAGTCAAGGATGCTTCCACAATTCGCATGGCCTGAGAAAGATTTTTTTCCGGAGAAAAATCTGATGCCAGCCATTCTTCGAAATCCTGAACCTGGACCCGGACAACCTGTTTTCCATGGTCCTGTTCATTAGGGCCCTGCCCGTGACTATCCATTTCTTCCAAACCGAACTGGTTCAGATTAGTCAACTGAAGCCCGGCTGAGTCGGAGATGAAAACCGGGCCATAAGAAAGAGCCTTTCCTTCCAGACACTGGTACCAGGTTTCGAATGGATCCTGATCCAGAATCGTAACTCCCTTTTGTTTGAGCTTCCGGTCAAGACAGTACCCCACCTGTTCACTAAAGGGGTTTTCAGACCTGACCCAAATAAATTTTTTACCGCTTCTGGCCAGCACCTGAAGCAGCCCCATGTCTGAACCTACGACCACAGGTTTTTTGATATGGCTCCAGTTATTGACCAGATACTCGACAGTACTACTTAAAGGCCAGACATGAGTGTCTTGTTTTTCAAAGCTAGAGGATATTTCGGGCTTAGAAAAGATAAATACCCGGTCAAAGGAATATGACATGGTTCCCATATCGGATAAAAAGGAAACCTCGCTTTCCTGGGCATTTACTTTGATTTTGCTGACCTGCTTGGGATAATGATTCATTCTTTTTTGATAGGCATCAAATTCAACCTTGATCTTGGCTCTGATCCTGGGCCATTGGTCCGGCTCAGCTGAAGAACGGATGAGCAGGCTTAATATCTCCAACGGGTACTTTTCACTACTGTACTGGGAAATCCAGAGCAGATCCGTACTGGGCAGTGTATTACTGATAAGTCGAACCGCCTTGCCGGCAATATAGCCACCACCGATCACCACAATTCTTTTCATGAGTTTTACCTAGATTTTTTGAAGGTTATCTTGAATCAACCGACTGTAAAATAAGCATAAAGTCAAGCTTTTGCCCGACCATGTCACAATATCAGCTGACTCCAAAAACACAACCTGAAATTTTCAAGGGGTTACAGATGGTTCTTGACCGGTATTTATGTGGGGTGTATATGCCATGAATCTGCAAACGAGGGAGGCAAGAATATGTTTGGCATTGGCATGACTGAGTTAATAATTATTTTAGTGATAATCCTGGTTATTTTCGGGGCAAACAAACTGCCTGAAATAGGATCGGGAATGGGAAAAGCCATTAAAAATTTCAAAAAAGCCACTACCGAACCTGAAGAAATTGATGTGACCCCTGATGAGAAAAAAGGGGACAAGGAAGAAAACACTCAGAAAAACCAAGATAAATAAATCAAAAACCGGGGAAGCCCGGTTTTTGATTTTCCTGCCCTGTTTCAGCCCGTCATTCAGTCTTTTTTTATTCGAATTCCCTTCCATAAATAATGATCATGATTCCTGGTTCATATCAGCATGTAAAAAACTGAATCCCAGCAGGACATACCTGACCCCTGAAAAAATCGTTAAAAAGCCAACCAGGAAAACCAGGATGGAAGTCAGCAGCAGGAGTCCGGAAACATCAAATGTATAGGCAGCCATTGCCACCAGCAGCAGGATGATTTGAAAAAGGGTGTTTAGCTTGCTGTCCAAGGTGGGGTTGATCTTGTTCTTCACGTTGATCCCAAAGATATGCAGAACAAACAGCCCGCCAATGACGATCAAATCTCTGCTGATGACCACCACGATGAGCCAGAATGGAATCCATCCCTGTACCCCTAAACAGACAAATGATGTTAAAAGCAGAAATTTGTCAGCCAGAGGATCGATCATGGCCCCCAGTCTTGACCTCTGTTTAAGAACCCGGGCCAGAAAACCATCCAGTCCATCTGTCAATCCGGCCAGTACAAAGAGGGTCAGGGCCAGGATGTAATCCTCGTTAAAAAAGGCCACCACAAAAGCCGGAGTGATAAAGATCCTGATGATGGTCAGCAGGTTGGGGATGGTCCAGTTGGAACCATAGTGAACAGACTTAGTCTCCGACAATTCCGATATCCTTGTTTATTCGATATTAAATGCAACTCCCCTGGCAGGAAGGTAATTTTGCAGCCTTTTTTCCAGGGATTCAGGGTTGAGGGTCAATACTTTCCAGGTGGCCTTCATGGAGGGTACATCCGTGAAAACAGATACTATCTTTCCGGACTCCACCTCCTGTTTCCAGGCAGCCAGTATACGGTCAAAGTTCATTACTGCATCAGTAGTAGGCCAGCCCGAAGTACTCAAAATAACTACCCGGACAAACCTGTCCCGGATGTCGGGATGCCCGAAAAAATACTTCCAGAGCTCAAACCACGCCTTTTCCAGACTTTCAGCTGAAACACTGGTTTCAACATGCTGATGTCCAATGGAGCCTGACCAGGCCCCCTGGCCGGACTTGCGCAGACTAAGGACTGTCCTGGCCGTGCTGTCGACCTGGACCCCGGTAATCAGTTGCAGGTGCTGCAATTTGATTAGGTCATCAGGAGAAGCTCCACTGGTATTCAGATCGTAGCTCCAGGGATGGAGGCTGGTATAATAGACTCCTGCGTCCTGAAGTATCCTTCTCAGGGAACTGGAGTCGATGTTCACCTCCATTTCAAGGATAAGACCGTGATCAGTTTCTCTGACCGACACTCCTCTGTATCCCTGAACCAATCCTTCAACCCTGCCGTCGATATAACTCATAACTGCATGAAGTCTTTCCTGAGAAATCCGACCAGGAAGGATCAGTCCCATTTCCTGAAGCACGGCCTTTCTGAAACCAGAATCCAGTGCTCTGTCCCTGTTTTCTCTTAAGGACTCTTCCTCACTCCTGGCTTCTTCAACAGTCACCGGCTGCCAGGAAAAGGCCGTGGCCGGAAAAAACATGAAACAGAACAGGATAACTAATATACTATTTTTCATAAAAGCCTGATAAATTCTCTATCCCGGATCAATCCAGGACGATTTTGACGATGCAATTCTGTTCAGTGCTGGAAATTACCCGCTTGAACCTTTCAGCTCCCTCTTTGGTCAGAACAATATCGGAATTATTCTTTCCAGATGCCCTGTCAGCCTTGACCCACATGCTCTGGCCCCTGGTCCTGATGGTCCTGAATTCCCGTCCTTCCCTGGGGGCTCGAATGTAGGTTACACTGCTCTGCCTGGCCCGGGGTTCAGGACCCAGGGCCGACGCCCGGAAAAGAATATTGCCCTTATCATCCACAATAGCCGGAACAAGGGCCGGGTGAATCCCAGCCTGGTCAGCTTCAACGTATATAACGCAATCTCCGGACATAAAAGAATCTGCAGACCTTGACCCACCTTGGTGCGGAGGAAGGAACAGATTCCCGGGCATCAGTATCCTGGATTGTTCATCCCATAAATCGATAAGAAGAAAGACCTCTACAAGGTATTTATCTCCTGCAGTGTGGATCCTGTCCAGAACCAGGGCGTGCTGAATCAGGGCAGAAAAATCATTTTTAAGGGCTGAATCCTCCCGGAAAAGCCTTTCCAGCTCTGTTTCAGAATCAAAACTGATCCTGCCCAGTGATTCAAGAAGATTTTTTCTGGCCTGGATCATTGCCTTGCGTTCAGCAATCATGGCTTTCTCACTCATCCTTTCTCCCTGTCCTGAGTAAGATCCAGATCCTGAAGCAATGACTCGGCCTTTTGTCCAGTTGATGGACCCTGTTTCCAGCTGCCTCACATAGTTTTCCTGGCCCGGCAGATCATTTTCAGCCTGAGTTATGGAATAGGAAAAAAGGAGTAAAGCCACAATAAAGATTGGATATAATTTTTTCATGCTTCTGATTCCCGACTGTCCAGAATGCTCCTGGTTAGCTGACCAGGCAAGTGCCGCAACACAGCCTGCTTTTCCAGTGACTAAGTTAATCAAGGCCAGCCTGATCCTGCAGCTCTAAAAAACAGTCATTCAGTATAAATAACAGCCCCTGAATAATCCAAAAACTTTCCAAAGGCAAAACCTGGTTTTGGTCTGCTTGGGCTTGTAAAAACTAAATTGTCAGTATCTGATCTGGTCTGTCTGACCAGGATCTGCAAGCAGCTAAGCCATCATCCTCAGCCAAGGATTTTTCCCTGAAAATAGTGACCCCTGAAATCCTGGGAGAGGTTCAGAACATGGGAGATCAACTAGAGCAAGCTTCTCCCCTGGTCCAGCCAGTGATCTTTTGAGGCAGCACACTTCAGAGTGAGGCCGGGACAACTGCTGTAGCAAATCTGATAATGAATTAATCTCTAATACTCTTCAAGTAACTCAAAAGACATTTTTCAGAAATTTTTCGACCTGCATACTGGCTTTGGAGAAATCTCCAGGAGCAGTCCAGATTATTCCAGGTTCTTTTCTGAACCAGGTAATCTGGCGTTTGGCATATGCCCGGGTGTTTTTCAGCCAGAGGGATTTAGCCTGCTGGAGGTCCATTTCCTTTTCAATGTATGAGATAATCTCTCTACATCCAATTCCGGAAAAACCAGGAAGGGAAAAATTCTGTCCGGAATACTCATATGCCCTTTGCACTTCGTCGATAGCCCCCCGGCCGATCATTTTCTCGATTCTCAAGGCCAGAAAAGGAGTAAGTTCTTCCAGGTCAGTTTTGATTCCAAGTAACAGGGCTTTATAGCGCGGTTTCTTGTTCTGCCTTTCATGCCACTTTGAAATGGGTTCTCCAGTAGTTCTGTACACCCCCAGGGCCCTGGAAATCTTCTGCCTGTCTCTGGCAGTTATGGTTGAGGAGTAAACAGGGTCGACCCTGGACAGTTCTTGGTACAAGGTCTCAATACCGTGGTTAGATAGCTCTTTTTGAATATCTTTTATGATCTGGTCCGGAATTTTCGGGATTTCAGCCAGGCCATAAATCAGGGACCTCAGATACAGTCCGGTTCCACCAACCAGAAAGGGAAGCTTTTTTCTTGAGGCGGTCTTATTAATGGCTGAACTGGCCATTTCAGTAAATTTGCCTGCGCTTATTCCCTTATTGATTTCAAGGAACCCGTAAAGATGGTGAGCACAGAGTTTTTTATCCTCCGGGCTGGGCTGGGCTGTAATTATCTCTAGGCCCTTGTACACCTGTCTGGAATCAAAATTAATGATTTCCAGAGAAAAATTCCGGCTCAGCTCAAGGGCCAGGTCGTTTTTGCCGCTTCCTGTGGCTCCCAGTACACAGACAATGGGAGTAAGTCCGGTTTTATCAAAATTCATAACAAGCTGAAAACAGGATCAGAGATGACCGTATTTTTGGTAAAGTTTTTTTTCAACTTCAGGTGGAACCAGGCCTTTGATGTCTCCCCCGAGCTTGGCTACATCTTTGATAATGGTCGAACTGATATAAAGCCACTTATAATCGGTCATTAAAAAAACCGTTTGGATGTTACGGTCCAGTCGACGATTCATCAGGGCCATCTGGAATTCATATTCAAAGTCGGCTACAGCCCGCATCCCCCTTAAAATAGCGCCGGCCCTCTGGGTACGCACGTAGTCCACCAGCAGACCTTCAAAAGGTTCGACCTTGACTCCGGGCCTGCCATTGAAAGCGCTGGAAGCCATTTCTACCCTTTCCTCCAGACTGAAAAGCGGATTTTTGGGTGAATGCAGGGCTACCGCCACAATTATCTCATCAAAAATATCCAGACCCCTGAGAACCAGGCTGACATGGCCATTGGTCAGAGGGTCAAAAGTGCCTGGATAAACTGCTGATTTTATGTTTTTTCCCATAACAATATCCTTGTCTGTCCGAAATTTCTGTCTCTTATCAATGCCAGTCCGGGAAAGTGATCCAGAGACTGTGCTGAATCATATTCAGTCTCAGCACTTATCAGGGTTCCAGAGACCAGAGCCGGGCCGAGCAGGAGGTTGTTGAGCACAGGTTCCATGAGCCCCTGGCCATACGGAGGATCAATAAAAATGAGGTCAAAATGCCCAAGGTCCTTTTTAGCCGAATAATTAAGGGCATCGGCTTTGATCAGCACAGCCCTGTTTTTTGAAATGTCCAGAGCAGCAATGTTTTCTCTGATAATGGAACAGGCTAAAGCACTCTTTTCAATAAAGTGAACTGAGCCGGCTCCCCGGCTCAGGGCTTCAAAACCCAGAGAACCGCTTCCGGCAAAAATATCCAGAACCCTGGCCTTGCTCCAGTCAATGCCCATGGACTCCAGCATGGAAAAAAGGGATTCCCTGACTTTGCCGGTAGCCGGACGATAGCCGGGACCTGAGCCTGTCTTGATAATTCTTCCTTTAAACTTACCAGAAATTATTCGCATGAGTCAGCAGATTATTTTTTCCGGGTATCTCCATCAAAGTCTACAGAGGCCAGAAGTCTGGAAAGAATAGTCCCGGCCTCCAAAGCATCGTCACGCAGTTCAACCTGCTCATTCCAGCCCATGTGGCTTATCCGGTCCTGGCTGTTGCGCAGTCCACTCACCTTGGTTTCAAGTTCTGAAAGCACATAATCCCAGTTTATCCTGGGTACTTCTTTTTCCGTGGGCATGGAGGCCTCGAAAATCCGATTGGGCTTTAAAATGCATTCTTCCAGGTAATCCGGAATATGCACTTCATGACCGAATCTTTTTTCAATGAGCCTGGCCAGGACTTTCTGATTTTCATATTCTCCGTGCATCAGAAAGACCTTCATACCATGGTTCTGAAAACATGAAAGCCATTCCAGAAGATGACTTTGACCAGCATGAGCTGAAAAGCCGTTAATGGTGAACACCCTGGCATTGACCGCCAGTTCTTCACCCAGGATCTTTATGGTCTTGGCACCGTCAACTATTTTTCTTCCAGGTGTGCCCTTGGCCTGAAACCCTACAAAAACAATACTGGCTCCTTTTTTCCAGATATTGTGCCGCAGATGATGTTTGACCCGGCCAGCATTGGCCATTCCGCTGGCAGAGATGATTATGGCCGGGCCATTGTAGGAATTAATGGCCATTGATTCCTTAGGGCTTTCAGTCAGCTTGAGCCCGGGTAAGCGCAGAGGATCTTCACCGGCCTTGAAAAGTTTCCTGGTTTTGACATCAAAGTATCTGTAATTTTTGCTGAAAACCTGAGTAGCCCTGATGGCCAGAGGGCTGTCCAGAAAAATGGGGACATCCTGGGGCAGTCGCCCTTCCTTGTGTAAGAGATAAAGAGAATAAAGGACTTCCTGGGTTCGTTCCAGGGCGAATGCCGGAATGATGACCTTCTGGCCGTGCTTATAGCTGTAGTCAATCGCTTCCAGGAGTTCATCCCGGCTCTGATCTTCATTTTTGTGGTCCCGGTTTCCATAAGTTGATTCAAGAAAAAGAAAATCAGCCACCTCGGAATAACTGGGATTTCTGACCAAAAGCTGGTTTGGCCGGCCCAAGTCTCCGGAGAAAACAAGTTTGACTTTTTTATCGTCCTTTTCATCCACCCTGATTTCAATAATTGATGAACCAAGGATATGACCGGCATCTTTGTACAAAACATTGATGCCGGGCTTGGGAGTGAATTCTTCATTATACTCCACCGGGGTCAGCATGGCCAGGGCCTTGTCCACATCAGCCTGGGTATAAAGGGGATCCAGTGTGGGCCTCCCATGCCTGGAGCGTTTCTTATTTTTCCATTCAGCTTCCATCTCTTGAATGTAAGCACTGTCCTTAAGCATGATTTCTAAGAGATCCATGGTTGGGGGAGTAACATAAACCCTGCCATTGAATCCGTCTCTAACCAGTTTAGGCAACAGGCCGCAGTGGTCTATATGGGCATGGGTAATCATGATGAATTCAAGCCCGCCTGGATTATACACATCAGTGTTCCAGTTCCTTTTTTCAATTTCACTGTTTCCCTGATGCAGCCCGCAGTCAACTGCGAACCGGGAGCCGTTAACCTCCATTGCATAGCATGAACCGGTGACTCCTCTGGCCGCGCCTAGAAATTTGACTTTCATAAACAGTTCCTTTTCTTGAACAGCAATGTGTTATTTGGGGTGTTCTCTGATTCCGTTTCTATCCAGGATGGCTTCTCCGCCTAGGATTTCATCCGGCAGATCCTGAATACTGTTAATCCAGTTCCAAAGGTGTTCAAAATAAATTTTACTCTCCCTGCCCTGTGCGCAGATTTTAAAACTTTTGAAAATCCCGCAAAGCCCGGTTTCCAGAATCTGACTGTTAGGCAATTTCAGGTCAAGACGGTTCATGGATGAATCAATCCTTTTTAATAGGCCTGTAAAGCATTCCAGGTTGCAATCAGCAGCTATTATACATATCCGCCCATGGTCCATGCCAGCTACCTGGTCGTAGTTGCGCAGGGTACGAAGCAGAAAGGCCATCAACTCTGTCCTGGCCTGCCTGTAGAAATCAGATCCATGGTTGATTTCAATCCAGTCACGCCGATACAGGTCCAGGATTGCCACTGACAGCCAGGATTTTTTCCGGCTCAGCCTGTTGACTTCCTCCTGCAATATTCTTTTAAGTCCGGAAATATTCAAGGCTCCGGTGGACGAATCCAGATAAATCAGTTTCCTGAGCCGCTGCATCTCTTCAACACTGTCCAGGGCCGCCGCCAGCCTCCAACGCAGTTCACAGGCCAGAAAGGGACGGATCAGAAAGTCTTTGGCCAGAGGAGTGCTTTCGCATATATCCACCCGCTGGTAATCTTCACCCACCAGAATAAGGTAGGAAAAAACCGTTTTGGCTGATTCCTGACGCTTTCTGACAATCCTGCAGAATTCCAGGCCGTCTATTCCGGTATAATCAGCAGAAACAAGGGCCACTGAAAACAGTTCGTCTTCCATGGCAGCCAGTCCGGCAAAATGGGAACTGACCACCACCGATTCCAGCCCCATGGAGTCAGTGACTCCGAGCAATTCTTCCAGACGGGATTCATCAGGCTCTACAATAAGTATTTTTTTCATATCCAGTCCGCCTGACCCGGTCATCCGGATCTATCCATGTTAATCAGTTTTCAGACCATCCTCAGGCTGGTCACCCCCCTGACCGGAAGCTCCACCACAAAAATGGTTCCCTGAGGCTTATTGCTCTTGACCCGGACATATCCACCATGATCAGCCACGATGGATTTGACAATGGCCAGACCCAATCCAGTACCTTCTTTTTTACTGGAATAATATGGTTCGAACATTCTGGCCCTTTCTTCAGAGCTGAGTCCTGGACCGTTATCTGCAACTTGAACAAAAACCCTTTTAAGCTGCTCATCAAAATCAAGGTTTACCTCAACAAGACCGTTGGTTTGCCCTGTCAGGGCTTCTGAGGCATTAAGGAAAAGATTAAGAAAGACTCTTTTCAGGGCATCCCGGTCAAAGCTGAATTCTGGCACTGGATTGATCTGCTTGAGATCCCAAGTGATTTTTCTGTGACTCTGGCTGAACATAGAGACCACTTCCTCCAGAAGTGTATCCAGCCGGTCAAGCTTGAGCCTGACTTCAGGGAGTTTGGCAAAGGCAGAAAATTCTCTGACCATCTCCTGCATATTCTCAACCTGCCTGACTATGAGCTGAGTGCTCTGGGTAAAGGAAGGGTCGGTTATCATGCTGCTGAATTTTTTTTCAAGGCGCTGGGCCGAAAGCTTGATGGGTGTCAGGGGATTTTTTATTTCATGGGCGATGCGTTTAGCCACCTCTCTCCAGGCAGCCAGGCGCTGCATTTTTTCCAGTTCGGTTATGTCTTCAAATACAGCCACAACACCGTAGTCGTCGCCTTTTTCAGCCTTCAAAATTACTGCATTGACCAGTATTTTGACCATCTTGCCCTGGACATCAATATCCAATTGCCTTTGCCATTGGGACTCAGGGAGGTCTGAAAGCTGGTTTAGAACCTCCTTGATCAGGGCTCCGTATTCCCCGCTAACCAGGTCCAGGGGATATCTTCCTATGACCTTGGTGCTGTCCAGTCCAAGGATAAACTCGGCAGCCTTGTTAACAGTAGTAATTTTCCCGTCCTGATCCACTGAAACCACTCCAGCTGTAATGTTATCCAGAACAGCCTGCATATATCTGCCTCTTGCTTCCAGCTCTTCGTTTTGGGCAGAAAACCTGAGATTGGCCTGGGTCAGGTTATTCTGGGTCTTTTCCAGATCCATGGCCATCTTGTTAAAAGACCGTACCAGCAGGCCAAGCTCGTCGTCTGAATGATCCTCCAGCCGGACTTCCAGATCCCCCCTGGCGATTCTCTGAGTGCCTTCGGCCAAGGCCATGACCGGCTGGGATATTTCCCTGGACAGCTTGAATCCATACCAGATTGAACCGAAAATAATGACCAGGGTTATGACTCCCAAAATGGTGTACAGAGCCACTTTTAAAGGATACTTGATGGTTTCAAGCTTTCGGTATTCATCAAGACCCTGGACGATTCCTTCCAGCCTGGCTAAAAGGCCAGGTTCAACAGTCTGCCCCACAACAAGAAATCCGGTCTTGGCGCTGTCAACAGGCATGACTCCCACGACCAGGTCCCCGGTATCGCTGGGCCACAACCCGGTCCAATAGATTGGACGCTCCAGAAGGTCGGACCAGGGAATGTTATCTTTAATCAGGGGCCAGTGACTGTCCCATTCATCATTTGCGAACCAGTTCTGCTCCCGCAGATTCGGAGTAATTACTCCCATAAGGGTCAGATCATACTCCCTGCTTTTTTTATCTTGCAGGAATGAATCCATTCCCCGTCCACCCCAGAGAAATTCCTGCTGTCTGATTTGATCCAGGGTCGATTCCGCCCTGACCTCAAGACCTTTTTTAACAGAGTTATAAAACAGCTGTCCGACCTCCAGGGCCTGGTTCATGGAACTGGCCACCTGTTCTTTGAACCAGTAGTCTACTGAGGTCTGGACGAATCTTACAGCAATAAAGAACATGAGCAGGGTCGGGATGATGGATAAAGAAACAAAGGCCAGGACAAGACGGGTCCTGAGTTTTGACCCCAGCACCTTTCTGCGCCGCTCAACTATTAGTTTTAATATGTTTCTGACTACCAGAAACAGGACAAGGAGAAGAAGGATAAAGTTGAGGTTGAAGAAAGCCAGAAAGAGATAGGAATCCAATCCAAAATAGCGCAATTCAACCCAGGTCAGCATGCCAATAAGCCCGACAGCTCCCAGGACCAGCAGAAAGTCGCGGCGTCTTTTTTTTGTTTCCCTGATCTGGACTTCGGAAAGGGTTGTAGTAGTGTGCAGATTCATGGTCAAAGTTGCTTCAGGATTGCTGAATTATAAAAATTTGATCCATTCATAACCAGATCAAAAGTCCTTAACCAGAACTGAACTGTTATCTGTAACTGAGCTTTCTGGCTGTAGTTGCATTCACTCCAGGGGCTGACGGCAGTTTCACCCACCTGACAGAGACTCTCTGGGCATTTTTAAGTTGAGAATAAATCAGTTCAGGTTAAAGGGAAAACTCCATGTCGTACCGGATGGAACTGGCCAGGTCCCAGGACCAGAAGAACAGTGTCCGTTTGATCCATTTAGGGACTCCCTTTGAAATAAGCCTGGCCTCAATCCTGACAACATGCTTCCGGCCGATATCCAGATCTTCAATAGGCAGAAGGATTGCATCCATTGCATGGAAAAGCTTTGTAAAGTCATCGTGATCAAAAGAGGGCAGGCTGCGCCTGTGAGCAGGAAAATTTATCACGTATTCGCCGGACAAAAGATCTTTTTCCAGACCAACTTCAATCTCTTTTGATAAAAGAGACTTGTCCCGGAGTAAGACCCGGCTTCTGAGTAAATCAACATTGCAGACAAGAGCAACCTTGGTTCCGTTGTCAAGAGCTGTCCTGACCCTTTCAAAATCGTCTACTTCTACGGAAAATCTGGCTACCAGCCTTCCTTCGTAGGTATCAATGAAAAAGTTAGACAGGTCCAGACGCTGGGCATGAGTAGTCCCAGGGACCAGTATTACCCACATCATCAGCCCCATGGACATGTAAATAAAAAAGCGGTTGATCATTGACTTCCAGGTGGATATTAAATCTGTCATATCCAATGGTTATTCAAACATGTCAGCCATGGCATAAAGCCTGCCGGGCTTTTTATCCGCCAGCCACTTGGCAGCCCTGACAGCTCCCTGGGCAAAGGTCTCTCTTGAATGTGCCCTGTGGGTCACCTCAATTCTTTCACCCGGACCGAAAAAATAGACGGTGTGGTCTCCCACCACGTCACCACCCCTTAAGGTCTGCACTCCGATTTCGCCTTTTCTGCGCTCACCGATCATCCCTTTCCGAGAGAAGACTCCAGCCTCATCCAGGTTAACGCCTTTGGCATCAGCCAGGACCTGAGCCAGCTTTAAAGCAGTACCCGAAGGCGAATCCTTTTTAAACTTGTGGTGGATCTCCATTAATTCCAGGTCGTATTCATCGCCCAAAAGATTCAGGAGTTCAGGCAATACTTTCAAAAGAACATTCACGCCTACGCTCATGTTCGGAGCCCAGAACAGCGGGGTCTGCCTGGCCTTGTCCTGAAGAGATTTCAGCTGGTCAACACTAAATCCTGTTGTCCCCATCACAGCTGAGGCACTACAATGGACACAGATGTCAGCCACTTCCAGACTGGCTTCAGGAGAAGTAAAATCTATGACCACGGCTCCCTTTTTTCCGGACAGGATATCTTTGAGACTGCTTGAAACAGGGCAGTCAAATCTATCCAGGCCTTGAAGCCGGTCTTTTTTTTCCACGACTCCGGCAAGCTCAAGGGATGGATCTTCAATCACCAGACCTGCAATGGTCCGGCCCATGCGGCCGTTGACACCGGTTACCACGATCGGCGTACTCATGAAAACTCCTTTTGAGAAATAATTATTCTGTTGTCAGAAGTGGTCAATCATCAAACAGATCACCACTTATCCAGAAGACTAAACTTTGGGAATTAGTGATCCGATGGTTTTACAATGTCAAGAAATTCATCCTCGGTAATGATGCGCAGGTTCAGCTCTTTTGCCTTGTCCAGCTTAGACCCAGGACTGTCTCCGGCAACCACCAGGTCCACATTCCTGGAAACAGAGCCAACAACCTTACCGCCCAGCTCTTCCACGAGTTCCTTGGCCCTGCTCCTGGAAAACCTGGACAAGGAACCGGTGAAGATGAACTTCTTGTTTTTCAGGGCCAGGTCTTTTGGCAAGGCCGGCTCATTGACAGGCCAGATCCCGAGTATTTTAAAATCACGGATCAGGTCAAGATTCTCAGGATTCCTGAAAAAATTAATTATGGAAGAAGCTATTTCTGGTCCGATGCCGTCAACTGTCAGTAACTGGCCCTGCTCGGCAGCAGCCAGTTCATCCAGATCCTTGAATCGGGAAGCGAGATCCTTGGAAGTCTGCTCACCAACATGTCTTATACCCAACCCATTTATAATCCGGGCCAGGGTTGTTTTCTTTGCTCCTGCAGCAATGGAATCAAGTAGATTTTGAGCTGATTTTTCCCCCATCCTCTCTAAAGAGAGCAGATCCGTTTTTTGCAATCGAAATATGTCGGTCAGCTTGCAGACTAATCCTTTGCGGACCAGTATGGACACCCATTTTTTACCCAGACCCTCTATGTCCAGGCCTTTGCGGCCTGCAAAATGAATCAGCCCCTGTTCCAGCCTGGCCGGGCACGACAAGTTCAGGCAGCGCCAGGCTGCTTCGTTTTCCAGTCTGATAACAGGGCTGTTACAGGAAGGACAGTTTACTGGAAAGATAAAATCTCTTTCCCTGCCTGTCCGTTCATCTGTTAACGGTTTGACCACACTTGGGATTACATCACCTGCCCTCTGGACCAGGACCATGTCCCCAATTTTGAGGTCTTTGGATCTGATTTCATCCTCATTATGCAGGGTTGCCCTGGATACTGTCACCCCGCCCACATTGACCGGTTCAAGCTGAGCCACAGGAGTAAGGACTCCGGTTCTTCCAACCTGGACGGAAATATTAATGAGTCTTGTCTTTTCCTGCATGGCTGGAAACTTAAGAGCAATGGCCCATCTCGGAGCCTTGGCCGTATACCCTAGCTGGCTTTGCAAGGACAGATCATTAACCTTAATAACCAGCCCGTCCATATCAAAAGGATTGTCCAGGCGTAACCGGGTCAATTCATCAAAGAAAACCCGGAGTTCATCTGTATTCCGACAGATCCTTCCCGTGGGAACCGTAGCTATGCCCATAATGTTCAGGGCCTCAATGATCCGGCTCTGCCGATTCCAGGTATCTTTGTTTTTAAAGCGGACCAGCCCGATTCCGTAAGCAAAGAAATAAAGAGGTCTGGAAGCAGTTACAGTCGGATCAAGCTGGCGAACAGAACCGGCTGCAGCATTTCTTGGATTGGCAAACGGCTTTTGCCCACTTTGTGTTTTGAACGTATTCAGCTCCTCAAATTTTGTCTTTGGTATCACCACCTCTCCCCGTACTTCCAGATAGTCAGGAAGGTCAGCTGTCTCAACCAGTCTTAAAGGGAGATTTTTAACTGTTCTGATATTTGCAGTGACATCCTCTCCTGTTGTCCCGTCTCCCCTGGTGCAGGCCGCTGAGTACCTGCCCTTTTCAAAAATGACCTCAACAGCCAGCCCATCCAGCTTGGGTTCCACCCAAAATTCTGGAACTGATCCGGAAATCTGCTTTTCAATTCTGGAGATAAAAGAAGCAACCTCGTCCAGGGAAAAACAATTATCCAGACTGTACATTGGGATGGAGTGGGTCCTGGGATAGAAGGCTGGTACAGGGGGACCGCCAATTTTTTTGGTGGGGGAATCAGGGTCGTCATGTTCAGGGAAGCTCTCCTCAAGCTGGATCAGCTCTTTGAAGAGACGGTCATACTCAGCATCGCTGATCTCAGGGTCGTCCAGAACGTAATACTGATGATTGTGGTATTCTATAGTCCGTCTGAGTTTTTCGATACGGTTTTTTACCGTTTCAGGCTCAGCCTTCATTTGAGTGTCCACAAAGGATGGATCTTTTTGCAAAACAGATCCAGACAGTTTTCTGATCGGCAATAATCCTTGGAGATTTCCGGTCCATGTTTTCCTTTGCCCATTATCATGACCTGGTCTGACCCTGACCCAGAACCACGAATTTGGCACTGGTCAGTTCTTTGATGCCCATAGGTCCATAAGCATGTATTTTGGAAGTGGATATTCCGATTTCCGCACCCAGACCGAACTGTCCGCCGTCATTAAACCTGGTGGATGCGTTGACAAAAACAGCAGATGCATCCACTTCTCTGACAAAGCGCATGGCCCTTGAATAGTCTGCTGTAAGGATGGCCTCAGAATGATTGGAACCGTACCTGGCAATATGATCCTGGGCCTTGTCCTGCCCTTCAACCACCCGTACAGCCAGAGTCAGGGACAGAAACTCGAATCCCCAGTCATCATCTGTTGCTGGCTGAGCATCTGGCCCCAATAACTCCAAAGACCGTTCACAGGCCTTGAAAAGAACTCCTTCCTGTCCCAACCTGTGGCTTAGCATGGGAAGAAATCGGTCTGCAATTTTCTGGTGTACAAGGAGACACTCAAGGGCGTTACACACCCCTGGCCTTTGAACTTTGGCGTTATGGACTATCTCCAGGGCAACATCAAGATCTGCATCTTCATGAACATAGATATGACAGACTCCTTTGTAGTGCTTCAGCACTGGCATGGAAGCCTGATTGACCACAGCCCGGATCAGACCCTCCCCTCCCCTGGGGATGACCACATCAATATATTCGTCAAGCTTGAGCATCAGGCTGACCGCTTCCCGGTCAACAGTGGGCAGAGTTGAGACCCCGGCTCTGGGAAGCCCTGACCCTTCCAGGGCCCGGGAAATCAGTTCAGCCAATATCTTGTTGGAATGAAAAGCTTCTGATCCCCCGCGCAGGATAACGGCATTTCCAGCCTTGAGACATAATATGGCTGAATCAATGGTCACATTGGGCCTTGATTCATAAATAATGGCCACCACACCAAGGGGAATCCGCATTCTGCCTACCATGATCCCGCTGGGCCTGTTGCGCATATCCTCTATAGCCCCAATTGGATCAGCCATGGCTGCCACTTCTTCACAGGCCGCGGCCATTGCCTCGATGGTCTCCGGGGTGATCCTGAGTCTTTCCGACCTGGCCTGGTCAAGTCCGTTTTCCCGGGCCTTGTCCAAATCCATGGCATTGGCACTTAAAATTTTCTCCTGTTCATTACGCAGCAGTCCGGCCAGGGTGTTCAGGGCCATATCTTTTTGTTTGGTCCGGGCTGATGCCAGGATTCGGGCAGCCTGCTTGGAAGTATGGGCCAGCTGCCTTATCTGTGCTTCAAGGTTCATATTGCTTTCCTCCGTGGTGAATAAATCAGAGCTTAGGGCTGGCAAAGCAGCTGGCTGCTTCCAGCTGCACAAAAACAGATCAGGGCATCAGTATTTTTGCACCAGGACCACACCCATAACCAGAAAAACCACTCCCAGTATTCGCCAGGCATTAATGGGTTGAACAGGATAACCTATCAGCCCAAAATGGTCCAGAATCAGGGAGGTGGCCATCTGGGCTGCAATTAACGAAGCCAGAAGCGTTACCGCTCCAAGCTTTGGGGCAAGAATTATGGTTGTGGTAACAAAAAAAGCACCCATTAAGCCACCGGTCCAGAGCCATAAAGGTAGCTTTGAAAGCATGGGCAGAGACGGCAGAGGCGTACGCATCAACAGGCAGATGCAGGCCAGAGCCAGGGTTCCAACACAAAATGAGACAAGGGCTGCCAGAAAGGGACTTTTGAGATGGCTCCCGAGAATGGCGTTCACCCCTGCCTGAACAGGCATCATGATTCCTGCGACCATGGCGAAAAGAATATAGAATAACTTCATGACCTTCTTCTGGTTCAAGGTTTGGAGATAATTATTCTGGAAAACTTGGCTAACTGCTGCTGGATAATTTTTCAGACTCAGAAAAAGTCATTTCCTGGATCATCGACTTTATGATCTGCCTGTGTTAAAAAATAAAAAAGGAGCTTTCTCTAAAGAAGAAAAATACCATGTCCTCTTACTTCAAGAAAAAGTGCAAATTATGTCTTTCTGATCCAGCAAATATTTAACCAGCTGACCCGAATCTATTTATTCTAGTAAAAACTTTTCAAAACGGCAAACAATGCGCGTCTCCCCAGAAAGAATCCAAAAAGTCAAGACCGGGCCATACACCAAAGGCCCGGTTGTGTACTGGATGAGCCGGGATCAACGGATCTTTCACAATTGGGCTCTGCTCCATGCCCAGGACCTGGCCCTGGATATGGACCGTGAGCTGCGGATATTATTCTGCCTTGCACCTGGTTTTCTAGGGGCTGGTTTCAGGCAGTATGATTTTATGCTCAAAGGACTGCAGGAGTGTTTTACCCAGGCCAGGGAATTGAATATTCCCTTTGACCTGATCTGTGGAGAACCAGAAATATCTGTTCCGAGCTATCTGGACAACCTGAAGCCCGCATTTCTGGTCATGGATTTTGATCCATTGAGGATTAAAAGGGACTGGCAGAAAAAAGTACTGGATAATTCTCGTGTTTCAGCCTGTCTGGTGGATGCTCACAATATTGTTCCAGTATGGACGGCATCGTCAAAACAGGAATATGCAGCCAGGACCATTCGACCCAGAATTCATAAAAAACTGGCTCAGTTTCTTGAGCCCGTTCCAGAAGTAGCTGTTCAGAAAAAAAATACCATAGATTTCCCCAATAAGCCTGATTTTTACCAACATATCCCAACCCATGCAGGCAAGCCAGTTGACTGGATCAAGCCTGGAACTGCTGCCGGATTAAAGCAGCTCGATTTGTTTCTGGCCAAGAGAATTTCCAGTTACAGTGGATACCGTAACGATCCCAACCGCGAGGTATTATCCGATCTGTCCCCTTACCTCCATTTTGGACAGATCTGCTCCCAGACAGTTGCCCTTGAAGTCCAAAAAAATATTGACATACACCCGGAAGACAAGGACGCCTTTCTGGAGGAGATTATCATCAGAAAAGAACTGGCAGATAATTTTTGCCATTTTAATCCTGATTATGACAACTTTCATGGATTGCCCCAATGGGGTCAAAAAACCCTGAACAAACACCGAATTGATCCAAGGCCCTACCTTTATTCCCTGGAGGACCTTGAAAGTTCCAGTACCCATGATGCATTGTGGAATGCGGCCCAGCAGGAGATGATTGTCCGGGGCAAGATGCATGGATATATGCGCATGTACTGGGCCAAAAAAATACTGGAATGGACCAGAACCCCGGAAGAGGCCATTTCCTGGGCAGTGTATCTCAATGACAAATATGAGCTGGATGGCCGTGATCCCAACGGCTATACCGGGATTTTGTGGTCCATGGGCGGCCTTCATGACCGTCCCTGGAAAGAAAGGCAAATTTTCGGTACTGTCAGGTATATGAGTTATGAAGGATGCAAAAGAAAATTCAATATAAATGAATACATTGAAAAGTGGAATAATCCCGGGAGGCGGTCATGAGCTATTTCATACTCGGCGGCACTGGATTCATCGGCAACTTTCTGGTTAAGCACCTTCTGGACCAGGGAGAAGAGGTAACAGCCCTGGTCAGGGATGATTCCAGGATCAAGACCAGGTCACCAGGCCTGAAGCTTATCAAGGGCGATCCTCTCAAACCCGGTCAGTGGCAGAAAGCAGTTCCTGATCACCAAACAATCATCAACCTGGTTGGTTCACCCATAATGGCCAGCTGGACTGATCAGGCCAAAGAAAAGATATTTGCTTCCAGAGTTGATTCCAGCCTGAATGTTGTCTCTGCTTTACAGGACGCTGAACACAAGACATTCATCTGTGCCAATGCTGTGGGATTTTACGGGCCGAGAGGAGATGAAATCATTAATGACCATGTGGGTCCTGGAAGCGGGTTTCTGTCCACAGTGGCTGTAAAATGGCAGGAGGCTGCCCTGGGTGCTGAAAATTTCGGTCACCGGGTTGTAATAACAAGATTTCCAGCTGTTCTTGGCCCTGGAGGCGGAGCCCTGGCCCAGATGATACCGGTGTTCAGGTTCGGTCTTGGCGGAAGACTTGGAACCGGCAGCCAGTGGTTCCCCTGGGTCCATATCCTGGATCTGGCCAGAGCCATGCAGTTTCTGAGTCAGTACAAGGAGATAAGGGGACCGGTTAATCTTTGTGCTCCCAAACCAGTCACCAATGCTCAGTTTACCAGGGCCCTGGGTAAAGCCTTGAACAGGCCTGCTTTTTTTATTGTTCCGGGATTCGGGCTTCGTCTTATCTATGGAGAAGTGGCTGATATGCTCTTATCGGGCCAGAGATGTGTCCCCAAGGTTCTTCATGATGCAGGTTTTAACTTCAGGTTTGAGGATATTGACTCAGCCCTGGCTGATATCATGGCTCGTCTAGCTCAGAAGTAGCCCATGCTCCTGAGCAGGTCCAGGCTCTCTTCCTTGTCTCCTGCCCTCCCGGACCGTTCCTGTCCTGTGGATCTGCAAGTACAGGGCATGCAGCCCAGTGAACTGTACCCATGGTTGTATAGGGTACAGTACGGAAGATTTTTTTGAACGATAAATGACCAGATATCCATTTCAGTCCAGTGCAAAATGGGGTTGATCTGGACATAGTCAGGAGATTGTTTCTGTTCAATCTGGTCCCTGGTGCTTCTGGAAGGATGTTCATCACTCCTGATGCCTGACAAAAGGGTATCGACCTTCAGCTCTGTTATGGCCTGTTTCAGGGGGGTAACCTTTAAATCCCGGCAGCAGTTTATCTTGTCCTTTGCCACTGGGTATTCGGAAATTTCCAGATCCGGTACAACAATGTTGAGTTCAATGTCCCACCTTAAAGCTATTTCATCCCTGAACCGGATGATTTCGGGAAATTTCAGGCCTGTGTCCAGGTTAATGGCTTTTGGCTTGTCATCTACCCCGTTTTCCTCTAAGAAGTGCGTCCAAAGGCTGAGGACCACAGTGGAATCCTTGCCTCCGGTCCAGGCAACATATATATTTTCCGGATCAGAAGAGGACAGAGCCCGCTCAAAAATTCCCTTGGTCAAATTTATTTTTTCCTGCAAATCCATGCTGCTTTTATTACCTTAACCTGGCTGATTATCTTTCACCACAAAACAGATCCCCAAGCAGGTTCATTTATAAATGAAAGGAACATTCGTCTTTATACTCATTTTGTGCCTTACTGCAACCTTTATTGCCTTTAAAAAAGATCCACAGCTCGCCCACGACGGCCTCATCCAGGGTCTCAAAATGCTTTGGAAAATTCTTCCCATCCTGGTTCTGGCCTTTATCCTGGCCGGGATGATGGAGAAAATCATTCCCAGGGATTTCCTGGCCCAGCTTCTGGGATGGGATTCCGGCCTCAAGGGTTTGATCCTGGGAACAATGGCCGGAGCAGTAATGCCTGGAGGACCATTTATTCTCTTCCCCATGATGGCGGTCCTGATGAATGCCGGTGCCGGGATCGGTCCCTTGGTCGCCTTTTTAAGCTCCTGGGCCCTGGTCGGGCTGCACAGAGTAGTGATCTATGAAGCCCCGATTATGGGCTGGAAATTCACATTGGTCAGACTGGGAGCAAGCCTTATTTTTCCAGTGATTATCGGGTATCTTTCAGATGTGATCTGGAGAATGTATTCAAAATTATGACAGCAGGATATAATTCGGTTCAGTCTCTGCAGGTTAAAGCTTGGGGGCTAATCAGCAGGAGGATTTATGGCAAAGTATGACCTGGAGATCTATATCCCGTACATGGGCTGTCCGTGCGGGCCGTCAGCTTCGGAGCAGAACGGTCCTGCTGAAGAATTTCAGCAGGACCTGTCCAGACTCAAGGCCAAGTTCAAAGGAGAATTATCCGTTATAATCTATGCCCTCAACCTGCACCTCAACCAGTTTAAAACCAGAACTGAGCTGGCTGAAATCCTTCAAACCCAAGGGAAAAAAGGTCTGCCTGCTATTTTTGTCAACAATTGTCTGGTGATGCAGGGTGAATATCCTGACCAGAAAAGGCTGGAACACATTCTGTATTCCCTGGATAAACAGTGATGAAAAATCCCGACGTGATCATTGTGGGTGCTGGGCCGGCTGGACTCATGGCTGCTGTTCAATCCGCTGGAAAAGGCCTCAGGACTATTGTTCTGGAGAAAAAACACCTTCCAGCCAGAAAGCTCGGTATCACGGGCAAAGGTCGTTGCAATCTGACCAATACAGCAGATCCCGATCTTTTTTTAAAAAAAATCAGATCAGGCGCAACATTCATTCGATTCAGCCTGGGCCGGTTCAGCAACCATGATCTGGTAGATTTTTTTAATGGGATCGGGGTGGAAACTGTGGAAGAACGGGGTGGAAGGATTTTCCCGGCTTCCCAGAAGGCCTCCACCATAGTCCGGGCCTTAATTAACCAAGCCAGAAAACAAGGAGCAGTTATTTGGACAAACTCCTCAGTCAAAGAGATACTTACAGTGGACGGACGGGTTTCTGGGGTGGTTGTTCTGCAGTCCGGGAATAAAGATGAATCCGGTCCGGTCAGGGAAGAAGTGTTGCTGACCCGGAACCTGATCCTGGCAACAGGCGGGGCGTCCTACCCGGCCACAGGTTCCACAGGAGATGGCTATGTACTGGCTAAGACTCTGGGACATGAAGTTGTGCCCGTCAGACCCGCTCTTGTCCCTTTGGAAACTGCAGATGACCTTGCTCCCAGGATGCAGGGTCTCAGCCTGCGTAACGTGTCTGCTGCAATCCTGGTTCAGAACAAGAAAAAGGATCAGGAATTCGGAGAAATGATTTTCACCCATTTCGGTGTTTCCGGCCCAATTGTCCTCAGCCTGAGCAAAACAGCTGTTCTGGCCCTGGATCAGGGTAAAGATGTCTCTCTGCTCCTGGACCTCAAACCCGCTGTTTCCCATGCCCAGCTCAAGTCAAGAATAGCCAGACTAATGCATGAGCAGGGAAAGAAAAAAATCGTCAACATCCTTAAAGAAATTTTGCCGGTTAAGATGATTTCGGTCTTTCTCCATACAGCAGAAATAGACCCGGATAAACCCGGCAATTTGATTACTGGCCCAGAGCAGCAGAAACTCCGTCTCTGGTGTAAGGAATTGAAGCTGGATATTTGCGGCTACCGGTCTTTTAATGAAGCCATTGTCACCTCCGGAGGAGTAAAGCTTGCTCAGGTCAATCCCAGGACCATGGCCTCAAGACTGGTTGATGGACTTTATTTTGCCGGCGAAGTTCTTGACGTTGACGCAGACACTGGAGGCTACAATCTTCAAGCAGCCTTTTCAACAGGATGGGTGGCTGGGAATTCAGTAGAATAGCCGGACAGTTCAGGTATTGATCCATCCGAGTTCCAGGAATAAATTACCGGCACGATATTTGAATAATACCGGACATGAATATCCAGTCCTTGTTTCAGGCCAAGACACATTCCGGTCATCGCACATCCAGACAGACCAATGGTCGGCTCGAATCAAACAATTATGCATCAGAGCCAGGCAAAATGAACAGAGTAATTTTTCTGCTTGTAATTCTATTCATCCTGGCCGGCAATTCAGGTTGCGCCTACATGGAATCCAGGTTTGAACAACGGGTTGAGCCTCATCTGGACCAGGTTATCTTCTACCAGCGGCCTGTTTTGGAAAAAGCTGCCAGCGGAGTCCATGTCCACCCGGTCAGCCAGGCCCCAGCCCAGATTAAAGCGGTTTTTTTCCCTTTTTACAACAGTCCCAGGACCGGTGGAACTCATGACACCGGCCGGAGAATCGGACATATTTTCTGGCGCACCTGGCTTGGACAGGAAGTTTTTTCCACCATGATCTACCAGGATGCCCAGGAATGGCCGGGCCGGGCCAGGGCTGGACAGACTGCCAGGAGTCTGGGGGCTGATCTCTATGTTATGGGTCAGGTAAACCACTATCTGCATGGTGGGACCCAGAGCACCACTTCAATTGCCATTCTGGTCAACATCTTTTCCGCCCGGGACGACAGCCTGATCTGGTCCATGGAACACGCCGGACGGATGGATAACCGGGGAGAAATGGATTTCATCCTGGCCAAGCGCAGGACCTGGATGCCTGAGTCACCAGAATACGTCATTGTCAACAGTCTGGCATACGAACTGGCTCAACCCGTAAAAATGTGGAGCCATGGTTTCATGTTTGATCAGAACATGCCAAAACTTTCGGACAGGTATTAGTCGGAAAAACTGCCGTCCCCTTCCAGTTCCATCCTGGCTGAAAGATAGGCCATAATATCCTTCAGGGATATGATCCCTAGAAGTTCCCCATTTCTGACCACCATCATCCGGCTGAGTCCTGTCCGGTTCATCTTGCCCAGCACTTTGACCACGTCTTCATCAGGACCAACTGTATTTTCCATAGAGCATTGTCTGGTTATTTCCCGAACCAGGATGCCAGGCCAGTTCTGTCGTTCGATCTCCCCCACCTGCCTGGTGGTAATGCACCCGGTCAGGGTTTTTCCATCCCGGACCGGAAACATCTTAAAGTGGTATCTGTAGACATAGTCTTCTACCAGCTCCTGTAGAGTGATCTCTCCAGGCACGTAAACCGGCTCTTTCATCAGGCTCTGCACTGTTTCCCCTGCCAATGCCCTTTTTACCATAAGCTGACGATATGAATTCTGGGCCACAAATCTGATGAACATTCCAATAACAAAATACCAGAGTCCGCCCACCAGATTCCCGGTCAGCATGTTCAAAAGACCCAGACCGATGAGGACCAGGCCGAAGATAGAACCCATGTTGGCTGCAGTCCTGGTTGCCCAGGGCAAATCTTTTTTCAAATGCCACAGGGCGGCCCGCAATATCCTGCCTCCGTCCATGGGAAAGGCTGGAATGAGGTTGAAGATGGCCAGAATCAGATTGATAAGGGCCAGGTACATGAAAACACTGATAATACCCGGGGCCATTTCCATGCTTCTGGCCAGATCAAAAACCAGGTAAAAGACCAGGGCCAGAAAAAAACTGGCCAGGGGACCGGCAATGGCAATCCAGAATTCGCTTCTTGGGGTCTTGGGATCATCTTCCATCTCAGCCACTCCACCGAATACGAAAAGAGTAATTCCCTTGATGGAAACGCCCATTTTTCTGGCAACATATGAGTGCCAGAACTCATGGAAAACTATGGAAAAAAACAGGCCCAAGGCTCCAAACACCGCCAGGATCCAGTAGTCCATGGTCCTCAGCCCTTCAATATAATGGGGGAAAAAACCTACAGCCAGGGACCAGGTCACCAGCACTGCTATGATTATCCAACTCACATCCACCTTGATTTGGAATCCCATCACCTTGACCAGATTAATACTTTTACCGAACATTGTTCACCTCAATGCAAGTCATTCTTGTTTCAACTCTAGACCATGTTTATCTGCTTACTCCTGCCTGGTCAAACGTGGCCATTTCATTGAA
Organism: Desulfonatronovibrio hydrogenovorans DSM 9292; assembly: GCF_000686525.1. Lineage (NCBI taxonomy): Bacteria > Pseudomonadati > Thermodesulfobacteriota > Desulfovibrionia > Desulfovibrionales > Desulfonatronovibrionaceae > Desulfonatronovibrio > Desulfonatronovibrio hydrogenovorans. The sequence continues at coordinate 268,867 of NZ_JMKT01000009.1, forward strand.
TATGTTGGCAGCGCTTTTCAAGATGAAGTAAGCCAGAGCAGCTCCTGTACCTTCACCCAGGCGCATGTCCATGTTCAGAACAGGCCTGGCCTGGATTTTTTCCATGACCATGATGTGCCCCTTTTCAGCTGACAGGTGAGAAAAAAAACAATAATCCTCAACAAAAGGATTAAGTTTCCATGCCGAGACGTAGGCAGCACTAGAAATGAATCCGTCAATAATTACATTCATCCCTTTCCAGGCTCCGCCAAGAATTATTCCGGTCAGGCAGGCTATTTCCAGCCCGCCCAGGGCAGCCAAAATTTTGATGGGATCTTTGCTGTTGAGAATTTCTGCGTTGACCTCCAACCCTTTGGCAATAACCCGGGCCTTTTTTTTGATCCCATCGGACTCAAGGCCTGTTCCTGAACCGGCCAGATCATGAGGTTCAAAACCCAGAAAGGCACAATAAAGAGCTGTGGATGGAGTAGTGTTTCCTATTCCCATCTCACCGGTGCACAAAGTCTTGATTCCTTTTTCATAAGCCTGCTTAGCCAGGTCAATTCCCAGCTCAATTGCTTTTTGGCATTCCAGCTCACTCATGGCCGGGCCGGCAGAGAGATCCCCTGTTCCTGAGCGGATCCTGTTTTGAATCAACAAATCATGACCAGGAAAGGACGGCCCGGCAACACCAACATCCACCACTTTCAACTGCAGGCCGGAAGTCCTGGCCAGAACATTGACGGCAGCACCTCCATTCAGAAAATTGGTGACCATCTGCCTGGTAACTGCCCTGGGAAACAGACTGACTCCGGCCTGGGCCACCCCGTGGTCTCCGGCACAGGTAAAAATGATGCCAGGCTCGACTTCTGGCTTTTTTGCACAACTGATGGCGTATAGTCTGGCCGCCAGTTCTTCCAGCCGTCCCAGACTTCCCCTGGGTTTGGTCAGGTTGTCCAGATGCAGTTCAGCCTTTTTTAAAAGATCCTTGTTGATAGGAGAGATTTCTTTAAGTACATGTTTCAGCATTGTTACTCCCGATATTTTTGGAACTACCCAGTTTGGTTTGAGCAGCTTAGATTTTTTTATTATGAGATCAAAATAACAACCAGTTGAACTGGGGTAAGGAAATTGGTTTCCATATTCCAACCTCCTCAATCTTATAAAAATTATACTGAATCATGTAAACCTGAAACTAGATACCGGAAAGGAGCGCTTAGAATGAAAAGCCATCGTCAGGAATTATGGATGAATGTCCCGGCCAGGATGGACTTTGTCAACATAACCACTGAAGTCCAACTGGCTGTTGACCAGAGCGGCATTGTCGAAGGTCTGGTCCTGGTCAATACCTAACAAAACTACCTTCAACACCCTTTTCTTCAATCAATTCAATTATTTGTTCAAGCACAGCGCGTATTTCAAACTTGAAAGGTCTGTCTTTATCCCCGGTCTGGATGACATAAACCCCCAGCCGGTTTCCCTGCCGGTCCTTTCCTGCAAAGGCCCTTTCCAGGATTTTTCGTTTCTTTTCCCAAGGCCCGTCCATTAACTTCTGAACCGTCTTTGCACCGGGTCTTTTCAATGCGTCCACAATGACCCCCCTGGCAAGTTTTGACTTCTTGTTGATGTCTGCCGGACTGGGTTGATCTTTTAATTGTAGTTCTAAATATTCAAGCCGTTCATCAATGGCTTTCAGACTTTCCCTGATAGGTGTAATCCTGAGTTTAATTTCGTCCTTGGATAAAGTTCCGTCAGCCGCCATATCAACCAGATTATTCCGCTGTTTGATTATGTCCTGCTTTTGCTTCTTCAGGTCTTCCACTTCATCAAGCATGGCCTGGACTTTATTCAGGTCTGGGGTTGCCCGTCTGATGGCCTGTTCAATCCTTTCCTGATCCCCGAACATTTCAAAGATAGCTTCCAGGACAGCATTTTCGATCTTTGGAGCTGATACCCAGTTCTTTAACTCACATTCGTATTTTCTGTGTCTGGGGTGTCTGTAATATTGGTTGCCGTTCTTATTGGTCTGACCAACCAGGGTATAATTGCAAGCCTTACAAAAGATCATCCTGGACAGTAAATAACGGTGCTTAATCTCCCCGTGTGTGTAGGTCTTGTTTGCAGCTCCTTTTTCCTTTATAGCCTGGATGGTTTCATCATCCAATAGTCGTGGGATTTTCAGGGTCACAGTTTCATCAACATTCAACCGTTCATTTCTAAATCGACATTGCCATTCCGTCCCTGATCTATGATTCAGGATTTTCCATAGATTGGTAAAGTTCATCCCGGCAAGTTTACCGACTTCAGGTATTGGCATTCCCTCAAGATAACGCTTTGCTGCTGTCTGGATGATCTTAACCTTTTCAGGGTCCAGGCCCCAGCCCTTTTCAGGGTCAAAAGTCCGTCCGTATGGTAACTTGCCGCTTGTGGGGATATTCCTTTTGGCCCGGTTTATCCGGTTGATGATAGATTTCAGGCTTTGTTGCCGTGCCTGGAATTCGCCGATTTCAGCCGACATCCCCAGGATAAAACTATGCTCTGGGTTGAATAAATCATATTCCATAGTGCCGACAAAAAACTTTATGCCGTGTGATCTAAGGACGTTCAAGCCTTCTTTGCTCTTCTGGTTGTCCCTGGACCATCTGGAAGTGTCTGCAACAATGACTGCGTCAAACTTATCCTTGGCTGAATCCGATAACAGCTTTTCCAGTAGTTGCCGTTCATATTCCGGGGTGGCGTGCTCCTGGCCTGAATATTGCCAACAGATCTCCGGGATTTCCCCGCCCAAGGATTTTACATATTGGGTGATTTGTTCTTTCTGGGTCCGTAAGGATTCGCCTTTTTCCTTTTGGCCCTCGGTGCTGACCCTGATTAATGGAGCATATCGCATGGCCTGTCCCTCCCGGCTATTCGCCAATGATCTTGATCAGGACTCGCTTTTTCCTGCGTCCGTCAAATTCGCCGTAAAAAATCCTTTCCCAAGTTCCAAAGTCCAGCCGACCATCCGTAATTGCAACTGTTACCTCCCGGCCCATGATCTGTCTTTTCATATGAGCATCTGCATTATCCTCGCCTACATTATGCCTGTACCCTGATACTGGTTCATGTGGAGCCAGCCTTTCCAGCCATATCTTGTAGTCGTGATGCAGGCCGGATTCATCATCGTTGATAAAGACTGACGCTGTTATGTGCATTGCGTTAACGAGTACGAAGCCATTTTGAACGCCTGATTCGTCAATAGCTTTCTGTACTTCTCCGGTAATATTAACAAAGTCCATCCTGGCCGGAACATTCATCCAAAGTTCTTTCCTATAATGCTTCATAGCCTGTTCCTCCTTTTTCCTTTCAAAAAACTTGGGGGGTTACGGGCGGATTTTTCATCTATACTGCCTTTCACAATCATTTTGGATACATGGTCCCTGGAGAAGATTTTTTAGCCCTTTTAGCCAAGTATTCCGCAATTAATTCTTCCATCTTATGCCCAGCCTGTACGCCATCTTCCAAACAAGTTGCGCGGAACTTGCGCCAGAGTTCGGTGTTAATGTGGATACCTACTTGCTTGCGTGCTTTTTCCTCTGTCATTTCTTATCCTCCGTTAAAGCCAGCCTAGCGATTTTGTAAGGTCTGTTTCCTCTGTCGTTTCAATGTAATACCGCAGACTGTCTATTGACTTGTGCGGAGCATATTTGCGATCCCGCTAACAATCATCTAGGAACATTAGCCATAGTCCATATCTCTTTTTTGACTTCCTTCAATATAACCTTGAGCATAATTTCTTAGTTCCTCATAATAAATTGCCATCCACTTGGCTTTAGCTTCAGATTTTGGAAGAGGACCATGTTCATCTAAATGTATACTCAATCTAGAATTTGCTGCTTGTTCTGCACCGTCAAGAAAATGTTCAAATATAAAAGACGGAATATCTTTTTTCGGTTCAATGCCATGAGATCTGAATATCCTGACTAAGTAAGGTGTTCCTTTCATCCATTTTGTCCACCATCCATTCATAATCACCCTCCGTTATATCCAGTTTAGTTCCTTGGTTAATGATGTTTCCTCTGTCGTTTCAATGTAATACTTCAAACTATCAATTGATTTATGACCCGTATAAACTGCCGTCTGGACAAGGTTATTGTTAGTCAACTTGTGAATTTTGGTTGTAAAACTCTTCCTGAAACTATGCGCTGAAATCCGTTCATCCAGTCCGTACCGTTCCCTCATGCCCTTGATTGTCAAACAGGCGTGTTCCCTGGTTATTGGCCTGCAACTCCCGTCCTTGTTCTTTATCTGGCTCAGGAAAAGCGGGGTCTGGTCATTTACTGGACAGCCCTTTAACAGGTAATATCCCCTCAGCCGTTCCAATTCCTGCCTGAACTCATCCGGTATCTGCAAAGTCCTGTCATTGGACTTTTTGACTGATTTGATTTTGACATATCTGCCCCGGAAATCTCCAAAGGTCAATGCGACCGTCTCGCTTATCCTGGTTCCGAAATACAGCCCAACAATTATTAGCATCCGATTTCGCTGGTTCTCTTCCTGCAACATGGTCCTGATTTCTTCCTGGGTTATCAATCGTGCGCCTTGCATTGTCTGGCCTCCTTTGATAGCCAATTATTCGACCTCGACATAGGTCATTGTTGCATGGAGCAGGTTATCGTAGCTACCACTCGTTGCCTGCTCCATGTACTTCCCGATAAATTCCTTGTCATATCTGACCTGCCTTAGTGCTTTCTGAACTCTGCCCAAAATTGCAAAGGCATTGCCATCCTCGCCAATTATCTTGACCCGCACATCAGTGATTGGCCTTCCCACTGGGTTTGTCATCTTGGTTCCTCCTTTTCTTATTGGTTGCATGGATAAACCTCCTTGTCATATTATATGGATAACCCTGGTACACGACTTATTCATATTATATAGCTTAGAAAAAATCAAGTTTTTTGCAAGAAATCTAATCATAAAAGAAAGTTTTTGTGCTTAAAATCTAGATGTTTACCAGAATATTAAATTATCTGGAAATTTAATGGTTTGGTCAGGAAAGTTGTCCGATTTACTGCTATGAACAAGCCTAGGAAAGTTCAAAATATCTGACCGGGAGGAAAAGCAACCCCCGGTCAGACTGCGCTTCATCCGGCAATATCCAGATGAAAAGTACCAATCAATGCAACCTCATAATGATTGATACGGCCCCCTGAACCAACAACAAGGGGCGCCAAGGCACCAAAGGAGGTAAAATGCCTTGGCAATTATTGTGCATAAGCCTGCCGCAACCTTTCTTTGGGATCTGCTGCAAACTCACTGCGGGAGAGACCCGGCCCTGGTTCCTGCCCAGAGTCAAGGATTTGTTTTATCGCCTGGAACTCCCTGCCCAGGGTCATCTTGTCCTCTAGACTTCCCTCTATCAAATCCAATGCCTGCAACTGGGCCTGGACTGCTGCAAATTCAATTTCAGCGGCACTCCTGGCCTCTGCCTGATCTGTGAATTCTTTAGTCAGTTCCCGCAGTTCATTAAGCAATCCACCTTTATGTTTTGGGTCTGTAAATTCCTGGTTGCTTATGACCTTCTGAGCTTTCAAAATAAGATGCGGGTCTTTGAACAGACGACAAATCTCCACCAGCTTTTCAGGTGCAAAAATATCCAGGGAATCAAGAAGGGCAGCAACCTGTGGTTTAATCTCCCGCTGATATGATGCCTTGAATATGGACAAAGCCGGGTCTGAGGCCCTGGCCCTGACTGACTGAAAGTGTTTTTTCCCGGCCTGGACAATACATGCCAGTTCAATCGCCTTTCTTCCGTATTTCTCCCTGACTGCCTGTTTCCTCTGCTTTTGGACCTTGTCTGGCAATTCAGGATCAATCCTGTTAAACTCTTTTTTAATGTCTTCCATCAATACCCGATAAGCGTTAATCTGCCTGTGCATTTCATCTTTATTCATTTTTCGTATCTCCTTTTATGTTATAGGTTATCTACCACCAACCCAGCCAAAGTCTGACGATCTTGTTTTTTCATGTTCTGTCCTTTCCCGTGGTGTTGTGGGATGCTGCAAAGGTGCTTTCCTAACTGGCTTATAGTCCAGGGAGTCAGCCCCGCCCGGTGAATTCTTGACTGACTGTTCAGCCGTCCTTACCCTGTGCCGTGTAAAACTCGGAAATGGTAAATTCATCTCTTATTGCTCCTATTGGTTAGTCCCCTTCATAAAGTTCCTTCAATGTTCTAAAGGCTCTATCAACAAAATAATCTTGCGTTTCCCCATCCCGGATAAAAAGGGAAAGGCCTACTTTTTGGCTATTAAGGCCAGGGATAACAGCAATGATTATATGGTTGTCCAAATCCTGGACAAAGATAATATCTTGCAAACCCGGTCTTGTGATATCCTGCGCTTCGAGCTGGGCTATTCTTAAATCTGTCTTAATCATGTTTTTGCCTCATACGGGAAGATATATTTTGATTACTGGGAACTCTATTCGGCTCAAATATTTCTGCCTACAAAGCTCCATGCTCCGGGCCATATAATCACGGCTTGACTCCTCCGGTCCCTGCTCAATTACTTCATCAAGGACTGCAAAGGTCAGCTTTGCCTGTGCTGGCAAATCCTCCCAATCAAAATCAAAAAACGGTAATGCCCCGTTCTTGGCCATTAGGATTTGCTCAAGCATCTCGATCCGTTTTTCAAGCTGCATTGCTCTTCCTCTTGAACTGCCCCTGGAACTGTTTTTCCAACTGCCCCTGCAACTTGTTTTCCAATGCCTCTACCCTGGCCTCAAGTCCGCTATCCTTGATAACTCCTGCCAGGATATTCAGTGCATAGGATATAGTCCGCAACTTCTCAGCATTGCATTTGCCGTGATCATATTCGTTGACTATCCTTGCAAGGAATCTGCGAATATCGGTCAGATTCCTTAATTGTTTGGCTCTCATTTTGGGCCTTCCTGCTTTTGGTGTCGCTGATTTCGTTCTTATCATCATCCCCCCTGGGTATAGTTTTGAATTCTATTGTGGTCTTTGGGCTAACCATCATTACTTTTTCTTAAAAACTTATGCTTAAGGGATAGACTTTAATTAAAAAAGTAACATTTAAGGTTATACGGGTACATACAATATATAAAGTGTGAAATGGGTAAAATTTGATCCTTCCTGGATAGATTCCCCCTGGATCAATTTTCTCCACAAAAAATATTCGAAGAAAATAACACCGTCTGAACTAAAGTTCAGACCATAATATACTTATATATACTTATTTTTTCTTAATAATACTTATATATATTCCTAAATTTTATTAGGGCAACGCCGAATTTTTAATAAGAGCAACTCCGAATATTTAATAAGCCAACTCATAATTATTATTAGGGCAACTCCGAATTTTAATTTGCGGTTTTAGATAAACCTTGAAAACTGGCTCCATCCATTCTGCCAGTCTATAATGTTCAAGCTGGTCCAAAACGGGTTTGATATTGCTTCTGCCAATATCAGCAAATCTGCAAAGCTCCGATAATGAAAGTTCGCAGACATCCCATTTCCGATTCCTGAACTGCCCATCTATGTTGTAAAGGTCATTCAATGCCATTCCGTCCAGATCAACATTTTCCACCATGCTATAAATTTCTGGATCAAAATTTGCTTTTGACCGCATTGCCAGATAAAGGGCCTTTGCTCTTGGACTCAGTTTTGCCCAAATCCCGCTATCTATAATACAGGTATAGAATATGAAATAAGTGCCTTTGCAAGTCTGCATTTGTTCCCTGCGGATAAACCCGGCTTTGTAGATGTAAAAATGCCGTGCCCCCTCAGTAACTTTTTGCCTGCGAAGTAACGGAATTTCGATTTCGTCTTTCCCAACATGAACATATCCTTTTGCCACAAGGTTATTGATCCCCTTTGCTACAGTATCAATGCTTAAACCTGCCATCTTTGCAATATGCTCTTGTGGTAACTGTATCCATGCATCCCATTCAAAATTCGCCTTGGAACAGATGACCGGATATACAGCCAATGCGCTCTTGCTCATGTGCTGAAAAAACTTTTCTGGTAAGTTTGGAAGATAGACATGTTTTTCCATGTTGATCTTGTCCTTGCTTGGGAAATGAAATTCTTTTGTTTTGTTGTATTTTTCAGCAAAAAGTTTTTTTTGTTCCTGCTTTTTCTGCCGTATCTGCCTTCTTGCATTTCTGATAACTTGTAATTTCATTTGCTTTCCCTCGCCAGGCCTTCCTTTTTGTATTTGAGTTAAAGGCCGGGCGGGGCGGGAAAGCTTCGCCTTTCAGCTGGGGGATCAGCCCAGCCTATCCCGGCCAAATATTAATTTTGCTTAATGGATTTTGCAGGAATAAAGTATTAAAATACAGGCTTTTTTAATAGTATTCATGCCTTGTCCTTACGGTTTTCCTCTGGCAATTCCGGCTCTCCCCTTTCACGCCTGAGCCTGTTTTCCTCAGCTCGTAGCTCGTCAAACTCAGCCAGGATTTGTTCCAGGGTCTTATCCTGTTCTAAAAATTCAACATCCCCAAATTTTGTGGTAAACTTATCAATCCGTTTATTCCGTTTATCTTGGTCTGACATAAGCCTGTCCTTTTTCTTTAATATAATCCTGCCACCTCACTCAGACCTGTGGCCCGAATCCGGATAGCCGTTAGGGTCTAAAACTTTCTCAAAACGACTTTCATCTGGCTCATTAAATTTTCGTTTCAAATCACGCAATGCCAGACTCATTAAATCATCAATCTCCCCAGGGTCCTTGAAATTTCTCCACTCTGAATTATTCCTGTTAATTTTATTTCGGTCCTTAAACATGGCTCTATTCCCTGCTATGCCGTTCTCGGCAGCCCCTGGACGAAAACCGCCCATTATCCTACGGTTTTTGCAAAGTTCTGGACATGGATCGCTATTCAAAAAATCCCCCTGGCAGTCGTGGACAGCCCTTGGACCGCCTGCACATTCAACGCAAAACTTTCTAATTGATTCTTTTATTATCACTATCTTTTTTTGTCGTACCTGCGTCATACAGCTTATATATATAATATTTTAAGGAAAAAATCAAGGAGAAAAAATAATTTTTTAGCTTTTATTTCAATAGGTTATCATAAAATATTTTGAGCTTATTATGTTGTGGCATGTATATTGCTTAGCGCAATAATATTTGTTTTTTCTAAATGCTGATGCTAACCGGAAAAAAGGGCAGTATGGCAAAAAGAAAAACGAGTGCTGGGGAAAAATGGAACGTGGACAATATCAATTCCGTCAGGAAAATTAGATATGAATTAGCCAAACATAGCCTGATAAGTACCCAGAAAAGGAGGAACGGCTATGCCAAACACAAGACAACCACAAGGAACAGCATGGGATACAAAGTCAATAAAGCCTGTTAGTAATAGAGAATTACAAGAAAAAAGGGACACCCAAGCCGAAACCTTTTATCAGAAGAAAATATCTGAACTTGCAGCAAAGCGGAAAAGACAATCCGGGCCTTGGGGTAAAAGAGCAGAAGACGCCCTCCAGGAACGTCTTGACCTCTTAGCAACTGAAATCAAATACAGAATCAAACTTACTAAGCATCATATCTTTACAATCGGTGAATTGCTGTATGAAGCAAGGATAATGCTGTCAGGTAAGTACCAAGCCTGGGTAGAGGAAACCTTTGATTTCAGTTATCATACAGCCAATAACTTTATGAATGTTTATGAGCAGTTACTTGGTCATAAAGATATTGTTGAAAAAATCCCCGCCTCAATTCTCTACAAACTTGCAACAAAGTCCTTTCCAGAAGATTTACGCCAATTCCTCATAGCAAGCGGTCTGCTTGATAAAATGACAAACAAGCACTTTGATGAAGTTGTCAGCAAGTACAAGGACCAGGGATTTGAAGCTGTTAAAAAGGAATTCAACTGTCTGCATAGAAAAACACGCATTTATGAGCAAGTTAATTACAATCTAAATCAACTAAATGCCGCTATCAAAGCCTTAGAGAAGTCCAGGGCCAATATCGAACAATATGGACAGAGCCGAAACAATTATGGAGAAGACCCAGATGCAGACAAAATTAACTGGAAGATTTCTGATACCCTGGATGAAATTGCTAAACAATTGAAATTAGCTTGGTCTGAAAACACACAAGCATTAAGAAACCTTTTAGATGTGGACAGTAAAGAAATTAAGGAGAAATACGGTCCAACATTGGAATCCTTTAGAAACAAAATCATATTAAATGCAAAGAAACAAATTGCTGAACGCTCCGAATATGATGTTGAAGATGATGAATTTGAAAGGGAACAGGCTGGAATGTTTGAAAATGAAATGAAGATCATCGCAGAGGAAAGGAAAGCAGACCTGGAAGGATGGTAGCTTTTCAATTACTTGAAAATTTCTATTTCTTGAAAATATCTATATGAAAACAACCATTGACAGAAAAACATTCCTTGATGCCCTGGAACTTACAAAGCCAGGACTGGCCAACAAAGATGTTATTGAGCAATCCACGCATTTCGCTTTCATGGATGACCGGGTTGTAACTTACAATGACCGGATCAGCATTTCTCATCCATTGCCCTTGGGTATTGAGGGCTGTATTCCGGGTAAAATCTTACTTTCCGTTTTGAAGAAAGACAAATCTAAAGAACTTCAAGTTGAAGCCGTTGGCGATCAATTACTTATCCAGGCAAGTAGCACCTCTTACAATTTTAATTTAGAACCATTTAGAAATAAACACCTGTTCAAACAAATTAACAGACCCAGGACTTGGAAGAAAATCACCGATCCTGACAAATTCATGATTGCCCTGCGTTTCTGTTGCGAAACTTATTCAGAGGATGCATGTAATCCCCTTTTCTGCCACATTCATGTCAATAAAGACCTGGTTGAATCAACGAACAAAATAAAAATGACTTGGTGCAATGTGCCGGAAATTCCTATCAAGTCGTTTCTTATTCATGGTACTTCGGCGTTGGATTTACTTAAATACCGCCCCTCTTATATCGCAAGAGGTGGAGAATGGGTTTACTTTAAGTTAACGCAAGATACTAAATTTGCTTCCAGGATTTTTGATAAAAAGTACAAAGACTGTTCCCATATCCGTGAACAGGCATTGAACCTTGATAATGCTGTCAAGGTCGTTTTCCCTCCCGATATAAAGAAAATGATTGAACGGGCTTATGTTTTTGCAAAGAGAGATTATTTCCTTGAAGAAACTATTTATCTTGGTTTTCAGAATGATGGTATGACCATAAAAGCAAGCAATGAAACCGGGTATGGGGCTACACCAAAGAAAGAGGGTTGGTTTGAGGAATCCACAAAGGTAAGGGTTGATGGCGATATCCCTGAATTTATTATTCACCCAAGGTATCTTTTAGAAGCAATAAAGCATAACCTGGAATGCTACATACATAACGACATGATTTTATTTCAAGGTGAGGGGTGGAATAGATTGCTTTCTATAACTCCCACAAAAAACCCCTGACATTTCTGCCTGGGTCCTTAATAAATACCATTAAGAAATACCCTTTCTTAATATTTTCAGGTCAATAAAAGTAATCCACAAAAAAACCCCGCCCTGGCGATATGCCCGAGCGGGGTTGATTGAAAGTCCAGAAAATCAGGCAGCCAATACGCCTTCCAATACGAATAGATCATTATTATTAGTTTTATGTTGTGAATGCCATGCATATCACTGCCAGTGTATTTATCAACGACGATGAATCCGGGCTGCACCACGATTACAAGATATGGCTGGAAAAACTGGCCCCCCACGAACCGGTTTCTGGTTATCGTCACAACGTAGGCGAAGACAATGCTGATGCCCACATGAAAAGGCAGATCATGGGTCGGGAAGTGGTTGTGGCCATCACCAAAGGCCGCCTGGACCTTGGAACCTGGGAAAGGATATTTTATGGAGAATTCGATGGACGCAGAAAGAAAAGGGTTTTGATTAAAATTATCGGGGAATAATTTTCAATACCTGAAATCTCTATCCCTGGATATTTCACATCCAGGGCAAAAGCTTAAAAGTATTTTTCCTCTTTTGAGAAGAAAAGCCACAGCAGGGTCCAGGGGCCGTTTAAATGGCTCAGGATCTATTCTAAGGGTCCTTTTCCAGTGCATCCTTAGGCGGCTTCCTGCCTAGTAGCCTTGAGCATATAGAGACTGATCTCCCTAACTCAACCTACCCTATTTAAAAATCCATAGATTATCCCAATAAAAAACATAACTATCTATAGTTTTATTATATTGGACTATAGATTGGCTCTGGTTGTATTAGAAAAATATTTAGCAATATTTTTGATTACCATAGATAACTTGAACCATTCTAACTCAGGAGGCAACATGACCCTTAAAACCCGGCTTCAAATACCTTTATCTTTGATAGTTTTGTCATTTATACTTTTAATTTCAGGACCTGCCTGGGCTATATCCCTGGATGACTTTGATCAGTATCAGGGAACAATTGAAATCGCAGGAGGAACCGCTCATATTCCTGTAATGAACGAAGCTGCCCAGCGCATTATGACTCGCAATTCCGGTATAAGGATTTCAGTTGCAGGGGGCGGAACCGGCATTGGAGTCCAAAAGGCGGGTGAAGGTCTGGTTGATATTGGCAATACAGGACGTGCCCTTTCTCAAGAAGAAATTAACCGCTTCGGACTGAAATCCTTTCCATTTGCCATTGATGGCGTAGCACCTGTTATTCACCCTTCCAATCCTGTTTCCGGTCTTAGTGCCGAACAAATCAGGGCTGTTTTTTCCGGTGAGATAACCAACTGGAAGGAAGTGGGAGGAAGGGATGCCCGTATAAACTTATACGGCAGGGAGGAAGCTAGCGGAACTCATGATGTTTTTTGGAAAAGACTCCTGGACAGGGGTGATATAGCCCTGACTGCCAACATAGTTCAGTCCAATGGTGCCATGAAAGTAGCTGTTTCTAATGATGCCAACTCGATTGGCTATATGAGCATCGGACATATCGACGATTCCATCAAACCGTTGGAAGTTGACGGTGTACTGCCTTCCCAGGAAACTGCCATCGATGGCAGCTATTCTGTTGTCAGACTGCTTTACATGAACACCAAAGGGGACCCCTCTACTTTGGTCAAGGCTTTCATTGACTATATCTATTCAGATGATGGAGCTGAAATAATTCGCGCAGCTGGATATATTCCAACAAAATAAGAAGGATTAACCTTGCAGAGCCTGGAGTTAAGAGAAAGGCTGATCAAGGCCACTTTGTTTGCCGCTACTATGGTCTCCGTAGTAGCGGCATTGTCAATCTTTGCCCTGCTGCTGTACTTTTCCCTTCCCTTGTTTTCCATTGAAGGTTTAAGAACGGTTATTTCCTGGGAGTGGAGACCTTTTAGTGGTCATTTCGGCATAATGCCCATGATGGTAGGATCCCTTCTACTGTCCACTGGAGCCTTGCTTATCGCCTGCCCTGCTGGCATAGGCATTTGTGCCTTTATCTCAGTCCTTGCTCCGGGTAGATTTGCCAGGCCGGTTTCAGCAATAGTCCATTATATGACCAGCATTCCAACGGTCATTTATGGCTTTGTCTCCATTTTTCTACTAGTCCCGTTAATCAGGGACTGGCTGGATAAAGGAACCGGACTCTCCTTGTTGACCGCAACAATAACTCTGAGTCTGCTAATTCTGCCAACAATAGTGCTGGTTTACTCAGCGTATATAAGAGAAAAGGACAAAGAGCTAAAATTGACTGGTGCAGCCTTAGGTTTCTCAAAAAGCCAGTATTTTTTGTTTATCCTTTTTCCCCTGACTAAGAAAGGTCTAATTATAGCCAGTATACTCGGATTCGGTCGCGCAGTCGGGGATACCTTGATTTCTTTAATGCTCGCTGGAAACACTCCTTTGGTTCCCCAATCAATCTTTGACTCGATAAGAACTTTGACCTCCCATATAGCGCTTGTAATAGCTACCGACAGCCAAAGTACTTTCTATCACTCCGTATTTGCTGCAGGCCTGCTTCTTTTCATTTTAATGACTGCAATTAACATCATAATCCGAAAGATTGGTAATAGCAGTCAATAACCTTATGTCTTCAACCCATAATCAACAAAAAAACGACATTGCACTTATCATGTTTTCTTTGTGATGAAATGAAAAATATAATGCGCTTTTTTCTGGAAAAATTTTTTACCGCTTTTGCATGGCTGGCCACCTTTACCGCAATGTCAGCCATATTCATCCTTATTGGATTTCTTGCATTAAGAGGTTACTCTACTATAAATTTGGAACTTTTTTTTGGTCAGGCCAACTGGCTCAAGGCCATCACAGGGGCACAGCCGGTATTCGGTGGCCTATGGCCAGCCATGGCCGGAACTATCGCTCTGGTCCTCCTGTCCTGTTCAATAGCTATCCCTGTTGGGGTTGCAGCTGGTATCTACCTGTCGGAGTACGCTTCTCCCAAAATACAGTCTGCCGCTGGTTTTGCTGTTGACCTCATGGCTGGGATCCCATCAATTGTTATGGGTCTTTTCGGATTCAGCATTATAATTCTCCTGAAAAACACTTTTCTACCCCAAGCCAGAACCTGCCTGATGCTGGCAGCAGTATGCATAGCTCTTTTGGTCATGCCCTATCTTATCCGCACCACCCAGAACTCCTTGCAAAGTATCTCTGAAGAAAGAAGACTGCTTGGCATAAGCTTGGGCTTTTCAACCTGGCAAAACATCAGACATATTCTGTTACCGTCTTCCAGTAAGGGAATACTTAGCGGCATCATACTGTCCATTGGCAGGGCTGCGGAAGATACCGCAGTCATCCTTCTGACCGGGGTTGTTTCTCAGGCCTTTGTGCCCAGGAGTCTTTGGGATAAGTTTGAGGCTATTCCTTTTAGGATCTATTATCTGGCTGCTGAGCATAGGTCTTCAGCTGAACTGGAACAGGCTTATGGTGCGGCCCTGGTTCTGCTTATCATAACAGGACTCCTTTTTATCCTGGCCTTTCTTTTTCAAAAAAGTATAGAAAAAAAATGGATCATAAGATGACTCAGCTGACAAGCCCTCAAGTGAGAACTAGAGACCTGTCTGTATCTTTCAACGGCAACCGTGCTTTAAAAAAAATAAGTCTGGAGATTTTTCCAGGGCGCATAAATGTGGCAGTTGGACCGTCCGGTTCAGGCAAGACTACCTTTCTTCGCTCTCTGAACAGACTGAATGAATTCTATCCAGGATGCTCTACCAAAGGCGAGATCACTATCCAGCTAAGAGAAGGCCGGATTGAATGCAACAGTAATACCTTTCCACTTTCCCGACTTAGACAGAAAGTGGGCATGGTTTTTCAACATCCCAGTCTTCTTCCCTTTTCCATTGAAAAAAACCTTGCCTTACCCTTAAAGCTTACTCTTGGCCTGAACAAAATGGAGGTTAGTGAACGGATTGAGAGTTCACTGAAGGAAGTTGGGCTCTGGAAAGAAGTCAAGGATCGTCTGAATGCAGGAGCTCTTGAGCTTTCTGGAGGCCAGCAGCAAAGACTTTGTTTGGCCAGAGTAATCAGCTTGAAGCCTGAAGTAATTCTGCTTGATGAGCCTTCAGCTTCACTTGATTTCAGATCCACTGCAAAAATTGAGGAAATGATCCTGAATCTAAAGAATAAATACACTGTACTGGCTGTCACGCACAGTCTGAGCCAGATGCAGCGTCTGGCAGACACTGTGTTTGTGTTTAAGGACGGTCTGGTGAGTTCAGTGATAGAAGAATTTGATCCACACCAGTCAAAGGAATGCCTGGATTTAATCCAAAGTGCGTTCTAAGTATCAGGAGTATTCTTTTCGCAGTATGTCTGCAGCCTGAACAATGGACTTGATTTTGGCCGCAGCAACTTCTTCTACATTAACACAGCGGTTGGCAAAACATCCGAATCCGCAGTCAGTGTTCAGAAAGATCTGTTCCGGCTTGTAGTGCTCCAGGGCCATTCTGGTCTTGGCTACAATTTCCTCAGGGGTTTCTGCAGTACTGGTCCTGGGATTGACCACTCCAAGTCCCAGCTCTCTAAGCTTCTGGGTTCCAGGAACGTTTCCAGCCAAGGCTTGGCCCACGACCCTGATTTCACCTGCCCTGGGCGTGGCATACTCAAGAACATACTGGTCAACTTTCATCCTGGTCAGGGCAGGCAAAAGCGGAGTATAGTCTCCGGTCAGCAGGACATCCTCCCTGGTGCTCCAGTTGCCCCGGCAGATATGAATGCCGATGCGTGGCCCACTGACTCCATCAATGATCCTGTTCATAAGCTGGGCAGCGTATTCAAGTTCAACACCCACGTCACGGCGGGTGGCCAGGGTGGCTCACATGAAGGTCCGTCGACCACACTCCTGGGACATGACTATTTCCGTAAGAACCGGCTCATCGAACTGGACAAACTCGCACCCGGCCTCTGCCAGTTCTTTAAGTTCGCTGCGCAGGATGTGCACCACATCATCACCCATCTCAAACTGATCTTTGTAAATCTTGCCTGCGTATCTGGTAACCCACATGGACCGAGACAGCAGATATGGTCCGGGCAATGTTATTTTTACCGGTTTCGGGGTGATGTTTTTGACAAACAGATAATCTTCCAGGGCCAGGGGCTCTCTTCTTTTCAGACGTCCAACACAGGTGGGATTGCGAATGGCTGATGCCGGGACATCCAAAGTGTCCAGCATTTCCTCAAATCCTGACTTATCCTCCACCTCATCAAGCATCTCAGCCAGTGACATGAGCCTGGTGCCTTCAACCTTGTCCGTGATAAAGGAGTAGAAGTTATCCCTTCTGTGCTCACCGTCCACCACCATGTCCAGGCCTGCATCCTCCTGGATTCTTACAGTCCGTTCCACTTCCTGGTCGGCAATTGTGTTGAACTCCTGCCTGGATATCTTTTCCAGACGCCTGTCCCGGAGTGCCTTTAACATTTCTCTTGAACGCGGCCAGCTTCCAACCTGAGTAGTTGTAAACACTTTACACCACCAGCAGTTTGATATTGACTTGAGTTGCCTTGGCAAGGGTCACCGCAATAGGAGATCGCTTGACTGTCTGCTCCCAAACCTGGCGGACCTTGGTTTCATCGTCCATGGTTGATGCAAAGCATTTGACCTCAATACTGGAAAAGCCAGGATCACCATCTTCAAGCCCCAGATGAGCCAGAACATTAATCAGCCTGGCCCGCACGGTGATTTCAATATCATCAATTTCCAGACCGCTTTTGGAGCATTCAGTTGCATAGGCAGTACTCAAGGACGAGCCCAAAGCACCGAGCATGGCTTCCACTGCACAGGGATGAGTATCCTTTTCTTCAAAGCTGACTGGCTGGCCGAGTTTCCAGGAAAAATTGCGGCAATATACTGTACTTTCCAGATGACCTGTGGAGCGGGTCCTGACCCGCCATTCATATTCCTTGGCCTGCTCCTTGTCCTTTTGTAGAGCTTCCTGTTCAGAGTCTTCTCCACTTTTGGGCTCTCCCCTGCGGATAAAATAGCGCACATAGCCCTTGCCTTCCAATTGACCCAAATAGTGGTGACCGGACATCCGGCACCATGGGGGCAAATCATCAGCAACAGTCGGCTCGCTGCTGCGCATTTCCAGAATCCCGCCTAGCTGGACCTTGAGCATATTTTCCCGGATCAGCAGGATCAGCCCTGATCCGCAGTCCAGATCCCCCCCATCAAACACCTGGTCTGGAGTTACTTGTTCAAGATTGGTTTGTCCTGATTGTGCTGTCATGGGATGACCTTTTGGCTGATAGTTGATGCTTACAATATTTATAAAATATCCAGAGATAGATGAAATAACCCACAGGAAACCGGACCGGACAGTCAGTGTCCCTGCGGGTTATTTCCGGATTACGAATCAATAACCAACGCAGGGAGAACCGGATGAAAGCCATTCCACCAGTGCTGCTCCGCCAGCTGGGGTAGCCCCATCAACCAGGTCGTTTTCCCCGAGTCCGCGTTTTTTCAGACAAGGAGTGCAAACGTATACCTTACCCCCTGCATTGACAAATTTGCCAACCAGTTCTTTAAGCGGTGCAAAGGGCGCGCCCTCATCAATCTTTTCAGCTTCCCCTTTGACAGCGCAGTAAACACCGTCAGAGCTGAGAAAAACCATGGTTTCCTTTTCACTACCCTGAGCAGCGTTGGCTACCACAAATCCAAGAGTGGCCTTATCACCGTCAGTCCGGCAATGGGTAATAGTTACGCAGAATTTGTCAGCCATGTTTCACTCCTTTTTTAGTTCAGGTTTGTATTCTACAAGGTAGTATGGATGGACCATGTCCAAAAGGGCATTTTTGGTCATCCTGCACCATGCGGGAAACTCAATCGGAGCTGCCGGATCTTTGGAAATAAGAAGAATCCTGTAACCCGGAGGCATTGGTTTCAGGTAAGTGTACAGATTGATGATCACCCGGCCGCAGGTTTCATCTCCACCATCAAATTCATCATCAAATTCCCAATGATCAGGATAGGCTTCAGACATCAGCTCCTCAAAAAACAGCTTATTAAAAACGTATATATTTTACCTTTTGATTTATAGTGTAGGACACCATTCAAAAAATGGTCAAATTGATAATAATAATTCAAGAAGTATAAAACTATTCAGGATTTTTATGAGAGGTTTTTTATTTAATGCTTGATTATGACCAAAAGAAAGAATGGACGGTAATGGAGGTGACCTGCCAAGTCTTGCTGACAGGCAGAATTGATGGATAGGTGGCAGTTAGTCTTCAGTGGGGCAAATGTTCAACGGTTGGATGAGTTGGCTTTCAACAGTTTTCCGGACCCAGTCCTTGCCCCTAGTCTGTCCCTGGAGATGCCAGGCTGTGAGCTTTTGAGCCAGTTCAACAGCTCTTGTCAGACCATGTTGACGGATCCTTTCCAGCTCGTTCCAGTCTGAACCGGAGCTTATCAATTCAAAGGCCCGGATGAGTTCTGGAAACAAAGCCCGGGAAAGAGGCTGGATCAGGCAGAGATAAAAACCCATTGAAGCCTTTTTTTCATGCCTGATGATATGCGCCAAAAGTCCCTGTTCATGGGTGTCTGCCAGGAGATCCTTGACCGCCCTGGCAACTCTTTCCACCAGGGTGTTGGCATGGAGAGCCACAAGCTCTTGCCAGATCTGCAGGTCGAATTCCTGCTGGAGTGCTTCTCCCAATTCATGGTGCACCCAGGTATCTGACTCATCCAGGGCCATCTTCCACAGGGTTTTCCGATGACTTTTGGATACGTCCATCATGTTGTCCACATCCAGATCATACTGGGCAAGAGCAAACCTCAAGGCTTCCAGGGTAGAGGCTTTTTTTTCAATAATAACATCCCACAGGTAAGCAGCCATGACCTGGGGCCTGATGATGATATGGTCACCCTGGCGCATGGCCGGAGATGCAAACAGGTCCCTGGCCAGCTCCTTGTCCAGAATGTGGACATGCATATTTTTGATGGTCTTACTTTCTAAAACAGTAGCCAGAAAAAAAGTTGGTTTCATGCCGGTGGCATACCCGGCTCCGTAGAACAGTCCGCTCTCTGAAATCCTTGCGTTGATCAGATCAGTATCAAAAGGATCAAGGTCCTGCCCGTTGATCCGGATGGCATTCAGATCCTTGCGGTTGGATCTCTCCCACTTGTCCTCCCTCATCTCCACCCAGGAAAGAAGATCCTGGTAGTCAGGCTCATCCCAGGGTTCAAGGCCTTTTTCCCATTTGTAGTAATCTCTCATCCGGAGCAGAAAACCGCACAGGGAGAATACACCGCCGAATCGAGCATCAGAGATAAGGCAGTTTAAAAGGACCTGATCTTTAATGTTGTCCGAGTCACAGTCCATGATGCAATGTCCAGGAGGTTAAAACCAAAGGTTTAATTGTCAGAAATAGGAACAAGACCTGATAAGGCCAAGATGCTTAATGGAATCATGATTCAGCTTTAAACTCAAGAAAAAAACAGAATCTTCTCCATTAAGCATTCTGGAGGACAAGGCAGTGTTGAACAGAGCAGAATTTGAATTATGAAGTCTGGTCTTTTGACTGATACGTTCCACCAGCCAGCTCGACCTCACTAAGGACCATCTCAGTCAATTCATCAATTTTAACCTGAACCTCAGGAGTCAGCTTTTCGCTCCAGGGAGCAAATTCCTTGGGCTCAACCCCGATAATCACGCATTCTGGACGGCTGCCAATGAGCTCACAATGGGTCAGGGTTTCCACCAGGTCAGCCTGATGCATGGAGTCTTTAAAGGCCATGCTTTTTCTGAGATCATCTCCAATCAGCCGGTAAACCGTACCTGGAGGCATTTTATTCAGGACAGCGTCCACAACCACAAGATAATCACACTCCATGATATAGTCCATGAGCCGGATGCCCAGGGTGCCCCCGTCCATGACCCGGACATTGTCTGAAAATTCGAACTCAGACTCCAGCTTTTCAACAACCCGGACCCCTACCCCTTCATCTCCAAGAAGGATGTTTCCTACCCCTAGAACCAAAATTTTCTTCATTCCACTATCCATAACAGATTAAGGTTTATCCGGAATAACAGCCTACTGCAGCTGAGAACAATAAACAGCTTGCCAAAAAGCACAAAGGACACAGGGCTCTGAGGGGTCAGGCATCAGTACCTGTGCCGCCCCCTCTCAGTAACCACTGCGTCCTTTGTAGCAGCAAGTAGAATTGTTCTGATTTTCAAAATTGTGGCCAGCTGAACCTAGCTGGCCTTGAACTTATAAACCTCGTTGGTTTTCGGGTCAATGACATGCACTCCGCAGGCAATGCATGGATCAAAAGAATGAATGGTACGCAGGATCTCCACCGGTCTTTTGGGATCAGCCACTGGAGTTCCGATAAGTGCCTGTTCAACCGGGGCAAGTATTCCCTTGGCACATCTGGGACCAAAGTTCCAGGTGGTGGGAACAACCAGCTGAAAATTTTCAATCTTGCCGTCTTTGATTTTAATCCAGTGGCTGAGGCCACCCCTTGGTGCGTCTGCGAACCCGACACCTTCAGCCTCATCCGGCATCTCCCAGTCCTGGGCGATTTTGGTGTCTCCAGCAGCCACATTATCTTCAAGCTCTCTTAGCCAGTCAGCAGTTTTTTGGGCAATTACCAAGGCCTTGACTCCCCTGGCTGCTGTCCGGCCCAGGGTTGAGTGCAGGGCTTCAGGCCCAACCCCTAAGTGTCTGAGCACTGTGTCCACAGCATTGACAATTTCCGGCTGACCTTTGGCATAGGCCACCAGCACTGAAGCCAGAGGGCCAACTTCCATGGCCTGATCATTGTACCTGGGAGCCTTGGACCATGAATAGCGTTCCTTGTCGTCATAACTGGTGTACTTAGGTTCAGTCACACCTTCATAGGGATGCTTGGCTTCTTTACCTTCATACCAGCTGGCTGCCACATGTTCATAAATTGCACCCGGATCAACAGTATCCACCCTGGACAGATTTCTGTTCAAAATCACTCCAGGAGGAATCCACCTGCTTTCAAGGTCCTGTTCATTTTTAGGGAATTCCCCGAAGCTCATGTAATTATGGGTTCCACCGATCCCTGCCCAATCCTTATAAAATGAGGCCACAGCCAGGAGGTCGGGAATATAAACGTCTTCGATAAAATCCCTTGTTTCTTTTAACAACTCTGCAAACTGGTCAATTCGTTCCTTTCTCAGCCCATCATAACAGGTTACCCCGCCTACAATAGTAAACTGGGTATGGGGATTTTTTGAGCCATAGATGGCCATCATTCTGGCTGCCTTGACCTGGAGACGCAGAGCTTCCAGGTAGTGGGCCGTGGCAATCAGGTTGACTTCTGGTGGCAGGTAATAGGCTGGATGCTCATCCAGAAAGTAAGCGTTGGTAAAAGGTCCGAGCTGCCCGCTCTCCACGAACTTGGTCAGCCTTTCCTGGACTGCTTTCAACTCCTGAGGAGTTGTTTTTCGAGGAGATATATCATTGGCAATCTGGGCTGCTTTCCTGGGATCTGCCTTGAGGGAACTGGTCACATCCACCCAGTCCAGGGCATGGAGCACGTAGAAGTGGACCACATGGTCATGCATGAACTGGGAAGCCATGACCAGGTTCCGGATTATTCTGGCATTCTCTGGAATCTCCACTCCAACCGCATTATCAACACACCTTGTGGAAGCAAGGGCATGGACATAAGTACAGACTCCACAGGCCCTCTGTGTGATATGCTGGGCATCTCTTGGATCCCGACCCTTCAGAATGATCTCCAGGCCCCGGAAGAGCTGTGAACTGGACCAGGCATTCTTGACCCGTCCGTTCTCAACCTCCACCTCCATTTTCAAGTGGCCTTCTATCCTGGTAACCGGATCAATGATAATGGGTCCGGAAAAATCGCTTTTGGGGGTCACCGGAATCACCGGTGCCGCCTGGGGTTTACAACCGGCCATATATAATTCCTCCTGATTTCATAAAATTTTTATTACAGAGAGGGCAGAGGCAGTTGAGTACAGCTGGCCTGACCTTGTTGCTCCTCTGTAACTGCAGATTATTCTCTGTGGTGAACTTTCTATTCAAACCATTGTTCTTGCAGACCGGAAACCTAAGCAGCAGATTCTGACCAGTCTGACCCTTGAACTGCTTAAAAGGGTTTACAGGTCATAAAAAGGACTCATTGTATCCCAGAAGTCCGGCTCGCTGCAGCCTATACAATGATGTCCGGCCTCAACCGGCCAGTTGGTCTGATTAAACTTGATCTTGGGACAATTGTTATAGGTCCAGGGCCCGCGGCAGCCCAGCTCATACAAACAATATCCCTTTTTGGCTTCTTCAGAATCAAAGGAATAGGCGAATTCTCCATTAATGTAGTGATCAAGTCGTTCGCACAATTCATGGACTGAAGTTCCATAAAACATGGTTGGCCGCATGAGCGAATCAACCTGAGGCATTCCTTCTGTCAGAAGATGGACAACGGTTCCCACAAAATTGTAAGGATTGGGTGGACATCCAGCAATGTTAATGGCCTTGATGCCTTTATCCTTTAAAAAGTCATTGACGCCCTTGGCTCCGGTGGGATTTGGAGCTGCAGCCTGTACCCCGCCAAAGTTGGCACAGGCACCAATGGCGATGGTGGCCTGGGCTTTAGGGATGATTTCATTGGCCATTTGGAGCATGGTGTGTCCGCCAACCTTGCCGTAAATCCCGTTTTCCTTGGTTGGAATAGCACCCTCCACAACGCAGATAAATCCTTGGGGAGCGTTTATTGCCTGCTCCAGGGCCTCTTCAGCCGCATCTCCGGCAGCAGCCATGATGGTTTCGTGATAATCCATGGAAATGGTGTCCAGGATAAGATCATCTACATAAGGCTGAATTGTCCGCAGCACCGACTCGGAACAGCCTGTGCATTCGGCAAAATGAAGATAAACCACTGAGGGCCTTCTTGGAGCTGTCAAGGCCTGGGCAACCTTGGGTGCAAAGGTTGCATCCATTCCCATAACAGCAGCCACAGTGGCACAGAACTTCATGAAATCACGCCTGGAGACACCATTTTGCTCCAGTCTCTTTTCTCCGCCTTCTTTACCAAGGCCTACACTGAATTTCATACCCCCCTCCTTATTAAATGGTAATCAACTGCATTATGTCGATCCAACCTGGCAAAAAGGCTGGCAGGACATTTTCTCACCCTTTATTCTTGCTGCTATTGAGGCCACTGCCCTGTCCACTCCATTCTCAACAACCTCGGTCATAACATTTGTAAATTCTTCAATTTTTTCAACTTCAATCAGTAGAATGTATATCTCCCCGGGCATTTGATCCGGAAAAAGTTCATATCCGGTTTTCAGGGTAGCTCCCAGAGTTATTGCATGGGAATTGGATAATGAGTGGGAAGAAAAAATATCGTCAACAGTTACCTCAACCACGGTCCCAGGCTGGTAACCCAGTTTACAGGCGTCAACTACAAAGGCCCGGTCATATCCCATGAGCCGGTCCAGGACATCCAGGCCTACAGTGTACAGCTCCTGAATATCCACTGAGAGGTCCATACTGGAAAGTCTCTGAACAACTTCAAGACCAGCCCTGTCATCCTGAAGAAGAGGGTTGCCTATGCCTAACGCGATGGTTTTACTGCAATTCATCAAAGTGCCGCCATGATATGGTTATTGGATTCAATGAAATTATTATTCTGGATTGTTCTCAAAGCTTGATAGCTTCGTCCTGGAATCGCGGAGAAGCATGAAGCGATCAAAGGAATATCCATGCTCTCCGCATTCCGGGACTGATTATATTAAGGGTTTAGAAGTTTTTCATTTGCCTTAGGATCTCACCGTCACTCTTGTAGATATTCACCTCAACTGGAAGCTGTCCAGCTGTGACCGTGTGGGTGGCACAGGCCAGACACAGGTCATACGGTCTGAAGGCCATTTCCACATGATTGAGAAGTCCTTCGGAAACATTTCCATCCTTGATGAAATGCTTGGCTGCAGTCTTGACAGCCAGATTTATGGGCGCATTGTTGTGGGTAGTTGATACGATGAGGTTTGCATTTTGAACTATACCGTTATCATCTGTGATATAGTGATGAATCAGGGTTCCCCGGTTGGCTTCGATGATCCCGACACCTTCACCAGTGCAGGAAGTAGGCTTGTTCCAGGTGTCTGAACCAGTAATTTCAGGATCTCTGGAAAGCTCAAGACACTTTTCAGCTGCAGCCAGTATTTCAATGGCCCTGGCCCAATGGTAACCGAGGATGTAATGAACTGGCTTTAATCCAAAAGTGTTATGAAACTTTTCAAAATGTTCCTGAGCCAGGGGAGTGCTCATGGAGTCTACCACGTTCATCCTGGCCAAAGGGCCCACGCAATAGATATTGGTGTCTGGTCCGCTCTTAATGCCGTCCCAGCTGCCAAGTTTCTTGTTATAAGGGAATTTAAGATAAGACCATGGTAGCACTCTTTCAGAGATAAAATCAAGGTACTCTTTACCGGTGAAAGTACCGACAAGATCACCTTTGGCGTCTATGACTTTCTGGGTACCGTCGTATAGGGTGAATCTGTTCTGTTCATCCACAGAAGCCATGTAGCCCACCTCGACCTTGTACATATCCCCTGTGACCAGTTCCATGTACTTGGGATTTTTAAGGACAACATCCTCAAAGACCTGAAGGGTCAGCTTACCCAGTTCAACCAACTCTTCTGACCATTTCTCAATCTGGGCCCTTTCCTCCTCACTCAGCCTCTTGGACCACCCACCAGGCAGTGCAGCAACAGGATGATTGGGTTTGCCTCCAAGAATCTCAAATATTTTGACTGCCAGACTGCGTTTTTGAAGGACCATCCTTCCTGTCTCAACACCTACAGCGTTGATGAGTCCGATAAGATTGCGTTCAGCAGGAGAGGCATCCGGACCGACCACAAAATCCGGGAAACCAAGGGCATACAGAATTGCCGTGTGGTCTTCTACGGTATGGGCGCTGTAGAAGAGTTCCCGTAGCTTCCTGCCCGTGGGCGGAGGAGTTACCCCGTACACGTTATCAGATGCTTTCATGGAACACAGAAAATGCACTGCCCTGCACACTCCGCAGACCGTGGATACGGTCCTTGGCACCTCTTCAATGGGCATGCCCTGCAGGAATTTTTCATACCCGCGAAATTCGACTGTCTGGAAAAAGGCGTCGTCAACATTGCCGCTTTCATCAAGGAAAATGGCGATCTTGCCGTGCCCCTCCAGGCGGGTCATGGGATTGATTTCTATTTTTTTCACTTTGCTTTCTCCTTTGATTTGTCCTCGACACATCCCTACTGCTTTTTTCAGCAGTTCTGTCACTTTACTCATGACTACCCCTCACGGGTTAAAAGAAGATCATTTGCCCGGGGTCAACTTCTGGTTAAGTATTCCTGCCGAATATGAGTACCGATAGCAGAATTTAGCCATATCATTAAATTTTTTAACAAATTCCTCCGCTGTTTCATCATCCTTCAAGCTGGAAGTAATGGTTGAAACACACCTTGCCCCGTAATCTCTGACACCGGGAATAGGACCTCCACAGCCACGGCATGGTATATTCACATTCAGACAGGATGCACCGCAATCACCCTGAGTGACAGGACCAAAACAGATATATCCCTGCTGAAGAAGACACTTATCTTCATCCGGGCGGCCGTCCACAGTCCTGAACACCTCTCCGATAGGCAGTCTTTTCTGATCATGGTCAGCTGGATTGCGTTTGCAAATGTCACAAACAGCTTTGCCCGAGGTGAGCCAAGATCCCTTGGCAGGCAGGTTTCCACTGACAATGGCCTGAACCAGCTGGGCAATGAAGTCATGGTGAGGAGGACAACCGCCTACAAAATAGTCAACCTCAACCAGCTGATCTATAGTACTGACCCGGTTGGTGAAAGCCGGAAGGGTCAAATCATACTTTCCTTCCCAGGTGCATTCGGGCTGAGGATAAATCCCGTCAGGGTTGTCAGTGCTGAAGGTGTCTTTATAAGCCTGACTGAACAGCTCCTCCTGGGAGTGACAGTCGCCCAGGGCTGCAATGCCGCCAAGGCTTGCACAGGCGCCAAAAGCTACCAGAGTCTTGGATTTCTGCCTCAGAACTTTAACAGTATGTTCGTTTTCCGTGTTTCTGATCATTCCATCAACAAAAGCCAGGTCAATGTACCCGTCTTCCATGGCTTCCAGGTCTTTGTACTTGACGTCAGCTACTGTGGGCGCCCAGAAAACCACATCCAAATGCCCCAGGGCGTCCAGTAATTTCTCTGACATGTCCACCAAAGCCATTTCACAGCCAGCACAACCGCCGGCCAGCAGAAAACCGAATTTTATTTTTTCAGCCATTTATGCATCCTCCTTGACAGGATTGGGACCAAGCTCCTGCAGCTCTCTGGTGAATTCCTCCACCACTTCGGCAAACCGCTTGCCCTCGGCTCCGGATATCCATTCCAGTCTGAAACGCCTGGGATCGAACCCTGCGTCTTCAATCATTTTCTTAAGTACGGTCATCCGGCGGGAAGTCTTGTAGTTGCCATCCTTGTAGTGGCAATCACCATAGTGACAGCCACCAACAAGTACACCATCAGCGCCCCTGGCCAGTGATTCAAGGATATACTCCGGTTCAACACTGCCAGAACAGGGTACTTTGATGAGTTTAATGGTGGGAGGGTATTTGCAGCGCAGGTTACCAGCCAGGTCAGCCCCGGCATAGGTGCACCACTGACAGGCAAACCCCACAATATTCGGATTGAAAGACATTTAATTATCCTCCTGGTTATCCCTTATTTATTTTTCTCTTTTCACTCTGGATTTCCGAGATGACTGCATCCCTGGGGGTCTGGCTGATGGCCGCAACCTGGGCAGGATCAAAACCCTGGGCCAGGGCCAGAACCTGGGTATAGTAGAACACTGGAATGGTGAAATCGATCATTCCACGTTCCTTGAGTATCTGCTGAGACATGTCGAATTGCAGAAAACAGGAGGAACAAGTGGTCACGATCATGTCCGGATCAATCTCTTCCTTCATGGACATGAGCTTATCTGTAAACAGCTTCAAAGACTTTTCTACGTCAGTTGAACGCATCCCGCCCATGCCGCAGCAGAACTCCAGCCGGCTGTAATGGGGAACCTCAGCTCCAAGAGCTTGAGTAAGTTCCTTGAGAATAGTCGGGAAAAACGAGTTCTTTTCCTTGACGTGATACACATCAGACGGCCACAGGATATGACAGCCAGGCTGGATAGCAGCCTTGAGGCCATCCAGAGAATAGACCAGGCTTTCCTTAATCTTTTCCGGACCAACCTTTTCATAAAGAACATGAGAAATATGATAGATGTTAGAGGTGCCTTTGAACTCACGATCAATGGCCTTGAGGTTCTCATTAACCCTTTTTTTCCGGGCCGGATCATCTTCAATAAAGTGCTTGGCCTCGCTCATGATGCCAAAGCAGCTGTTGCAGCCGGTCATCAGATCGATATTCTTATCTTCAGCCAGGATGATGTTTCGCGATGAGATGGCGCACCATGTATCCAGATCAAATGATGGGGCGGTTCCCCAGGCCGGACAGCAGGTGGCACCTTCCAGGTCTTCCACTTCAATCCCAAGGACGGGAAAGGTCTTGCGGAAGGACTGTTCAATGTCCGGAGCTTTGAACGGGATATTGCATCCCAGATATAAACCGAGTTTTTCCATTTCCAGCCTCCTTAATATAATCCCAGTTCGCCCATGGGGCTGTTTTCCAGTAGTGTCTGAATTTCCTTCTGCGCCTTTTCATTATAGGCTGAAGTAGGGGCTTCAGGTGCAAGACCGACTTTCTTCCTCAGTTCCCTGGCATCGCTGAAAACCGCATGGCCATAAGAATGAAGATTCATCTGGCTGGTGATGGCCGAGGTGGAAAAGGCCAGTTCATTGGCCTGATAACGCCTGAAGGCAAACACTACTTCCTGGGGTCTGACCCCCTGGGGACAGACTTCTGTACACCTGTTGCAGGCCTGACAGCCCCAGGATGAACTCTCCTCGATCATTTCTTCCAGCTGACCATCCAGAACCTTCTTGATGAGCAGCCGGCACAGGACCGGGAACCCGGCCTTGACTCCAGGGCAGACCGCTGAGCAGGCCCCGCACTGGACACACTTGAGTATGCCGTGCCCCCCAAGCTCCGTGATGGTCTTGACCCCCTCGGATATCTTTTCACTGTCTAATTTGATATAATCGGACATGTCTTCCTCCTAAGCAGTTAACGCGGCTATCTGGGCGTAAATCTGATCTTCTTCGTATCCATGCAGAATAATGGCTGCTGATGGACAGGCCGTGGTGCATACTCCGCACCCTTTGCAGGCTGTCATGTCGATCTCAGCCCTGGGACGGTCAGCCACCATCCTGAAGGTGATGGCATCATAGGGACAAAGAGGGATGCAGATGCCGCATCCACTGCACTTTTCAGCGTGAACTTCGGATATGATGGGATCGATCTTGACCTTGCCCTGAGCCAGAGGAACTGCAGCAACTGCTGCTGCACCCTTGGCCTGGGACACGGTGTCCGGAATATCTTTGGGACCCTGACAGCATCCAGCCAGGAAAAGACCACGGACTGAAGTTTCCACAGGTCCAAGCTTGGGATGGAGTTCGCGGTAAAAATGAGATCCGCAGAACTGCAGGCCTGTGGCCTGGGCCAGCTTCTTGGCGGTTTCGGGCAGCTCTATGGCTGTGGCCAGAACAACCAGGTCGGATTCGTATTCAATGGGTACAGCTCCTTCCATGTCATAGGCCAGAACCCTGAGCCGGTCTTCCGGCAGGACTTCCAGACCGCCTACTTTACCCTTGAGTATATTAATGCCCATCTTCCGGGCTCCGGTATAGTACTCATCATATTCCTTACCTGCGGCCCGGACATCAATGAAATGCATATTGATATTCAGGTCCGGATATTTCTCCTTGAGCAGCCTGGCCTGTTTGATCATGTACATGCAGCAGACCCTGGAGCAGTAGGTATGGAAATTCTCATCCCTGGAACCGACACAGGACACAAAAGTGATGGTCTTGGGTTTTTGCTGGTCTGAGGGACGGACAAGCTTGCCTCCGGAAGGACCAGTGGCTGATATGATCCTTTCCAGCTGCAGGGCTGTTACCACATTGGGGGAATCAGGGGCCAGCTCCTTGAACCACTTCTTGTCCATGACCTGATAGCCCGTGGCCACCACAATTGATCCAACCTTTATCTCTTCAATGGTTCCATTGGGATCAAACTGCTGGCTGCGGTCAATGGCATCAGCCGGACAGGCCTCCTGACAGGGGGCAATCATGGGCTTGCCTGTTTTCTTGCTGATCTTGGGTTCCTGACCAAACTTATGGCCTTTACAGCTGATACAGTTGGCAGCATCCACTACTGCCTTCTTGGGCACAGCCTGGGGAAAATGAATATAGGCTGCTCCCCTGGGTGACAGACCCTGGTTGAATTCATCCGGGATCCTGCCCTTGGTCTGCTCTACACAGACCTCGGCACAATCGCCGCAACCAGTACACTTCTTCCAGTCTATATAGCTCTGCTTATGGCGGACCTTGACAGTGAAGTTACCTATAAAACCCTCGACCTCTTCCACTTCGCTGTAGGTCATCAGTTTGATGTTGGGGTGATTGCCCACATCCACCATCAAAGGAGTCAGGATACAGGCTGAACAGTCGTTGGTGGGAAAGGTCTTGTCCAGCTGGGCCATGATCCCGCCAATGGACGGTTCCTTTTCCACCAGATAGGTGGTGTAGCCCATGTTGGCCAGCTCCAGGGCTGATGATATCCCGGCTACGCCTCCGCCAATGACCAAAGCTGCCTGGGTCACATCAACATACTTGTCCTCCAGAGGCTTGAGCCTGGATGCCTTGCCCACTGCACTGGCCAGAAGCTTCATGGCCTTTTCTGTGGCCTGCTCCGGATTGTCCGGATGGACCCAGCTGTCCTGATCCCGGATGTTGGCCATCTCAAACAGATACTTGTTCAGACCGGCTGACTCCACAGCCGCCCTGAATATGGGCTCATGGGTCCTGGGAGTACAGGCAGCTACCACAACCCGGTCCACCAGACCCTCCCTGATATCCTGCTTGACCAGCTCCTGACCCGAATCCGAACACATAAACAAATCCTTGCGGGCCACCACCACCTCAGGCAAGGCCTCGGCAAACGCCCGAACAGCCTCCACGTCGATGACGCCGGCGATGTTCGTCCCGCAATGGCACACATATACGCCAACTTTAGCCATGATCTACCTCCTAGGACCTTGGGTTTTAAAAAGACCCATCTGTTTTTGATGAGCCTTGGGACAGTAAGAAAATTTCAAAAATAGAATGCAGAGTTAACACGCCAAATCGGCATTGTGTGTTATTATGGAATATCCTGTGCTGCATGCGTACTTACTCCATGGAATTAGTTTTATTTCTGAAACTATGTCCAATACTTATTTTTAATCTTCTCTGATCGTAGCAATTGATTAAATCTATGAATATTTTTTGGCATAAAAGTAGGATAAGAATCCAAGCTCATGGTCAATTCGATCTTTCCAGGTCAGTTCAACAATGGCTGAACGATTTCTACTGGAGGGTTTAATAAAGGTTTTACAAACAATTCTTGTTGGGGTATTAAATTTTGCCTTTTTTAACTTTGCTTTTTTGAATCGTGGTGACCAAAAAGGCCTTGGGTGGTATTTCATCTTTAACTTTTTGCGAGGTAGGAAGTTATGAAATCGAAATTCACGCTCTGGATTGGAAT